>JANXMC010000257.1 GCA_025354825.1 Myxococcales bacterium
AGGGCGACTTCTGGCGGCGTCAGCGCAAGCTCGCTCAGCCGGCATTTCACCGGTCGCGCATGACGCGCTTCGCGTCGCGGATGGTCGAAGCGACCGACGCTATGCTCACGCGCTGGGCGCGCGTCACGCCGCGCACCGACACGCTCGACGTTCACGCCGAGATGATGCGCCTCACATTTCAAATCGTCGGCCAGACGCTCTTCAGCACCGACGTCGACGCCGAGTCGGCCTCCATCGGCCGCGCCCTCACCTATGCGCTTCGCCACGCGGACGACTTCGCGCAGTCGATCGTGCGGCTGCCGCCGTGGCTGCCAACCCCGGCGAACGGGCGGTTTCACAGGGCGAAAAAGACGCTCGACGATCTCGTCTACCGGATCGTGAGCGAGCGGCGGCGCACGGCAACGGACCACGGAGATCTCCTCTCCATGCTCATGGAGGCGAAGGACGAAACCACCTCCGAAGGGATGAACGACGCGCAGCTCCGCGACGAAATCATGACGATCGTGCTCGCGGGCCACGAGACCACCGCGAACGCGATGTCGTGGACGCTTTCACTCCTATCGCGCCACCCCGATATCGAGCGCAAGCTCCACGCCGAGGTGCGCGAGGTGCTCGGTACGCGCCCGCCCGGGCTCGAGGACATGGGCAACTTGAAGTACACGCGCATGGTTTTGGAAGAGGCGATGCGCCTCTACCCGCCCGTGTGGGCGTTCGAGCGCGAGGCTATCGAGAGCGATCAGGTGCTCGGCTACGAGATCCCCCGCGGCGCCATCGTTGGGATGTCGCCCTATACGCTTCATAGGCACCCTTCCTATTGGGAAAATCCGGAGGGGTTCGACCCCGAGCGTTTTCGCGCGGGCGCGGCAGAATCACGACCCAAGTACGCCTATATCCCCTTTGGCGGCGGCCC
Source organism: Myxococcales bacterium (assembly GCA_025354825.1). Taxonomy (GTDB): domain Bacteria; phylum Myxococcota_A; class Polyangia; order Polyangiales; family Polyangiaceae; genus JANXMC01. Next base: position 911 of record JANXMC010000257.1, read on the forward strand.
GCGCATTTGTATTGGGAATGCGTTTGCAATGATGGAGGCGCAAATCATTCTCGCGATGATCGTTCAGCGCGTGCGGGTCGATCTTGTCCCGGGCCACCCTGTGGTGCCCGAGGCTGTGGTCACGTTGCGCCCCAAGTACGGCGTGCGCGTGACCCTCACACCACGCGCCGCGGGCTGACGTCGCGCGAGGCGCTCGAGCCCTCTCACCGTGACGGCGGGCGATCGCGCGTCTCTCACCCCTCGATCATCTCGGCACGCGGCTGCTCGCCGCGCACGTCGGGCAACGCCAGCGCCGAGCGTCCCGGCCATGGGGCGCGATCTCGCGAGGTCGGATTTTCGCGATGACGATGCCGAAGAGCGCTCCGAGAGGCTCCGCCACGGCCGCCGCCCGCGGCAACGCGCCCCACATCAGGGCGCGAGGCGGTACATCGAACGCGGATCGAGAAGCGCGGGGGCGATGAAGAGCATGAGCGTCAGCATGCTCTCGAAAAGGACGATGACGATCGCTTGTATGGAGCAATGCCACATTCTGCAATCGGTGAGGCCGCCTCGAAGCGTGCCGAAGGTGGGCGTATGATCGAGCGGTGACCTCACTCGCGCGAGGCGTCTCCGTCGGCCGGTACGTCATCATCGATCAGATCGGCGAAGGCGGCATGGGGGTCGTCTACAAGGCCTACGACCCGGAGCTCGAACGGGCGGTCGCGATCAAGTTTCTCCGCGCCGACGCCGCCGCCGCCGACGCGATGCGCGGCAGCGGTGAACGGGAGAGCACCGGCGGCGGCCGCGCGCGCCTGCTGCGTGAAGCCAAAGCGCTCGCGCGCCTCTCGCACCCCAACGTGCTCGCGGTCTTCGACGTCGGCACGTCGGGGGTCGACGTCTTCCTCGCCACCGAGCTTGTCGAAGGCCCCACCCTCGAAGCGTGGCTCCGCGACGACGCGAGCTCGAAGACCCGGCAGGCGATCATCAAGGCGTTTCTGTCGGCGGGCGAAGGGCTCGCAGCGGCGCACCGCGCGGGGCTCGTTCATCGCGATTTCAAGCCCGCGAACGTGATGCTCGGCGCCGACGGGCGCGTGCGCGTCCTCGACTTCGGCGTCGCGCGGATGGACGGCACCGACACGACGGCCGCGACTGCGGCGGCTACCGCGACCGACGTCGTCGATGACGATCTCGTCGGCACGCCGCGCTACATGGCCCCCGAGCAGCACCTCGGCGAGCCCGTGGGCGCGAAGTGCGATCAGTTCGCGTTCGCCGTGTGCCTCTACGAAGCGCTCTACGGCGAAGGGCCGTTCGAAGGGACGGGAGCGGCCTACGTCGAGCGTCTCGTCATGGGCGAGGTGCGCGCTGCGCCCGCCGGCACGCACGTGCCACGATGGCTTCGCGCGATTCTCGTGCGCGCGCTCTCGGCCGACCCTCAGGCTCGCTACCCGTCGATCGAAGCGCTGCTCGCCGACCTTCAAAACGACCCCGCGGTGCGCCGGCGCCGCATTCTCGCCGTCGCCCTCGCGACCCTCGCGCTCGCGCTCTTCTCCCTGGCAGCCGTCGCGTGGCAACGCGAGCGCTTCGGAGTCTGTCGTGGCGGCGAGCTCCGCCTCGCGGGCGTGTGGGATGGGCCGCGTCGCGCCACGCTTACGAGCGTCTTTGCGAAGACCCGAGTGCCCTACGCCGACCAGGCGGCGCGCGCGGTCGTGAGCGCACTCGATGCGTACACGCAGACGTGGGTGAACGAGCGGATGCTCGCGTGCGAGGCGACGCGCCTTCGCGGCGAGCAGTCGGAGGAGCTTCTCGACCTTCGCATGGCGTGCTTCGACGAGCGGCTCTCCGAGCTTCGCGAGCGCGCCGACCTCCTCGTGACCGTCGATGCGAAGAGTGTCGAGAAGGCCGTCGAGTCGGTGAACCGCCTCGCGCCTCTCGCGTCGTGCAGCGACACGGCCGCGCTTCGCGCGCCGGTGCGCCTGCCGTCGTCGCCCCATGCGCGCGAGCGCTACGATGCGACGCGAGCCCACGTCGCAAAGGTGTTCGCGCTGCTGGACGCGCTTCGGGTCTCCGATGCGACGCTCGAGGCCGATGCAGCGCTCGCGGGCGCGCGCGAGCTTCAGTACGCGCCGGCCCTCGCCGAAGCGCTTCGTGCGCGCGCGGTTCTCGAAGAGCGCGCAGGGAGTTACGAAGCGTCGGCGACCTCGTACCGCGAGGCAATTGCCGCCGCCGAAGCGGGGCACCACGAAGAGATCGCCGCGCGCGCGTGGCTCGAGCTGGTGCTCGTCATCGGTGAGCGCCTTGGCCACTACGACGAAGCGCGCGGCCTCTTGTGGATTGCACGCGCGAAGCTCGCGCGCCTCGGGTCGCCCGCCGACTTGCCGAGCGCGCTTCTTCTTCTCGAGGCGTCGCTCGACTGGCACAAGGGGCGCTACGCACCTGCGGAGGTGACCGCGCGAAACGCCGTCGCGTCTCTCGAGGCGCTTTACGGCGGTCACCACCCCGACGTTGGGAGAGCGCTAGGCCTCCTCGGGATCGTCCTCGAAGCCGAGGGGAAGCTCGACGAAGCGGAGGGGTGCCACGCGCGAAGCCTCGCGATCATGCAAGAGACCTTCGGCGCCGAGCACCCGCGCACGGTGACGGCTCTCTCGCACCTCGCCGACGCGAAAGGGGCGCGCGGCGACCACCGGTCGGCTGTGGAGCTCTACCAACGAATCTTGAAGATTGATGTGCAGTCGCTCGGCGGGAGCCATCCGGTCATCGCGAAAATCTACAACAACATGGGGGACGAGCTTCTTGCGGCTGGCGACGTCGACGCCGCGATCGCGAGCTTTCAAAAGGCCCTCGAGATTTGGGAGACGTCGATCGGCGCCCGCCACCCCGACGTGGCGACGGTCCTTCACAACTTGGGCAATGCCTATCTCGCAAAGGGCGACAGCACGGCGGCCCTTGGAATCTTCCAACGAGGCATCGCCCTGCGAATTGAAACCGTAGGGCAAAATCACATGATGATCGTTGGCGATACGTTGGATTTGGCAGCGGCATTCCAAGCCAAGGGGGACGCGCGCGAGGCGAACACGTACCAACTCCGCGCCGTGGAGCTCGATGGCAAATTGCCCCCGAGCGAGCGGGAGTACGAGCCGCAGACGAAGGAGCGTCTTGCGGCGGCGCGGCGCGCCCTCGGGCTCGCGTCGCCGCAGGCGTCGACCGCCGTCGCCGCGCGCACGGAAAGACCACAATGAGACTGACCTGAGCGCGTAACGCAGGTCAGAGTTCCGTCTTGGTTTTCGCGCACCGAGCAGCCCTTTTCGTGTGCGCGCTGCTCACCGCCGTGGCGTGCGGATCTCGCCTCCCCGCCACGCCAGACGGGGGCTCGTTCGCGCCCCTCCCGCCGGCCGCTCCTCGCGAGGGCGGCTCGTCAGACGCGGCCGTCGTGAGGGACGCGAGCGATGGCGTCGATAGCGCGACGACGGCAGGGCCTCTCCCGTGGTCTCACCAAGCGATCTACTTGGCAATGCCCGACCGCTTCTTCAACGGCGACGCGACGAACGACCGCCTCGGGGTCGCCGAGTGCTTCGACCCGAGCAACGCACGGCGATTTCACGGCGGTGACGTGCGGGGCCTCACAGCCAAGCTCTCCTATTTGAACGATCTCGGAATTACGACGCTATGGTCGACTCCGTTCTACAAACAGATCGGCGTGCGCGGAGACGCCTGCGGCTACCACGGCTACTGGGCCGACTTCGCATTCCCCGACGACACCACGATGGAGCCGAAGCTCGGCACGCCTTCCGACGTCGACGCGCTCTTGGCCGATCTCCACGGCCGAGGAATGCGCTTCGTACTCGACGTCGTTGTGAACCACGCAGGGTACGGCGCACGGGTCGTTGGTCAAAAGCCTGGCTGGTTTCACACCTACCCCGCATGCCAGTCGCTGGGTGATCCGGAGGTCTACTGCCCCCTGGGCGCCCTGCCCGACTTCGCCCAAGAGATGCCCGAGGTCGCCGCCTACGTGACGGGCGTCACGAGCGCATGGCTCACACGGTTTGCGATCGACGGCATTCGTATGGACACGGCGAAGCACGTGCCGTTGGACTACTACCGAACGTCGTTCTTTCCAGCCATCGCGACTCACGCCGCGCTCTTCTCCGTCGCCGAGGTGCTCGACGAAGGCGCCTATTCGAAACAGAAACCGTTTCTCGATGTGGGGTTCACGTCGACGTTCAACTTCCCTTTGCGGCGGGCGTTGGTCGATTGCTTCGCGAAGGGCGGCTCGGTCGATCTCGTCGCCAATCGCGTGCGCGACGAGATCGACGCGTTCGGCCTCGAAAACGCGCTCAACGAGACGAACCTCCTCGACAACCACGACGTTAATCGCTTCATGACCGAGGCGGGCGCTCTCTCAAATACCGAGCTTGGAGCTCGGTATGCGCTAGGGCTCACGGCGCTCGTTACGCTTCCTGGGATTCCTCAGCTGTACGCGGGCGACGAGCTTGGGGCTCTCGGCGCCGCCAACGGCACCGACGACCACCGGCGCGACATGCCTTCGTGGGCGTGGGACGCGGCGATGCGCCCCGCGACCGCGGCAGGCTTTGCCGGCAGCCCGCGCGCGAACTTCGATCTCACACGTAAGCTCCTATCCCTGCGCGCGGCCACGCCGGCGCTCACCGAAGGGTCCTACGCGGAGCTGTGGCGGGCCAATGGCGCCAATGCAAACGTCCTCGCGTTTCTCCGAGCGCGCGGCGACAGCCGCGTCATCGTGGTGCTGTCGAACGCGTCGGCGCCTACGGGCGTCATTCAATTGCCTATTCGCGGATACACGAAGATCCCCCAAGCCGATCGCGATGCCCTCGGTGAGGGAACACTCTTGGACGACGTTCTGGGCAGCGGTGGCGAAGCCTTGCTCACCGTGAAAAACGGCGCGGTGCAGGTGTCTCCAACGGGAAAAACGGCGGCGATTTACGTACCTCGGAAGATGAAATAGCCGTCCCTGCGTAACCAAGAGATTGACCATTTCAACTCGTCCATAGACTTCCGTTGCAGACGTAGCGCGCGATGGTAGAGCGCTCCCCTTCCATGAAAACCGTCGCAGCCATCGCGCGCCCCTTTGCTCTGATTGCCATCACCTCGTCGCTCACGTCGCTCGTCGCGTGCAGCGCGTCACCCGAAGGCGTCGAGAACGTCGGCAGCGATGCCCTCGCCTACGACACGGTGAAGAATCCGACGCTCCACGGCGAGCTCTCCCTAGGCGAACCGTCCGACGTCGAGCTCACGAGCGACGAGCGCTACCACGCCTTCGACTTCGGCGTTCCGGTCCGCGCCGCCGTGCGCATCACGACACTCCCCGCGTTGATCAACGGCGCCGTCGTCGACACGACGCTTGTACTTTACAAGCAAGGACCGAACGGCTTCGGAAGCGCGGTCACCTCGGGCGAGGACGCGCACAAAACGGTCTGGTCCGAGGTCTCGCGCACCCTCGAGCCGGGTGCCTATCGCGTAATCGTGAAGGGGAAGACGGCGGCTGTGCGCGGCGTATTCCGCGTCGCCTTCGAATGCCCGCAGTGCCTCGAGACCTCGGCGTGCGTCTTCGGAACGACGTACAGCCGCGTGCGCGAGGGGCTCACCGTCGACGTCGCCCGCGCGCGTCTCGTGAACGACGTCGCGCAGCTGTCGGCGCTCGAGCGCCTTCAGCTCGTCGAGGCGCTCCACGCATCGAGCCACACAGACGTGACGACGGCCGAAGAGGCTCTTGCAGCGGCCGATCAGAACGAGGTGAACATCCTCGAGCTTTGGGACCGCACGAATGCGCGCGCGTTCACCGCGTTCGAATACGGCGCGGGCGACAACAGCTACGGGCGCATCTTCGCCGCCGGCTCGACGACGACTGCGACCTCGATCCACGACGGCGATCTCATCGACTGCAACGTGCTCCCCGGCAACGGTGGTCACGGCTGCCGCGCGGCGAATGCGGCCACGACGTGCGGCGCGGGCTTCACCTGCGCGGGCATCTCGCGCGTCACGGGCATGGGCTCCTGCGCGCCCGCCGGCGTATCGCCCGAAGGGATCGGCAACGACTGCACCGCCGAGCCCGCGGGCGCATGCAACGCCGGCCTCGTCTGCGGTGGTCTCACGCGTGGCGACATAGGCATGTGCCAAGCGAGCTGGATGCGCGGGACGTTCAGCGACTGGTACGGCGTCACGGTCCCCGACAACACGCCGGCCGGCGTCACGCGAACGATCGACGTGCACGGCCTCGCGACGGTCGACGTCGACGTTTCGCTCGAGGCCATCGTTCGCCACGCGAACGCCGCGCAGCTCCGCGTGACGCTCACCAACCCGGCGGGCACCGAGGTCACGGTCTACGACGGCACGTCGCGCGGGGCCGATTTGCGCCTCACGGGCAAGGTGCATGGCTTTTCGGGAGACGAGAGTGTCAACGGCACGTGGACGCTCAAGGTCGTCGACACGAAGCGCGGGACTGTGGGCACGCTCGAGCGCTGGGCGCTCAACGTGACGTCGCGCCTCGATTGAGTCGTCGCGCCGTCCGAGAGCGCTTTCGCTGCGAAAGGTGACGGCGCACCGCCGTCAGACCCGGTGGAGCTCCCCCGGGCGCGGTCCGGCGCAAGGCTCGCCGGTGGTCGCGACGGCGGGGTCGCAGGAGAGATTCCCTTGGGTCGTGTGGCACATGGGACATTTGGACCTCCTTCGTGGGCGTAGGAGGCCCTTCCGAACAACGGCGCCGCCCGCCTCACGGCGCCTTGTGCACCTCGACGGAGCGCCATCCGAGGGGCGTGAAATCCGGCTGGATGCTCGCCCAGTCGCCAACGATGACGACGACGGTGTCGCCCGGTGCGAACAGGCGGTGAGCGAGGGCGTGGACGCCTGTCGGCGTCACCGCGGCGATGCTCGCGGCGAAGTTGTCGGCCTCGTCGCTTGTGAAGAGGCCGCGCGCCAACGCCGAGAGCGTCTCGACGACCTCGTGATTCGTCGCGATCCATCCGGGAATTGCCCGACGAAGACCCGCCTTCACGGTCGAAAGCTCGGAGTCGCTCGGGGTTTCACCACGCGCCGCCGCAAGCTGCTCGAGGAGCACGCGCGTCGTCGTCACCGCGTTCTCGCGGGCAACGTCGACGTGAATCTCATAAGACCGCCCGCTGGGAACCGAGCGGAGCGCGATCCGCACGTCGGCCGTGAGCTGCAGCTCGTCGCGAAGAAGACGCAGCAGGCGCCCCTTCCCTTCGAAGGCGAGCTGCGTACGAATCGCCAACAGGGTCCACCAGTCGAAGGTTCGTAGGCCGTCGACCCGGTTGCCGACCGCGACGTGGGCGGAGGGCGCGCCGGGGCGGTCGATCACGACGAGGCGCGGCCGCGCTTCGGACGGCGCGCGTACCTCGAGTGGCGCCTTGGGCGCGGCACGGCGTGCGGCAGGCGGTGTCGACGCCCAATCGCCGAAGCCGCGATTGAGAGCGTCGAGGAGCTCGGCCCCGCGCACGTCGCCGGCGACGACGATGGCCGTCGCCTTCGAGTCGAACGTGCTGCGGTGTGCGCGCACGAGATCGGCGCGGGTCATGCCGTGCAGGTCGGCGGTGCGGCCGTCGAGAAGCGACGCGGGGTCGTCGCCAATCGCGGCTTGAAGAGCCCGCTCGGCCAAGACCCCGTCGCCCGTCGCCTGCGTCACCCGCCCGATGAAGTAGTCGAGCGTGAACGAAAAGGCTTTTTCGTCGAAGGTGGGGTTGCGAACGAGATCGGCGAGGAGCGCGAGGCTTACGTCGGCCTTGTCGCTTCGCGCCGTGAGGGCGACCGAGACCGCGTCCTCCCCCACCGACTCCGCTTCCGACACGACGGCAAATGCGCCCGTGAGCGCATCGCCAACGGCGTAGACGTCGGAGAGCGTGGTCGTCCCCTTCTCGAGCGAAGAGGCCATCATCCAACGCGAATTCAGCCGTTCGCCCTTCGACGGAAGCCCCATGCCGATCACTTCAGCGCGGAAGAACGGCGTCGCGTGCCGCTCGATGAAGTAGACGGGGATACCGTTCTTCAAGCGGAGCTGCTGAATGCGTGGCTGCGCGAAGGGCATCGGCTCCGCAAGCGGCGGCGGCGCGGCTCGAAACGGTTCGTCGGGCGTTCGAGGCCTGGGGGCGGGCGGCGGCGCCGCGGCAACGGGAGCGTCTGGCGCCGGCGCGGCCTGGGGCGCGCGCGGACGACTCGGCGGAGCACCGCACGCCGCCACGAGGATGAACGCGAAAGGCAGGGCGAAACGGGCGAAAGCGACGTGCACGCGCGCGGTCACGGCGCCACCGCGCCCTTCGTTGCGGGCACGAACGACGTGCCGCGGAGAACGCCGCACGCGGGCGCGTTCGGGTCGACGTTGACCATGGTGAGAATGCGTCGACGCGGATCGATGTAGCGCCTCACCGTCTCCTGCACGCTGGCGGACGTGGGGTGTGCGTAGCGCAGTAGGTCGTCCTCGAGAAAACCGGAGTCCCCCGTGAACTGCTCGTACATCCCATAATTGAGAGCGCGCGCATCGTTCTCTTCGAAGCGAAACACCTTAGGAAGTAGGTATTCGACCGCAGCCCGCTCGACGCGCCCTTGATCGAGCTGCGCGCCCGCGAGCTTCGCCAATACGTCGTCGACCGCGACGACGAGCTCCTGCGCCGTGCGGCCGGGCGCGCCGGTGACCGTGATGGTGAACTCGGACCCGAGCTCGTGGGAGGACTGCCACGCCGTCACGTCGACGGCGAGGTTCTTCGTGGCCATGACACCCCAGGACAGGAAGGACGTGTGGGCCCCTCGCAAGAGGCGCGCGAACACGTCGAGCTCGGCGTCGCCCTTCGCGTACTGCGCGGGGGTGGGCCACGTCATTTCGATCTTCGGCGCATCGACGTTCGCCGCGACGTCGAGCTGCGTCTCCCCGGCGAGGGAGACGGCCGGGGGCGGAGGGCGGTTCGCGTCGGGGCCGCCGGATATGGCGCCGAAATACCGTTTTGCGAGCCGCGTCGCATGGCTTATGTCGATATCGCCGGAGACGACGAGAATGGCATTGTTGGGAGCCATGTGCGCGTCGACGAACGACGTCACGTCGGAGGCGGTGGCCTTCGCGAGGCGCCCTGAGGACGCAGTGTGGTACGGGTGCTTTTCAGGATAAAGCGCGTCAAGGGAGAGCGCGTGAGCACGCCCGTAGGGCACCGCCTCGAACCGCGCGCGGAGTTGACCCTCGACCACCTTTCGCGGCTTCGTGAGCGAGGCGTCGTCGACGGTCGGCGCGAAGAACGCCATCTGATCGCTCCAGAGCCACAGCACCGTCTCGACGGCGTTCGACGGCACGACGGTCGCGACGCCCATGGCATCGTCGCCCGCCCACTCCCACGTGTGGTTGGCGCCGATGCGCTCGAGCGTTCGTCGGTAGTCGCCCTCTGGGACGTGCTTCGTCCGCTGAAGCATCATCTGCTGAACGAGTAACGAAAGGCCTTCGTGGCCAGCCCCGTCGTCGCGCGAACCGGCCTCGTAACGCAGATTCATCGCGACGAGCGGCGCGTGGTGGTCCTCTTCGACGACGATCATCAACCCGTTGTCGAGGTTCGCCGTAGCCGGCTTCGGGAAGTGAAACGACGAACGGTTGCCGCTCGACGCTGTGGCCGGAGCGACCGAGAGGAGGAGCGAACAGGCGAAGAGGCCGAGGGCGGATCGTTTCACGGCGACTACCTCGACCACGCCTCGACGCCGGATGCTCGAATTCTGTCCGTGGCGCGAACGAATCACACGGGCGCGGGTGCGGCCAACGGCTCTTCGCGTGCAACGAGCATGTAGCCGACCCCTCGCACGGTGAGCAGGAGCCTCGGGTTGTGAATGGTGTCGCCGAGCTTTTGACGCAAATGGGAAATGTGCACGTCGACGGTCCGCGCGAGCACGTCGCCCCCCATCAGCGCGACGAGCTGCTCGCGGGTGAGGACTTGGCCAGCGCGCTCGGCGAGGGCTCGCAGGAGAACGAACTCGTAGTTGGTGAGGGCGAGCGGCGACCCGTCGAAGCTCGCGCGCATGGCGTCGCTTCGAATCACGAGAGAGCCTACGGAGAGCTCGCGGACGGCAGGCCCCAAAAGCCCGCGGGCGCGGCGCGCATGGGCCCGCACGCGGGCGAGCAGCTCGCGCCCAGAGAGCGGCTTCGCGACGACGTCGTCGGCTCCCCCCTCGAGCGCCAGCACGCGCTCGACCTCGTCGGCCGACATCATGATGAGAGGCGTATCGGACTGGGCGCGGAGGTCGCGACAGACGTCGAGCCCCGGCATGTCGGGGAGAGCGTCGTTCAGAACGATGACGTCGGGATGGGCTTTGAAGAGCTGCGCGAGGCCGCTCCTCCCGGTTGCCGCCACGGTCACAGTGACGCCGTTCGCCTTGAAGAGGCGCGCAACAGCGCGGCTATGCGCTTCGTCGTCGTCAATGAGGAGAACCGAGAGAGGCTCTCCCAACTTCGATTTGTTGTGCATCGTCATCAGAGCGTCGTGCGCAGACCGAGGCCCCCGATGCGGGCCCCTCACCTTCCCAATCTCCGCACGGGGGGCGTTCGTTCACGGGGGTGCGCGAAAACGTTAAAACGCGACGTCCCACGCGTCGGCGGCGCTCTCGAGGGCGATGAGCGCGCGCGCGTGGTCGGCGAGGGCCGTCTCGTAGGCGATGTACGTTTCCGTCCAGGTGCGTTGCGCGGTGAGGAGCTCGATGAGGCGCGACGCCCCTTGCTCGAAGGAGTAGCGCGCCATCTCGAGGAGCTTGTCGCTGTCGGCGAGAAGCGCCTGATCGAACTCCGCCAGGCGATCGCGGGCGGCTTCGTAGCGCGCGAGGGCGGCGCGCACTTCCGTCGTGGCGTGGAGCTCGGCGGCCGATCGCTGCGCCTCGGCCTGCTGCACGGCCGCACGCGCGCCTTGAAGCTCGCCGCTCAGCACGTGGGAGAGAGGCAGCGGCACCGAGAGGGTCGCATTGCCCGTGTGGTAGGCCGGCGAGTCGTAGGCCGAGCCGGGTCGCCCTTGCGTGTAGTAGACCCACCCAAGATTGACGGCCATGTCGACGCCGCGGTTGGCGCGGGCCAGATCGACACGGGCGTTCGCGGCGCGCACACCGAGCTGCCGCGCGCGGACGTCGCTTCGTGACGCCAGGGCGTGGGCGATGAGGGCGTCGGGGTCGAAGGTTTTCGGCGCCACGCGCAGCTCGCCGCTCACACCGGCGATGTCGCGCTCGGCCCGTGCGCTCGACGGCGATCGCCGCCCCATTTGATCGGCAACGACGGCGCGCGACGCCCGCAACTCGCCTTCGGCCGCGACGACGTCCCCGTGGTAGCGCCGCGTTTCGATGCGCGCTTGAAGCACCACCATCTCGGCGACGGCGCCTTCACGCTGCCGCTCTTCGTTGGCCTTGAGTACCTTCGCGATGCTCTCGTAGGCCTGTTTTCGCCGCAAAAGCACCCGCTGCGCGAGGAGCGCATCGACGTAGGCCGTGGCGGCATTGGCGCGGAGCACGCGTACGAAGTCGTCGAGCTCGGCGTTCGCGACGTCGAGCGATGCGCGGGCCGCGGCAACGCGCGCGGGGCGCTTCGTCGGCCACTCGAACGGGATGCTCACGCCGGCGGAGATGTTGTTCTGCGCGCCGACACCAGAGAGGTCCCACGACGCGATGCCGGCGGTGACGACGGGATCGGGAAAGATGCGGGCGAGGACGACCTGCGCCTCGGCGAGCGGCACGTTGGCGCGCTGCGCGGCGAGACCGAGATTCGAGCGCGCGACGTCTTCGAGGTAGGTTCGAAACGTCAGCGAGAGGGGCGCCTGCGTCTGCGCGGCCGTGGGCGACGACGTCTGCGCCGTGGCCGCGCGCGAGGTGACGGCAAGCGCCGATGCGAGGAGAAGCGTCGTCGTCCAGGTGAGCGGGCAGCGCTTCATCGGAGATCTCCTCCCGCCTTTGCAAGCGAACGGGTCGTGACGACCGCGCGCTCTCGCGTGGGCGGGGCGAGGGCTGCGGCGATCGACGGCAACGCCGCGAGGTTCATGAACTTCGAGACGACGATGCCGCCGAGAACGGCGACGGCCAACGGGCGCTGAATTTCAGCGCCTGCGCCGATGCCCAAGGCGAGCGGAAGCACACCGAACATCGTCGCCGTGGTGGTGAGCATGATGGGCCGAATGCGGCGGCGCGCGGCGATGGCGAGCGCTTCGACATAGGCGACCCCCGCGTCGGCGTGGGCTTCGGCAACCTCGAGGAGCAAGATGCCCGACTTCACTTCGAGCCCCACCAAGAGAACGCACCCCATGAGCGACGAAGCGTTGAGCGGCGTCTTCGTGACGAGCAGCGTGACGAGGGCGCCGAAGAGCGCAAACGGCACTGTGAGCAGCACCGCGAGAGCCGGGCGGACGGTTCGAAACTGCGCGATGAGCACGAGGAGCGTGAGCACCACGCCGACGAGCGCGACGGTGGCGAGATTCGTGAAGCTCTCGCGCTGCGACGCATACTGGCCGCCGATCTCCAAGCGATAGCCGGGCGGAATCGCAAGGTCGGCCAGGGCGTGCGTGACGTCGCCCATCACGCCGCCCAGGTCGCGCCCTTCGGTCGATGCCGTCACCGCGATGGTCGGCTCGAGCCCTTCGCGGGTGAGAACCGCGGGGGTTCCCGCCCGTTCGGGGCGCGCGACGGCCGACACCGGGACAGAGCCGTTCGTGGGGGCCGTGTCGCCTGGCGTCGTCGGCGTGGGCACGGAGGCGAACAGAAGCGGCAGTGCCGCAACGCGCGTTGGGTCGAAACGGACGGCGTCGGGGTAGCGCACGCGAATGGGCACCAGCCTGTCGAAGCGCCGAAGCGTGCCGGCGTTCACCCCGGCAAGGGACGCGCTCAGCTCGTCGATCAGATCGCGCGCCGTGCGCCCGAGGCGCGCCGAGGCGTCGCGCTGAACGCGGAACGAGAGCGTGGGCGTCGCGGGCTCGATGCCGTCGTAGAGATCGGCCACGCCTTCGATCTTCCCGATGCGCGCGGCGACATCCGTGGCGAGCCTCTCGAGCACGGCGCGATCGGCGCCGAAGAGCTTCACCTCGACGGGGCGCGGCGCGCCGGACAGATCGTTGAGAACGTCTTGAAGCACCTGCACGAACTCGTAGCGAGCCGCGGGCACCTCGTGCTCGAGCCTTTCGCGCACCTCGGCGATGATCGCGTCGGCGTCGCGATGACGGCCGTCGCGAAGGCGCACCATGATGTCGCCCCGGCTCAAAAGGGTGGCCGCCACCGGCCCGAGCTCGGCGCCCGTTCGACGTGAGAACGTGCGCACGTCGGGGTTGCTCGCGAGGACGGCTTCGATCTTCTTCGCCGCTGCGACCGTCTCGTCGAGCGAGGTGCTGGCCGGGAGGAAGTAGTCGAGGACGAAGGCCCCCTCGTCCATCGTCGGGAGAAAGCCGGACGGGACGACGCGCGCGCAAAGAACGACCCCGACGAGCGCCGCCGCCACCGACAGCGGACCGACGACGCGGTGGCGTGCGCCCCAGCCCGCGATCCGGCCGTAAAATGCTTGAAGGCGAGATGCAGCAACCGTCTCTGCACGAGGGCGCAGAAGGCGCGCAGCGAGGGGCGGCAGAAGGGTGAGCGACGCGACCATCGAGAGGACGACGGCGACGGAGAGCGTCCCCGCGAGGGCGGAGAAAAAGTCCCCTACCGTCCCGGCGACGAAGGCGAGAGGGACGAAGACGATGACCGTCGTCACCGTGGTGCCGATCACGGCGGCGGCGAGATCCGTGGTGCCCGAGGCCGCGGCCGCGACGGGCGATTCGCCCTGCTCGATGCGGTGCATGATCGCCTCGACGATGATGATCGCGTCGTCGATGACGAGCCCGATGGAGACCGCCATGCCGCCGAGCGACATCAGGTTGAGCGTCTGGTGAAGCCCCTTCATGACGAGGAACGTGACGGCGAGAACGGGAGGGATCGCCGCCGCCGCGACAAGCCCGGCACGGACGTTTTTGAGGGAAATGCCAAGGACGACGAGGCACAGCACGATGCCGACGAGGATCGCGTCGCGCACGCTCGCCGTGCTGTCGCGAACGAGGGCCGCCTGGTCGTAGACGGGCTCGAGGGTGACGCCCGACGGGAAGCGCCGCGCGACGTCGCCGGCCGCATCGAGAACGCCCGCGACGACGTCGGGGGTGCTCGCCCCTTCGGCGCGGGCAACGGAGACGAGCACGGTTTCGCCGTGGGGGCCGCCCACGGCGCTCGTGCGATCGACAGACCCTTCGGTGACGTTGGCGACGGCGGAGAGAGGGATTGGTGCGCCCGCGGCGGAGAGCGCGACGGGGATCTGCTCGATCTCGCGCGTCGTTCGAACCTCGCCCGAGGCGAGGGCCGTGACGAGCTGGCGGTCCTCTTCCATGCGCCCCACCGCGGCGAAGGCGACGGCGTCGCGCACACGCGTGGCGATGTCGACCGGCTTCAGGCGCACGGCCGCGGCGCGCGACGGATCGACGACGACTTCGATCTCTCGGACGTCGCCGCCGAGAACGCGAACCTGGCCGACCCCCGCGACGCGCGCGAGCGCAGGGCGCACGACGAGCTCGCCGAGGTCGTGGAGATCGCGCGAATCGATGGGGCCAGCGAGGTTGAACGTGAGGACGGGAAACGTGGTCGGCGTGAGCCGCTCGATCTCGATTTCGACGTTGGCGGGGAGCGCGGCACGGGCGCTGTTCGCTTGCGACTGCACGAGCTGCAGCGCGCGCCACATGTCCGACCCCGCGACGAACTGAAGGGAAATTTCCGTGCTTCCACGCAGAGTGCGCGCACGAACGCGCCGCACGCCGAGGACGGTGGCGAGCGCCTGCTCGAGGGGTCGCGTGACCTGCGTCTCGAAGACGTCGGACGGGTCGTCGCCACCGCGGGCGACGACGACGATGCGCGGGTAGTCGACGTCCGGGTAGATACCGCTCGCGAGGCCGCTCGCCGCGAGGATGCCGCCGACGGCCAGCGCCAACCAGGCCGCCATGATCACTTTGGCGTTGCGAAGAGCGAAGGCGCCGATGTCCATGCTCACGGCGCCTCGACGTACTGGGCGCCGTCGGCGAGGCCCAAGACGTCTTTCGCGACGATGCGGACGGCGTCGTCGAGGGGGGACGTGACCTCGACGCGGTCGCCCTCGCGGACGCCGAGCTCGACGGCGAGGGCGCGAAGGTGGCCGGCATCGCAGACGAGCACCTCGCTTCCGCCGCCGCGGGCGGCGCGCAGCGATGCCGACGCGACCGTTCGCACGCCTTCCTGCGCGCTCGCAACGACGTGCGCCTCGCCGGCGAGCCCGATGGGCGGCGCGCCTCCGTCGAGGACGAGTGCGAGGCGCACGGCGCCGACGCCTGTCGTCGGGTCGATCGACGGGGCGATCGACTGCACACGCACGTCGTAGCTACGGCCGGGGAGAGCTTCGAAGCGCACCGTGCCCGTTTGATCCAGCGCGAGCCGCACCAGATCGCCCGGGACCGCGCTGGCGAGAACGTCGAGGGCCGCGGGGTCACCAATCTCGAGGATCGGCGTTGCCGGCGTGCCGTCGACGAGATCGCCCGTCGCGCGGAGCGTACGGAGGACGACGCCTTCGAGAGGCGCACGCACCGTCGCGAAGGCCACGGTGCGCGACGCTGCCGCGAGGGACGCCTTCGCGGCGTCGGCCTGCGCCTTTGCGGCCGCGAGCCTCGCCAAGGCGTCGTCGAGCTCCTGGCGCGCCGCGATGCCGCGATCGAAAAGGCGCTGCGTCCGATCGGCCGTCACCGTCGCGTTCTGCGTCGCCGCGTTCGCCCCGGCGAGGGCAGCCTCGACCTGCGTCGCCGTATCGCGCGCCTGCCGTGCGTCGATCTCGGCGAGAACGGCCCCGCTTCGCACGCGGTCTCCTTCGCGTGCGGTCATCGACGTGATGCGCCCGGGGACCTGCGACGCGACAAGCGCGTGATGCCCGGGCGCGACCTCGACGGCGCCTCGAAGGTCGATGGTCCGCGCGATGCTGCCAACGCGCGACGCGATGCAGGTCACGCGCACCGTCGGCTCTGCCGCAGGCGCCGGAGGCTCGGCCGAGCTGCGGCACGAGACGGACGCGAAGAGCGAACAAACAAGCGGAATGCAGCGGGCGCGAAGGCGAAGCACGGGCGCACTCTGGCGTGGTCGGCGTCGCTACGGAAGCGCAGTGCGAGAAAAAGCGCGACGGATAGAATCGGCGCGAACGCCCGTCTGGCGAGCGGAGAAGAGACGGCGTGGAGCCCTCGCCATTCGATTCAGGGCTCACCCCAGAAAGCGAACGAGCCCCTACCCCATGACCACGACGCGCGCACCGCGGACCGCCTTTCTCTCTCTCTCCTTGAGCGCCGCCTGTCTCGCGACCACCGTCGCTCACGCGCAATCGACGCCGCCGACCGCGCCCGAGAGCACGCCGGCGCCCGCGGCAACGACCACGACGACGCCCCCCGCGGACGCGTCGGCGAAGGTCGTCGAAACTCCGACGGATCCAGACCGCGCGAAGACGCTCGAGCCCAAGCTTGCCGCTCCGCCGCCGGCCGGACGCGCGACGTTCGACATCGATCCGGTCGCCGACGGCGCCGTGATTGCCGTCTCCGTCGGCTTCGCGGGAATGCTCGATCTCATCAACTCGACGGGCGAGATTCGGCCCGCGCAGATCGCCTCGACGTTCGATCGATCGAACCTCATCGGCATCGACCGCGGCACGCTCTCGCAGACGATCGACCCCAACGCCGGGCGCGCGTCGAACTTCGGCCTGTGGGCGGTGTCGGCCTTCGCCGTGGTCGATCCAATCCTGTCGGGATTTCGCGAGGGGAGCGCGCAGACGGCGATCGCCGACGGCGTGCTTTACGCCGAGTCGTTCTCGCTCACGTTCGCCATGACCAATATGGTGAAGATGGCAGTTCGAAGGCCACGCCCGAATGCCTATTTGGAAGCCGAGATGCATAAAGGCGATCCGAACTATTCCAACGTGAGCACCGACAGCTCGCTCTCGTTCTTCTCGGGGCACGCGTCGATCACGGCGGCCCTCGGCGCCACCGCGACCTACCTCGCCTTCACGCGGTCACCGAAGTCGCCGCGCCCTTGGATAACCCTCGCGCTCGCCGTCGGGCTCTCCACCTTCGTGTCGATCGAGCGCGTGCGCGCCGGGGCGCACTTTCCGACGGACGTCATCGCGGGGACGATTGCGGGCGCCGGCGTCGGCGTCGTCGTGCCGCACCTTCACCGCAGCGAGGACATCAAGCAGCGCCGCGTCTGGGTCGGCTTTTCTCCCGCCGAGCGCGGCAACGGCGGGCAGGCGATGGTGACCGGGATATTCTGAGGGCGCGACTCACCAGCGGCACTGCGCGCGCGAGAGGCGCGCGAGGGTGCGGGCGGAAAGGAGCTCGAGGTCGCGGAGGATGAGCGCGGTCTCGGCATCGCGGAGGGCAGCCCCTGCGACGACGAGCTCGAGGCTCGTGCTTCGCCCCTGGGCGAAGGCGATTCGTTGCAGGCGGTCCTGCGTACGGGCCTCGTCGCGCGTCGTCGTCGCCACGGCGAGGCGCGCGTCGGCGACGGTGATGGCCCGCTCGGTCTGGGCGACCTCGATGGTCACGGCGCGTTCCCGCGCGAGGATTTGCTCGTGGGCTGCATCGACGCTCGCCTCGGCCGCGCGTCGCGCGCCGTAGAGCGCGCCGCCGTCCCAGATGGGGATGGAGAGGATGCCCTGCACGCTCGCGAGCGCCGGGGGCGCGAGGGTCGAGCTGTCCGACGTGAGCGATGCGTCGGCCCGCGCGGTGAGCGTGGGGAGCAGCCGCTGGTAGGCGTTCGAAGCGCGGCGCTCGGCGGCGTCGAGGCGACGACGTTCGACCGCGATGTCGGCGCGGTCGAGGGTGCGCGGGAGGGCGGGACAGGCGGACTCGAGGTCGCGCACGATGCCCTTGAGCGCCTCCCCCTCGACGCCCGTTGCCTGGGAGATTCCGAGGGCGAGACCGAGGGCTTCGCGCGCCTGGCGGGCCGCCTCGTCGCCGTTGATAAGCTGCGTTCGCACGGCGTTCGTATCGAGATGCGCCCGCGCGACATCGAGCGATGTACCGGCCGAGAGGCGCGCGCGGCGCTCGGCGAGCGAGGCGCGCTCGAGGGCCGCGCGGAGGCTCGAACGGTTGAGGGTCGCGACGCGATCGGCCGCGACTACGGCGAAGGCCGCCGTGATCGCCGACTGCGTCACACGGCGCTTCGTCTCGGTCACGCCGAGGCGCGCGACGTCTTCGTCGACCGACGCCGTGCCGACCGCCTGCCACGCCGCGAAGTCGAAGAGCGGCTGCGTGACCACGAGGCTGCCCTGCACCGTATCGATCGTCGGCACGCGCACCGTGCCTCCTTGGGAGGCGTACACGTTCGAGAAGATCTGATGGGTGGCCGCGGCCTGGCCGGCCAAATTGGGCAACGTCGCAGCCAGCGCTTGGCGCCACTGCCCTTCGGCGCGCCGCACGTCGGTGAGTGCCACGCGGAGGTCGGTCCCACGCCGCTCGAGGGCGGTCGCCATCTCCGCCCACTGCGAAATCTCGCGGGGCGCGGCGGCGATGGGCGCGAGCAGAGGGTCGCTCACCGGCGGCGCGGCGGCCGGTTCGAGCTCACCGTCGGCGAGGTCGCCGTCCGCGGGGGGTGGCGGCGCGGCCGCGAGAACGGGCGACGGCGAGCGCATGGGCGTGGGGGTCGCCTTGCGCGTGCGCGCGCCGGCCGCCTGCGCGTCGTGCAGCGAGAGCACGAGAAACAGCGACGCGAGACTCGATGCGAGGCAGACCCGTTTCATGATCGCGAATCACTCCGAGACGGCCCCCCCATCGTGCACGACTGTGACGACCGTCCGCCCGACGAAGGCAATGCAGGACTCGAGCCGCGCCAGCGCGAGGCGATCGAGATGGGCCGTCGACTCGTCGAGCAGCAGAATGGGGCGCTCGGAGGCGATGGCCGCGGTGAGCGTAATGAGCTGCTTCTGGCCGCTCGAAACGTTACCGCCGCCCTGCGTGATGATGGTCTCCATGCCCATGGGCCACTCGGCAACGATGCGATCGAGCCCCGTCACCGAAGCGGCCGCAGCGATGCGGTCGATGTTCGCGGTGCCGGACAGAAGTCGCAGATTGTCGAGCACCGACCCCGAGAAGAGAACCGACGTCTGCGGCACGTAGCCGACGAGATCGCTCGCCGTGCTCGCGTCGAGACCGAAGATGCTCACGGTGCCCCGCTCGGGCGCGTACAGGCCTGCGACGAGACGGAGCAGCGTGCTCTTGCCAGCCCCCGACGGCCACGAGATGCGCACGTTCTCGCCTCTGGCGACGTGGAGATCGAGCCCCGAGAAGAGCCACGGAGTCTCGGGCGAGGGGCGAAACCAGAGGTCGCGCACGGCGATGGCATCGACGCCCGCGCGAGGCTCGGCGCGCGTCGCGGTCGCGCGGCTCCCCGAGCCGCCGTCGCTCGCGAGTGCGGCGCTCGCGCGGTTGGCGAGGGCGCGTGCGTTCACGACGGCCATCGGAATGCGAACCCCTTGGCTCACGGCCGCCCAGAGCGCGCCGCACGCTTGCAGCGAAGCGACGAGCGCGCCCGTTTCGAGAGCGCCGTCGAGGCACTGCTGCGCGCCCCAGATGAGCAGAACCGACGAAAGAATGTTCGTGGACGCGTCCACGATCTGCGTGTGCGCGAGGGTCACGAGCTGGCTTCGAAGCCCCGCGGAGAGCTCCGACGCGAGCGTGCCGAGCCACGCGGCAGCGCGAGGGCGCTCGGCGCCGGCGGCGCGCAGCGTCGACATTCCTGAAATGAGCTCATAGAGCGCGCTCTGCTGCACCGCGGCTGCGATGAGCTTGTCCGAATCGTGCTTCGCGATGCGATGAGCTGCGACGGCGCTCGCCCCGAGGCACACGAACGCGGCCACCACGAGGACGACGCCGGCCCACGCCAGCCCGCCGGCGAGAAGGGCGACGTAGGAGAACGCGAGAAGCGTATCGATCGCCGGCAACGCGATGCGGACCACGACGATCGACGGGAGCACTTCGGCGGCATGGAGAGCGCCGTGAAGATCGCCCGCCTCGGCGGCGTGGGCGCGGGCGAAGGGGAGCGCGAGGAGCCTTTGGAACGCGAACGCGAGCTGCCGCTCTTGGAGCTTCAGCTCGACGTAGCGGAGCGTGCGGCTTCGAAGAAACGAGACCGTGGCCTGCTGAAGAGCGACGCCGCCCGTCGCGAGGGTGAGGAGCCCGAGGGTCGAACGCGCGCCGTCGGGGAGCGCGCGTGTGAGCGTCCACTGCGTGAGCAGCGGCACGAGAAGGCCGAGAAGATTTTGCGCGACGGCGAGAACGAGAATGTGGGCCGACGCGCGTCGGAGCGTCGCGTCTGCGACGAGAGCGCGAGCGACATCGGCGAGGATCCCTGCCCCGTGCGCGCTTGCGCGGCCGGCGCTGTCGGCGTCGAGCTCGAGGGCGAGGGGCCCGAGCACGCCGCGCATGTCGGCATGGGAGAGCCGGACGACGCGGCCGTCGCGCGCTTCGAGCGTACACGTGGAACGACCGACCTCGTGGAGGATCGCAAGCTCGCCCGCCGCGAGCTCGACGACCGCCGGCGTGCGGAGATACGCGAAGTCGCCGTCGTCGATGCGACGCGTGAGGGCGGCGATTCCGCGGCGCGCGAGCACCCGCGCGATGCTCGTGAGCGACGCGCCGATGGCGTCGCCCTCCTCGAGCTCGTGGGCTGTGATGGCGTGCCCCCGAAGCGAGAGGCACCGCGCAACGGGCGCGAGGGCGTGGGCGTTCATGCTCCTGCTCCGTCGAGCGCGGCGTAGAGGCCATTCGTCTCGCGAAGAAGCTCACGGTGCGTCCCCACCTGAACGACTCGCCCCGCTTCGAGGACGTAGATTCGATCGGCGTCGCGCACCGTTTGAAGGCGGTGGGCGACGACGATGCGCGTGCATCCGAGGCGCCGCAAATTCGTGTGGACACGGTGCTCGACTTCGAGGTCGAGCGAGCTCGTCGCCTCGTCGAGAATCAGCACCTTCGGCCGATGCACGAGAGCCCGCGCGAGGGAGAGCCGCTGGCGCTGCCCGCCCGAGAGGTTGCGCGCGCCCGGGCCGACGTTCGCGTCGAGCCCGCCGGGGAGCGCGCGGATGACGTCGTCGATGCACGCC
>JANXMC010000273.1 GCA_025354825.1 Myxococcales bacterium
GGATCATCCACCGCGATCTCAAGCCCGACAATTTGTTCTACGCGCACATGCCCGACGGCGGCCCGAACGACGAAGTCGTGAAGGTGCTCGACTTCGGCATCGCCAAGATGCTGCGCGATCCGAGCGAGCCGCTCAACGCCATCGAAACCCAGGCCGGCACCGTCTTCGGAACGCCGCGCTACATGTCGCCCGAGCAGGCGCAGGCAAAATTGCTCGATGCGCGCAGCGATCTCTATTCGCTCGGCGTCATCCTGTATCACATGCTCGCGGGGCGCCCGCCGTACCTCGACGACGACGCCATCGTCGTCATGGCGCGGCACATCAAGTCGCCCGTACGGTCTTTCGCCGACGTCTGCCCCGAGGCGAACATCTCCCCCGAGGTCGAGCGCGTGGTGATGCGTGCGCTCGCGAAGGACCCTTCGGGTCGCCCCGAGAACGCAGAAGCCATGTCGAATGAGCTCGTGCGCGCCCTCGAAGGCGAGCTCGCGTCGAGCAGCGGCGTGCGCATGTCGACGAGCCATCGTCGCCTGTCGACGCCGCCGATCGGCCTCCAGTCGCCGTTCGTGCCGCCGTCGTCGCCGCCTGCGCGCGTGCCGTCGGTGAAGGTCATCGCGGCGCCTCCCGCGTCGTCGCATTCGGATCTGTCGTCGCCCCGTTTGCCAATTGGGTCGTCGGCCGAAGTGAGCGACACGCTCGAAGTCGACTCGCATCCGCCCCATGCGCGCCGGAGTCGGGGCGTCCTCGTCGCCGCCGTCTCCTTCCTGCTCGTCGTCGCGCTCTGCGGCGGCACCTTTTTCGCGTACCGCGGCGGCGCATTCTCGCCCGGCACGTCGGGTCACGACGCGCCCGCGCTCCTCGCGCCGGCACCGAAGGCGCTCGTCACCCAAGCGTCGACGCCCGCTGCGGCCAAACCCGCGACGGTGCCGCCGACCTTTGCTGTGGAGACGCTCCCCATCGCACCGCCCGCCTCCGCGCCCCCGCCCGCACGTGAGCGTCAAGGGCGCGCCGCCCCCGCAGCAAAAGTACCGTCGCGCGCAGGGTCACAGGCGGGTTCTACCCCCTCGCAACCTGCGAAAAATCCCGCGGCAGCGGGCAGCACGTCCAATTACGGTCTCTTCGAGTAGCGCGCGTGGCGAGGGTCTCGAGCGCGCGGTTAGTTCCGCAGCGTGGAAACAGACAACCTCTCGAAGCCGCACGGTCCGAATGCAGGCAATCTCCCGCCGGGTCCCCGCGTGACCAAGCGCCAACCCGTGGCGAACTCCTCACAAAATAGAGACAGTGGTAACGTCGCCGGACTCTTCATGGATCCCAGCGAAATCGACGCGCTCGTGCAGCGCCTAGTAACCAACCCGCACGACGAGGAAGCCCTCGCCTATGCGCACCAGGCCGGCGCGGCCGACCCCAAGTCGTATGCCGTTCTCCTCGAGAAGCTCGGCGGCGAAACGCCCGACGCAGCTTACGCCAGCCATTGGCTGAGCGAAGCGGCGAACGTGTGGGCGACGACACTGGGCGACGCACACCGCGCCGCCCGCGTCCTCATGATGGCGATCGACAAGGATCCGACGCAGCGCACCGCAGCGGACCGGCTGTCGCAGCTCTATCGCGACAAGGGGGACGTGAAAGCCCTCGTCGCGCTGCTCGACCGCCGCACGAAGGCCCTCGCGAACCTCGCCGCGTCGGACGGAAACATCCGAAACGAAGTCGCCGGCATGCACGAAGAGCTCGGTCGCCTCTGGAGCGACACGCCGCTTTCGCAGCCGAAAAAAGCGGTGGAACACTTCCGCCGCGCCATCGATTTCGACCCGACGAGCGCCTACGCAATCTACAGCGCGCGCGAGATCTACAAGACCCTCGCCCAGTGGGACGACGCGTTCGCGATGTACCAGGCCGAGCTCGCGGTCGAGCGCGACCCGACGCGTATCCTGGCGCTCTTACGCGATGAAGCGAGCTCGCGAAAGCTCGCGGGCGACCTCCCGGGTGCGACGCGCGTTCTCGGCCAAGCGCGGCAGATGAACGAGCAAGACGTCGAGCTCCAACACGAGTTCGCAGGCTCGGTGCTCGACCGCGTTCACGCGAACCAGGCGGTCCCTCCGGCCGAGCGCACGCTCGCCGTCGAGCTCCTCGTGAACCTCGCCGAGACGTACGACGGCGACCACGGTCTCGCCTACGCCAGCGGCTCCCTCGATCTCGAGCCGGGCCACGATAGGGCGCTGCAGCTTTACGCGTACTATGCACGCATTCTTCAGCGCGAAGACGAGCTGTCGACGCGCTACCTCGCCTACGTCGAAGCGAACCCCGACGGGACGATGGCGCCCGACGCACGTCGCCTTCTCGCGGCGAGCTATGAGTCGGTTGGGCAGATCAACTCGGCGATCCAGATGCTCGAGCCGCTGCGCGCGGCGGGCGACCCCGAGGCGGCCGCGAAGCTTCGCGAGCTTTACCCGCAGGCCTCGGCGACGAGCGGCATTCCCGGCGCGCTCCCCCTCGGCTCGCCCGCGGGCGCGATGTCGCAATCGCAAGCGCCCGGCCCGCTGCCTACGTCCGAGCCCGTACCCGGTCTGCGCCGCGCCGGCGCGATGACGCCGGACAAGCTGCAGGGCGTGCTCGACGCCGCGCAGATGCTCTCGGGCAAAGGGAAGAAGGCAGAGGCCTTCACGAAATACCGCGAAGTGCTCGACGCCGATCCGGCACACCCGGAGGCCCTGAGCTGGGTCGAAGACTACCTGCGGACGAAGCGCGACTACGCGCAGTTGCGTGACGTGCTCCTCGCGAGTGTGCGCGCCGTCGGCACGTCGAGCGATTCGATGGAAGCGCGCAAAGAGCGCCTCCGCGAGATCGCAGGTTTGTGCGAAGGGAACCTGCGCGACGTCGAAGGCGCGATCAACGCGTGGAAGCAGCTGCTCGCGATCGATCGCTCCGATGAAACAGCACGGAGCAGCCTCGCGCGCATCCTCGACAAGACGCAGCGGTGGGACGATCTCGCGAACCTCCTCGAGCAAGAGGCGACCGCGGAGAGCGACATCGAGAAGAAGATCGGCCTCGAGAAGCGCCTCGCGACGCTCCACGAGCAGCGTCGTCGTGATTTTTCGGGCGCCGCCGAGGCGTGGGCACGCATTGCGCGACTGGCGCCGGAAGACGATCGGGCGACGCTGACGGCGTCGAAGCTGTTCGAGAAGGCAGGCCAGACGGACATGGCCGCGGCGACGATCGCGGACAACGCGTCGGGCGTCGAAGACGTGGCGGCGCGCGGCTCGCTGTTCGAGCGGCTGGGCGAGCTTCGTGAGCAGCTGGGCGACGCGGCCGGTGCAGGCGACGCGTTCGCCGATGCCGCCGAAGCGCTGCGCAACGTGAAGCTGTGGGACTCGGCGGAGCGCTGCTTCGTCAACGCCGAGCGATGGGAGCGCGCGGCGAACGCGGCGAGCCAGCGCGCGGGTCTCGTGGGCGATTCGAAGCAGAAAGCGGCCCTCTTCGGACGCGCCGCGGAGCTTCTCTCAAAGGCGGGCGACGAAGCGGGCGCGCTGGCGAAGCTCGAACAGGCGACCGACCTCGACCCCACGTCCGAAGAGTTCGCGACGCAAATTCGCGAGCGGTACGTCGCCGCCGAAAAGTGGCCGGAGCTCGTCGAGTACCTCGCGCGTCGTGGCGACCGGCTCACGGACCGCACAAAGCGCGTCGCGCTCCGCCGTGAAGCGGCGACGCTCTACGCGGGCCGAATGAACGACAAGGACGCAGCCCGCGAGCAGTGGCTCAAGGTCCTCGAGGACGGCGACGACCGCGAGGCTCTCGAGAAGCTCATCGACGGCGCCGTCGAGCGCGAAGACCACACCGAAGCGAGCACGCTTCTTCGTCGTCTCGGCAACATCGCCGTCGACAAGGCCGACAAGGCCCGCGTCGCGCTGCGCGAAGCCGAGCTCCTCGCCGAAGGGGTCGGCGACGTCGAGATGGCAATCGCGCGCTACGAAGCGGTGCTGTCGGATCTCGATCCGACCTGCCGCCCTGCCCTTCAGGCGATCGCCGATCTTCAAGAGGCGCGGGACAACCCGGCTGCGGCGACCGACGCCCTCGAGCGCGAATTGAAGCTCGTCGCCGACGCGACCGAGCGCGGCCAGATCGCGGGGCGCCTCGCGCGCCTCTACGAGCAGCTCGACAACCCCCACGCGGCCATTCGCGCGCTCGACATCGTCCGGAAGGCCGACCTCGACGACTTCGACGCCCTCGCGCGCCTCTGCGATCTCTGCGAGCGCACCGAGCAGTGGGACCGCGTCGGCGAGCTCCTCGCGCTCCGCATCGAGGTCGAGGCCGACGAGGCCGACGCAAGCATGATGACGCGCAAGCTTGCGATGATCTTGGCGGACAAGCTCGATCGCGGCGACGAAGCGCTCGCCGTGCTCACCGAGCTCGCCGACCAGGGCGACGCGTCACTTCGCCAGGCCTACGTCGAGCTCGGCGACAAACTCGGTTGGAAGGGCATCGTCGCGCAGAAGCTCGTCGAGTGGTGGTTCGAGGCCAAGCACGGCCAGGAGCGCATCGCGAACCTTCGTGGTGCGTTCGAGCGCTTCGCCGAGGTCGGTCGCGATCAAGACGCCGTTCGCGTCGCCGTCGAGATCGTCCGCGCGAAGGGGGCCGACAGCAAAGTCGCCGAACGCCTGGAGACCCTCGCCGTGAAGACGGGCGATCTCGAAGCGCTCGAGACGGCGCACGATCTCCTCGTGCGCGAATACACCGGCATCGAGCGCGCCGGCGAAATGGTCCGCCAGGCCGAGGTTCGCGCCCGCGCCGGCATGCCCCGCGTCGAAGCGATTCAGCACGGCGAATCGGGGCTCGCGAGCATTCCTTCGGCGGACGCGCAGCCCCTCGTCGATCGCCTCGCGCTCTTGGCCGAGAAGCACAACGACGTCATCGACCTCTACGAGCGGCAGGTCACGCGCTCGAAGGCGCCGGCCGATCGCGTTCGTGCCCTCGCCCGCGCCGCGCAGATCGCCGCCGCCCGCGCGCAGGTCGATCGCGCCCGTGGCTTCTTCGAGCTCGCTCTTACCGGCACGCCCACGGACGACACGCTCGCGACCCTCGAGCGCGCCGCCCGCGAAGGCGACGAGCAGGGTGGCGGCGAGCGCCTCCGTCGCGCTCTCTGCGCGGCGATGGCCACCAGTGGCCAAGGCGCTCGCGATGGCGGCCGCACGCGCGGATCGCTGCTCCGTCGCGCGGCTTCGATGGCCCATCGCGATCTCAACGACGTCGACCAAGCCTTCGCGTGGCTCGGCGACGCGCTCATCGCCCACGTCGACGCGCTCACCCTCGATTCCCTCGAAGGGCTCGGCGTCGAGATGGGCGACTCGGGTCGCGCCGAAGCGACGCTCACGCGTGCGCTTTCCGAAGTGTTCGACGGCCCCCTCGTCCGTCAGCTCCTCGCGCGCCGGGCGAAAATCCGCCGCGAGCACATGAACGATCGCGTCGGCGCCGGCGCGGATCTCAAGAAGCTCCACGACCTTTCGCCCAACGACCAAGCGGTCCTCGTCGAGCTGTCGACGCTGCTCATGGAGATTGGCGATTTCCGCGGAATGGTCTCGCTCTACGAAGACCAGATCCTCCGCGGCAAAGACATGACCGCACGCGCCGAGCTCGCACGCAAGGTCGCGCGGATGTGGGAAGAGCAGCTGCAAGATCCGCGGGAGGCCGCCGATGCGTGGCGCCGCGTTCTGCGCATGAAGGCGGGCGACGTTGAAGCGACGTCGGGGCTCGAGCGCGCGAAGTCGAACATGCTGAAGAAGCCCGACCCCGACGCGGAGGATGCGTACGCGCCGCCGAAGGCGTCGGAGCCGAGCGACTCGAGCACGATGCGCACGTCGCTTCCGCCGAAGTCAGCCGCGGAGGCGCGCGCGTCGGTTGCGCCGCCGGCGCTGCCGATCCCGCCCGCAGCCCCGGCGTTCGCCGCGGGCGCCTTCGAGGACGCGCCGAACGACCGCACCGCGCCCCACAAGCTCGAGACAAGCGAGGCGGCTCGGCCGTCGCTCGGCGAAGCGTCGTCGCTCCTCGCGCGCGCAGCGGGCGCGGGCGCCGTGGCGTCGCTCGAGTCGTCGAGCTGGCGTCTGGATGCGAGCGTCTTCGGGAGCGAGAACGTCGAAGACCCGTCCGAGCATTCGTCGCCGACGGCGGTGAAGCCCGTTCGGCCCGACGGCCTCGCGTTTCGCTCGGCGACCGACGAGGTCACGATGAGCGCGCTCAGCGGGTTCACCGCAAGCGAGTCGAATACGACGGTGCCGGCCAATGGGCCGAAGACCACCCTCGCGGGAATCAGCGAGGCGCAGGCGAGCTATGCGGCGTACTCGCTCGATCCGAACAACACGACGGGCATGACCGAAGCCCACGCGTTCGCGCCGACGGAGCACTCCGTCGAGACCGCGCTCGACAGCCTCATGCCGCGCGAGGAAGCGGCGGGCGGGGCCCCGCTGGCCGACGTGTCGGCGGCGATGCTCGACATGGACGACCTCGGCGACGAGGAAGAGATCCTCACGACGGGCGACGTCGACATCTTCGAAATGCTCGAAGGCACCCAAGTTCGCGGCCCCGCGACGGACGAGAATCACGTCGCGCCGGAAGGGGTCGCCGCGAACCCGCTCGAAGGCGGCGAAGAAGAGGTCATTATTGCCGACGACCTCGCCGAAATGATCGATCTCGAGGAAGAGATGAGCGACACGGCGACGGGCGCGATGCCTCCGGGCTTCGGTGGCCGTACCGATCGCAACCGTTAGTCGCCGTCGACGCTCCACGTCACCGAGGCGCCCGCGATTGAAACGCGGGCGCCCATCACGAACGCGTCGTTGACGGCGTCGTGACCAAACGGCGCCCCTGCGACGACGGGCACGCCGAGATCGCCGAGGCGGTCGCGCAAAACGCGGTCGACCGTGATGCCGTCGGGCCCAGCCTCGCAGCGCGTGAACCCGCCAACGACGATGCCGGCCGCGCGCTGCAAGTACCCGCCGAGTCGGAGCGACGTGAGCATCCGGTCGATCCGGTACGGACGCTCGGTCACATCTTCGAGCGCGAGGATCGCGCCGTCGGGCACGTCGAGCCTCCCCGCAGCGGCGAGCGCTTCGAGGAGCGACAGATTCCCGCCGACGATCGGCCCCGTCGCCTCCCCTTGGCGCAGCACGTCGAGGCCGGCCCACGTGCGCGGCGCGCGCGGCCGCTCGAGGCTCTGCATCCAGCACCACCGCGACCACGGCGACGCCGCGCCGAGACCCGTCACATTGGGCCCGTGCACGCTTGCGACCCCGTGGTGCCATGCGTGCGCGTGGAGCGCCGTGATGTCCGAGAACCCCACGAGCCATTTCGGGCTCGACGCCCACGCGCCCCACGGAAGGTCGCCGACGATGCGCGTCACGCCATATCCGCCCCTCGCCGCGACGATCGCTCGCACCTCCGGGTCGACCATCGCCGCCGCGAGCTCACCCGCGCGACGTGTGTCGTCGCCCGCCAAGTAGCCGTCGCGCGACAGCACCGACGTCGCCACGCGCAGCCTGTAACGCCCACGTAACCAAGCGAGCCCGCGAAAGAACTCGTCCCTTCCGAACGGGCTCGCGGGCGCGACGACCGCAACGAGATCACCGGGCGCGATCGGCTCTGGGTAACGCATCGGCAAGCCTTGACCGTCCTCTCATCGCGGGCGTACTCCTACGGGCGTGTCACGGCCAAACGAAACGACGCGAGCCCTCGCGAAAATCGGTGGATTCGCTCGGAGCGCAGCGCCTTTCGTTCGCGGCCTTTTCGGAGCGGCCGAGCAGACTCTCGACGACTGGCTCGCCTCCCGCCTCGGCGAAGACTTCAACGAACGCCTCGCACGCGTGCCGCTCGCTCTCGGGCCCGCCGGCGTCGATCCGTTCGGCCTCGATCCGCAGTGGGCGAAGTACGCCATCGCGAGCGTTGCGTTTCTCCACCGCCACTACTTTCGAAGCGACGTCTTCGGCATCGAGAACGTCCCGAAAGGGCGCGTGCTTCTCGTCGCCAACCACTCCGGCCAGGTTCCCATGGACGGCGCGATGATCGGCGCCGCGCTCTTCATGGACGCCGACCCGCCCCGCATCATGCGGGCGATGGTCGAAAAGTGGACTCAAACGCTCCCGTTCATCTCGCTGTTCTTCGCGCGGGTCGGCCAGGTCGTCGGCGTGCCCGAAAATGCGGAGCGCCTGCTCGAGCAGGGCGAAGCGCTCCTCGTGTTCCCCGAGGGGGCGAAGGGGATCTCGAAGACCTTCGACCAGCGCTACAAGCTCGTCGACTTCGGCCTCGGTTTCATGCGCCTCGCGATGCAGACGGGCACGCCCATCGTCCCCGTCGCCGTCATTGGTGGCGAGGAGCAGTACATCTCGGTGGCCAACATGACGGGCATCGCGAAGCTGCTCCGCGTGCCTGCATTCCCGGTGATCCCGCAGCTTCTCATCCCCGGCGGGCAGCTCCCCCTGCCCACGAAGTACCGCCTCTACTTCGGCGAGCCGATGGTCTTCACGGGCGATCCGGACGACGACGACAGCGTCATCGAAGAGAAAGTATGGCTCGTGAAAGCCACGCTGCAGTCGATGGTGAACCGCGGGGTCAAAGCGCGTAAAGGCATCTTCTTCTGATGGACCGACCGCCCTCCACCGACATCTCCGAAGACGACCAAGAGCCGACGAGCGACGAGCGTTCGCCCGAAAGCCCGCTCGCACGCATCGCGTCTGCGGCTGCGGGCACAGGCGAAGGCAGCATCGTCGTCACCGGAATCTGCGGGCGCCTCGGCAAACGCGTCGCGCGCGTTCTTCATCGCGGGCATCGCGTCATCGGCGTCGACCGCCGACCGTTCAACGATAAGCCGAAGGACATCGAGCATCAGCAGGTCGACATCCGCCGCAAAAAGCTGAAGGACGTCTTCCGCTCCGGCGACGTTCAGGCGGTTGTTCACCTCGGCGTGATGCACGATCCGCGCGCCTCGGCGGCGGATCACCATTCGTGGAACGTCGCCGGCTTCGCGAAGCTCCTCGAGTACGTCGCGCAGTTCAACGTGCCGAAGCTCGTCGTTCTCTCGAGCTCCAACGTCTACGGCCCGCAGCCGGACAACGCGCAGTTCTTGAGCGAGGAGTCGCCGCTTCTTGGCGGCCAAAATTTCAGCGACATCCGCGATCTCATCGAGGTCGACATGCTCGCGCAAAGCTTCTTCTGGAAGCTCCCGAAGACCGACACGGTGATCCTGCGCCCCGTGCACATCCTCGGCACCGTGCACAACGCGGCGTCGAACTTCCTGAGGCTCCCGACGATTCCGACGCTCCTCGGCTTCGATCCGATGGTGCAGGTGATTCACGAAGCCGACGTCGTCAAAGCCATCGAGCTTGCGCTGAAGCCCGGCGTGCGCGGCATCTTCAACGTCGCAGGGCCCTCACCCCTGCCCCTCTCGCGCATCATCGACATTCTCGATCGGCCGAGCATCCCGATCCCTTACACGTTCGGGAAAATGATCTTGAGCCGCATGTGGTCGCTCCGCCTCACGAGCTTCCCGGTGCCCGAGCTCGATCACATTCGGTACGTTTGCATGGTCGACGATACGCGCGCGCGCGAAGTCTGCGGCTACACGCCCGACTACAGCATTCACGAGACGGTCCGCGCCGTGAACGACGGCATCTGGTAGTGGCTACGACGACGCTTCGGGCACGCCGTCACTATCGCGGCGGCGCCGAAGCGCATCACGCACGGTCTCGACGAGCTCACGCGCGAGCGGCCGCGCGACGACGAACGCACTGGCGACGTAGGTGACCGCGCCGAGCGTGATCTCGAGTGCGAGACGCAGCGCGCCCGGCAGCTCGAAGCGCGAGATCGCGGCTCGAAACGCGAGAATCGCCACGATCATCGGCATCGACGCAACGAAGGGCGGCACGCAGCGCAGGAGCAGGCGACCGATGGCGACGCCGTCGAGCGCGCGCAGAATGAGCAAGCTGATAAGCGTGTAGAGTGCAAATGCGATCCCAACGGCCGCGCACGCCCAGAGCGGCCCGAGGCGTCCCACGGTCAAGAGGCCGCCCATCAAGAGGGCGATCTGCGCGAGACCGAGCACCATGACGACGCGGGTGCGCCCTTCGACCTGCAAGTACGGGCCGACGATGCTCACGGCGATCGGTCGGGTGATCGACATCGCCGCAAGCACCGCGAGCATCGGCCCAACGCCGCGCCACGACGCGCTGAAGAGCGACTCGATCGTCGGCGCAACAGCCCCGAGCCCCACGGCGAGGGGGAACACGAGAAGCGCGAGAAGGCCCGCCACACGAACGACCGCGGCCTTGCGATCGCCGGGCGCGAGCTGCGAGAGCGACGGCATCAACACGTCGCCAATCTGCTCCGCGACCTGCAGCGCGGGGACGTCGGCCAGGTTGTAAGCGAGGTTGTAGAGCCCGGCGACAGCAGGGCCGTACATCTTGGTGATCACCATGTTGTCCCAACGCCGCGAGACGATGACGGCGAGGTACGAAACGCAAAGCGGAAGGCCGAACGCGAAGATGGGCCGGAACGTCGAAAGCTTCAACGGCGTGGGCGTGAGCCAGGCGCCGCGGTTCGAGGCGAAGACGAGGATCGGGCAGAACAGAAGTCCGCGAACGATGTTGCCGTAGACGATGCTCATCCCGCCGAAGCCAAGGGCGGCGAAAGCGATGGAGCTCGCGGAGTAGCCGAGCTCGCTCGCGCTGCGTGCAACCGCGATCGGGCGGAACCTGAGGTCGCGCGCGAGGGTGCGTTCGGCAATCGTCCCGATGCGCTCGAGGCCGAGCGCCACGGCGAACCCGGGGGCGTAGCGCGCCATCTCGGGAACCCCGAAGTAGCGGCCTGCGACGCCGCTCGTGAGGGCCGCGAGGGCCAGCACCGTGAACCCGAGCGTGAGATGTGCGACCGTCACGTGGAAGCCGACGTCGGGCCCCGCGACGCTCTTGGGGCGCGCAACGAGGTACTGCACGAGGGGCATCGTCGCCCAGTGCGGCGTGAGGACGAAGATGAACGCCGCGGTGACCTCGCCTTGGACGTCGGGCGCGAGGAAGCGCGTGAGGAGCAGCGTCCCCACGAGGCTCACGCCGCGCGTGCCGAGGGCCGACAGGAGGGTCCACCCCGCGCCGCGCACGGCCTTGCCAATGATGTGAGACGTATGCGCGGTCGCGATGCCGAGAGACTACACGCGTTGCGCGCCTGCGAAATGCTGCGACGTCACGTGGCGCCCATCGCCTTGAAGCCGTCGAGCACGAAGTCTCGGAAGAGCGTCACGCGCGCGGGCTCGTAGCGCGTCGACGGCGAGACGAGGTGCAACCGGCCGATGCCGCGCTGCTCGTGCTCCGGCAGCACGCGAACGAGCTCACCCCGCTCGACGGCCGCCGTGCAGAAGAGCGTCGGCACCAGGCCGATCCCCACGCCGGCGGTGACGACGACTTGCACGAACGAGAAGTCGTCGACCGTGACGGGGCCGGTCACGTCGACGTCTTCGTCGCCCCCCGCGGCCGACGTGAGGCGCCACGATAGCTTCCCATCGCGCGCGCGAAAAAGGATGCAGTCGTGGCTCGTGAGGTCCTCCACGCGCTTCGGTTTCCCACGCCGCTTCAAGTAAGCCGGCGACGCGAAAAGGCCCGACGTTCCGAACGTGATCGGCCGCGCGATGAGCGACGAGTCTTCGAGCTTGCCCGCGCGCAAGGCGAGGTCGAACCCTTCTTCGACGAGATCGACGCGGCGTGCGGTGAGCGAGAGGTCGACGCGAATGTGCGGATAGCGAAGGACGAAACGCGACACGAGGTCGCCCAGCACCGCGACCCCCATGTCGACGGGCGCCGTGACCCGCACGACGCCACGCGGCTCTTTGCCCATGTCCTTCACGGCCGTCGTCGCGTCGTCGAGGCCGCTGAGCGACTCGCGCGCCCTCGCGAAATACGCGCGCCCCGCGTCGGTGAGGCTCAACGTGCGTGTGGTGCGCTGCAAAAGGCGCACGCCCAGGTCGTCCTCGAGGTTCGACACGCTGCGGCTCACCGAAGACTTGGGCATGCCGAGAGCATTGGCGGCAGCGGTGAAGCTCGCCGTCTCGACGACCTTCACGAAAACGGCGACGCGATTTAGGTCCATCGTTGCGCCGGGAGCAACGAAGCGTTCGCGCGAGCGCCCCTAGTGGCCATGGAGGCGAAGCTTAGGTTCTTGGCTGCAGCGCGCTCTGCCAAACCGCCCAACCCACGGAGAATCGCCATGTCCTCACTCGCGCAGAAAATCCCGACGGCCGCCCGCATCGTTCTCGGGCTCGTGTTCTTCGTCTTCGGACTCAACGGCTTCTTGCAGTTCATGCCGCAGCCGCCGATGACGGGTGCCCCGGCGAGCTTCATGGGGGCGCTCGCCGCGACCGGCTACATGTTTCCCTTAATCAAAGGGACGGAGGTGATCGCCGGGCTGCTCTTGCTCTCGGGCCGCTTCGTCCCCCTCGCCCTCGCGCTCGTCGCGCCGGTGGTGGTGAACATCGTCGCCTTCCACGCGATCCTCGCGCCGGCCGGCCTGCCGATGGCGCTCGTGGTGCTCGCCGCCGAGGTGTATCTGGGGTGGGCGTACCGCGATGCATACGCGCCGATGCTGCGCGCCCGCGTGCTTCCGACGGCGACCGACCGCGAGAGCGCGCCCGCTGGCTTCCAAGCGGCGCGCTGAGCCGGCTCGTGGCTCGGTCCGAGGCGGGCCTCGACGCGGCCGAGGGGCGTCTGCTCGTGCTGGCGCGCCAATCGCGAAATACAAAAACGCCGAAGCCCCAGAACCCGAACGCTTTTGGCGTGGGCCCTAGGGCTTCGAACGTTTATTGCTGCGGGGCGGACGGGACTCGAACCCGCGGCCTCCGGCGTGACAGGCCGGCGTTATAACCGACTTAACTACCGCCCCAGTATCTCGTGGCCAGTGGCGTTTGCCCTTACAGCAGCTGCCACCCTTGTGTCTACGTTTATTTGTAAGTGCGTTTTCGAAAGAAGAAAGACGTGAAGTCTTGTGGGCGAGACAGGGCTTGAACCTGCGACATCCGCCGTGTAAAGGCAGCGCTCTACCGCTGAGCTACTCGCCCGGCCTCGCTTACGAGCGACCCTTTCGGGTTTTGGCGGCCTGCAACTGCGGCCAACCTCCTCTGTGGCGGCGGCATCTTTCGATTCCGTTCGCCGCGAGGGGCCGCATATCTGTTCGATTCTTGGAGCCTGGTCAAGCGCTTTTTGTGGGGCGCTGCGCGAGGGCTTTTTAGGGCCTCTGCGAGAGGTTCAGCGGCGCACGCATTTCACCGCGCGCGCCGCATGCTTTCGGGCGAACCGCTAGGGCACCGAACAGGTTGACGGACCGAGGATTTCAAGGGTTTTGGCCGCCGCGCGAGGCGCGACGACGACGCCTACGGAAGTAGGCGAGGAGGAGCAACGACGCGCGGTGGCCGAAAGCCGCAGAAAGCCGAAGGGAGTCAAGCTG
>JANXMC010000309.1 GCA_025354825.1 Myxococcales bacterium
CAGACCGAGCGGCCCCAGCGGATCTTCCGCGCCGATCTGGCGCTCGCGGAGGACGCGTTTCATGCGATCCCAGATGATCGGATCGGCCAGGAGATCGGCCGCGCGCACGACGAGAACGC
This sequence comes from Myxococcales bacterium, assembly GCA_025354825.1. Taxonomy (GTDB): domain Bacteria; phylum Myxococcota_A; class Polyangia; order Polyangiales; family Polyangiaceae; genus JANXMC01. The sequence continues at coordinate 120 of JANXMC010000309.1, forward strand.
CGCCGCTCGCGCGATGAAGAGAGCCGGCCCGAATGCGCGTGAAGTCGGTCAGGAGCGCGCCGAAACGGGCACGCCGTTCGAGGTAGCCGAAGAGCTTCGGGTACGTCGGGTTCGTCTCGTAGATGACCGGCGCCGTTTCGCCCGGCTCGTGGGACACGAGGAGGTTCACGCGGAAGCGATTGAGCCGCGTCGCGAGCTCGGGGTCTTGGTCGCGGCGGCTCTTCTCTTCGTGCTCTTCGTCGTCGTCATCGCCTTCGATGAGATCTTCCCAGTCCTGCACGAGGGCGCGGTGAACGCGCTCGAGGAACGCGACGAGATCTTTCCCCTGCGACGGGGACGAGAACTTCGCAATCAGCTCGCGCATCGCCGAGTCGATGAGCTGCTCGGCCGCGCGCGTGTACGCCTGATCGCGCGCCTCTTCGAAACCCATGCCCTGGGCGCGCACCAGGTCGGCCGCTTTCTCCACCTCGCGCGTGAGATGCTCTTCGGCCTCCGTCAGCGCGCGCTTCGTCGAGTCGTCGAGAACGTCGAACTGCTCGGCGCTCACGGGCTTTCCGTGGAGGACCGGGAACGTCTGCACGCCGCCTTTGACGGTTCGCACGCCGAAGCCGAGGGTCTTCGCGGTCGTCTCGAGATCGACGATCACCGCTTTGTTCTTCGCCTCGAGCTCCTGCGCGAGGGTGACCTGCGCGGCCTTCACGTCGTCGGCGTCGGCGATCGACGGCATCTCGTTCTGCAGATGCTCGATGAGCGTGTCCATCGCGGCGACGAGCTCGCGGCCTACACCGGCTGCGAGAAGCAGCGGGCGAGGCGCCTCGGGGTGCTCGAAGTCGTGGACGTAGACGATGTCGGGCGGCGTGGCGCGACGCTTCGCGAACCGTTCGGCGTAGCGAACGATGTCGTCTTCGATCATCACGTCGGGATCCGCGGCGACGAAGACGTGGAAGCTCGGCTCGCGCGCCGCGAGCCCAAGGTCCAATGCGCGCCGCGCGACAGGCGTGACGAGCTCGAAGAGACCGCCGCTCTCGCGGGGCGTCTCGGGGATCTGCGACGGGTCGGTCGCAATCGTCACAATCGAGGGCGCGACGCGCAAACGGTCGAGCAGGCGCACGGGCCTGGGCGCCGGCTCGTTGCGCGCGGCCGACATGCCCACGAGGCCGAGCGGCTGCGTCGCCGGCGGCGTCGGGATTTCGGGAGCGGACGGTCGCGCTCCGGGCCGCGACTTTTCCGCAGCGGGCCTCGAGATCTCCGCGTCGAGGTTGGGGGTGGAGGCGCGCTCTTCGCCGTCGCCACGCGTCTTCCGGGTACCGGCCTGCGCCGATGTGGGCCCCGAAGTGGGGAGACCTTTCTTTCGCTCCATTATTACGATTGCTCGTTTCTACTCTTCTCTAGTCTTGCCGCTCAATGCAAGAAGGCCAAATCGGCCTTCCGGTTTTCAAAGCTCGGCTGATAGGATCAGAGACTACCGTCCATGGCACGTTTGATCCTCGCGACAGCCGAGGGGCAGCAGGCAATCGAGCTCCGCCCGATCAATAGCCTGGGCCGCCACCCGAACAACACGATCCAGCTCCTCGACAAGATCGTGTCGAAGGAACACTGCATCCTCGAGCAGCGCGAGGGTCAGTTCATCCTTCGCGATCTCGGGAGCTTGAACGGGACGTACATCAATGGGGAACGCGTTCGCGGCGAGCAGCAGCTTCGCCACGGCGACGAGATCACCCTTGGGTCGACGCGCGCCCGCTACGACGACGGCTCGGGCCCGCTCCCGCCCCCCGCAATAGGCCCCGGCGCCATTCAACATCCGCAGCAGGCCTCGGCGCCGCCGCAGCAGCAGGCCCAGCAGCCGTACTCCGCGCCGTGGTCGTCGGTGCCGCAGCAGCAGTCCGCGCCTCCGCAGCCGCCGCCGCTTCCGAACTACGGCAACCGGCCGGGCGATCCGGGCGCACCGCGCAACGCGCCTGCGTACCCCTACGGCCCGCCGCCGGGCGCGCCTCCGCAGCCGCAAAGCCCGTACGGCCCGCCGCCGACGCCCCACGCGCCGCACGCGGGTCAGTACGCGCCGCAAGGCGCCCCCGGTCCCCTCCGCACGCCGAGCCACAGCGGCACGCGCGTCGACGTGCTCGATTCGGCGCGCTCCATCGGCACGCAGATCGCGGCGCACACGAAGGGGTTCCTCCCGTTCGATCAGATTTCCCACGACGGGCCACAGCTTCGCCTCGATTACGAGCGGCTTCGCATCACGTGGGAGCTGACGCGCGACATCGGTCTCGAGCGCGATCTCGACAAGCTGCTCGAGAAGATTTTGCTCGCGCTCTTCAAGTTCGTGAATGCCGATCGCGGCGTCATCATGCTCACCGACGAGGCGGGCACACTGCTGCCTCGCGCGGCGCGCCGTCGTGATGGGACGGAAACGCCGATTCAGGTCAGCTCGACGATCCTCAGCCACGTCATGAAAGAGAAGGCGAGCGTGCTCACGCACGATGCGTCGATGGATTTTGCGGCGTCGAAGGGGAAATCGATGATCCTCAACCGGATCTCGAGCGCCATCGTCGTGCCGCTCCTTCACGAGAAAGACGTGCTCGGCGCGGTGTGGCTCGACTCCGAGTCGCTCGCGCAGTTCCAGCCGAAGGACCTCGAAATCATCACCGCGGTCGCCAATCAGGCGGCGATGTTCATCGAGAACACGCTTCTCGCGAAGAAGATCGAGCAAGAGATCGTGGCCCGTGAGCGCTTCTCGCGCTTGCTGTCGCCGAACGTCGCCGAGCAGGTGATCAGCGGAAAGCTCGAAGTCAAAAAGGGCGGTCAGTTCCTCTCGGAATGCACCGTCTTCAACAGCGACATCCGCGGCTTCACGCGCATGAGCGAAGGCACGCCGGCCGACGTGATGGTCGACATGTTGAACGAGTACTTCGAGCTGATGGTCGACACGATCTTCAAGTACGAAGGGACGCTCGACAAGTTCATGGGCGACGGGATCATGGCGTTCTGGGGCGCGCCCGTCGCGCACTCGGACGATCCGATTCGCGCCATCTCGTGCGCGGTCGATCAGATGGAAGTGCTCGGGCGCTTCAATCGGCGCCGCGTCGAAGATGGCCAAGCGGCCCTCGCCATCGGCATGGGCGTCCATACGGGAACGCTGGTCGCAGGGTACGTCGGAAGCTCGAAAGCCCTCAGCTACACGGTCATTGGCGACACTGCGAACACGAGCGCGCGCTTGTGCGGCATCGCCGAGGCCGGGCAGATCATCGTGAGCGAGGGGACGCTCAGTCGCCTCGGCAACCGCTTCGAGGTCGAAGAGCTCGCGCCCGCGAAGCTGAAGGGGAAAGAGAAGCCCCTTCGAATTTTCAACGTTCTGCGGGAGCGGCCGAGCGCCGCGTCGAAGATCGGCTGAGCGCGCCGCGTCACCGTCCTCGCTACGCTACGTGGCGTGCGCGAGACGCTGCCGGCGCTAGATTCGCCGGCGATTTGTAGTACTAGCGTCACGCGATGGCTGCGTATGTCCTCCCTTTCGAGAAGCCCGTCGTCGAGCTCGTGACCCGCGTTCGTGAGCTCCGCGCGCTCGCCGAGACGGATCCGAAGTTCGTGGGCGAGCTACGGCGCCTCGAGGAGAAAGCCGGCCGCCTCGCGCGCGAGCTCTTCGCCGACCTCACGCCGTGGCAAAAGGTGCAGCTCTCGCGCCATCCCAACAGGCCCTACACCCTCGATTACGTCGAGCGCCTGTTCACCGATTTTCAAGAGCTCCACGGCGACCGCAGCTTCGGTGAAGACGCGGCGATCATCGCCGGCTTCGCGCGCTTTCGCGGCGAGAGCGTTCTCATCGTCGGCCAGCAAAAAGGGCGCGGCGCGAAGGAGAACGTGAAGCGCAACTTTGGAATGCCGCACCCCGAGGGGTACCGAAAAGCCAAGCGCCTCTACGACATGGCGAGCCGCTTCGGGCTGCCTATCGTGACGTTCATCGACACGCCCGGCGCGTACCCTGGCATCGGCGCCGAAGAGCGCGGGCAGAGCGAAGCCATCGGCGCATGCCTCGCGTCCATGGCGCGAGCGCGCGTCCCCATCGTGGCGACGATCATCGGCGAAGGGGGCAGCGGCGGCGCGCTCGCACTGGGCGTGGCCAACCGCGTTCACGTGCTCGAGTACGGCACGTACAGCGTCATCACGCCCGAAGGGTGCGCCTCTATCTTGTGGCGCGACGGTTCAAAGGCCGACGAAGCCGCCGATCGCCTCAAGATGACCGCGCCCGACCTCTTGCGCCTCAACGTCGTCGACCGCGTTCTGGAAGAGCCCGCAGGCGGCGCCCATCAAGACCCCGACGCGGCGGCCCGGGCCGTCGAGAGCGCCCTCGCCGACGCCCTGGGGACGCTCCGTCGCATGGGCCCCGGTGAGCTCGCCGACGACCGTTACAAGCGGTTCCGCAAGCTCGGCGCCTACGTGGCCTGAGCCGCTTCGCCGGTGACGGGACGCGCCCTGACCAAAACCCCGGTCGTTTGCGGCACGAAATGCGCCCGAAACCGTGCTACGCAGGCGGGTCATGGCCCATATCGACCTCGAAGGAAAAGTCGCCATCGTCACGGGAGCGAGCCGTGGGATTGGTGAGGCGATCGCACGAACCTTCGCCGCAAGCGGCGCCCGCGTCGTCATCACGGGGCGCAAAATCGATGCGCTCACGCCCATCGCCGAGTCGATCGGCAAGGACAAGGCGTTCGCGGTCGCCGCCCACAACGGCAAAGAGCAGGACTGCGCGGCCCTCGTCGCGTCGGCCGTGGAGCACTTCGGCAAGGTCGACATCCTCGTCAACAACGCGGCGACGAACCTGCACTTCGGCCCCCTCGTTCAGGTCGACATGCCGGCCTGGGACAAGACCTTCGACGTAAACCTCAAGGGGTACTTTTGGATGTGCCGCGAGGTCGCCAAGCACCTCCAGTCCCGCGGGGCGCCAGGCTCGCTCATCAACATCGCCAGCGTCGCCGGCCTCGAGGCGGCGCCGTTTCAGGGGATGTACGGAATGACCAAAGCGGCCATCCTGTCGATGACCAAGACCCTCGCCTTCGAGCTTGCGTCATCGAAAATTCGCGTCAATGCCATCGCCCCCGGTCTCATCGAGACAAGGTTTTCGACGGCCATTGTCCAAAACGAGACGATCGTCGACGCCGTGCTGAAAAAGACGCCCCTTGGCCGCTACGGCGCGCCCGATGAGATCGCCGGCGGAGCGTTGTATCTGGCCAGTGACTCTGCAAGTTTCTTGACCGGACACACGCTTGTGATCGACGGAGGTATGACCGTCAGCTGATTCGTTAGGTGAGTCGGGTAGACTCGAGCCGGGTGTGTTCGCGAAACCAGGGGTGGGCGTAGCAGTATGGAATCGGGCCAGACGATTGCCGGAAAGTACCGACTGAACCGGCTCATCGGCGCCGGCGGGATGGCATCCGTCTGGTCGGCGACGAACGTTTTCACCGAGCGGCAGTTCGCGGTGAAGTTTATGTTGCCGACGGTCGCCCGCACGCCGGAGGCCGCCAAGCGGTTCCTCCTCGAGGCGAAGGTCTCGGCCCGCATCAACCACCCGAACATCATCGAGGTGATCGACGTCGGGCAAGCGGAAGACGGCTCGCTGTTCCTCGTGATGGAGCTTCTGACGGGTACGTCCCTCGAATCGGGGCTCCGCCGGAAGACGCCGACGATGACGCTTCACGAGCTCATGGTCGTGATGCTCGATGTCGCGCGCGCCCTCGCAGCGGCGCACAAGAGCGGGGTCGTGCACCGCGATCTCAAGCCGACGAACGTGTTTCTGCATCAAGATCGCGAGGGCGTCGCGGTGCCGAAGGTGCTCGATTTCGGCGTGAGCAAAGTGCTCGAGGACGAAGGTCTCCACGGCCTGACGATGGCCGGCACGGTGCTCGGCTCGCCGCTTTACATGAGCCCCGAGCAGGCCTGCGGCTCGTCGAGCATCGACGGGCGCACCGACATTTTTGCCTTCGGAGCGATGATCTTCGAAGCGCTCTGCGGCGTCCGCTGCTTCGACGCGCAGAACTTCAACGCGCTCATCGTCGCCATTGCGACGACGCAACCGAAGAGCATCGACGACGTCGCCTCGGACGTGCCCGAGTCGCTTCGATCGCTCGTGCGCGACTGCCTCGTCACCGATCGTACGAAGCGCCTCGCGAGCTTCGATCTCGCAGCCGAGCGCATCTCGGCGATGCTCCCCGAGCTCAAGGTGCTCGACAAGCGCATCCCCACGCCGAAGGTCCCCTCGCCGCCGTCGATGCCCGACGCGAGCTTTGCGGGCGGCTCGACGCGCAAGAGCGACCGGCCGAACTTTCCTACGTCGGGGGCGATCTCGCTCCAGGCCACGCCCGCGGCGATGAGCCACAATTCGGGCAACGCGTTCAGCTCGCCGTGGGCGACCCCGCAGAGCGCATCGCCGCACGGCTCGGACAAGCGCATGTGGCTCATGGCCGGCGGCGGCTTCGTAGCGACCGCGCTCATCATGGGGCTTGTTTTCACCGCGATTGGGCCCCAGCCGTCGGCCGCGCGGAGCGTGCAAGCGTCGACGACGCAGGTCGTGCAAGAGGTGCCTGCGCGCGCGGCCGCGAGCGCGCCGACTGCCAGCGCCGAGGCCGTGGTCGACGTGCCGGTGATCAACGTCGACTCGCTTCCCCAGGCGTCGGCGAAGGCCGATCCGACGAGCCCGAAGAGCGCGGGTCGGCTGCTCGTCGTCGCCAGCTCCGGCTGGTGCAACGTCTCGGTCGACGGCGTTCCGCGCGGAGCGACGCCGCTTCCGCCTCTCGAGCTCACGCAGGGCGCGCACAACCTCGAGTGCAAACCGCCGAGCGGCAAAACGCGGGTCGCCCGCGTGAACGTGCAAGACGGCGCGACGGCCCGTTACAAGTTCGCTCTCGACAACTGAGTCGGAGATCGAGCGCGCTATGGCCGACGAACGCACTGTCGCGATGATCGCCGACGCGTGCTTCGGCCTCGGCTCGGACGACGAGCTTCGCCGCGATCTCGGCGCGTACCTCGCACGCCTCGGCGTCGGCGCGGACGACATCGCGGCGATGCTCGCGGCGCCGCGACGCCTCGGCGTCTACCGGCGCTTGGTCCGCAACAACCTGACCGAGGTCACCTTCAAGATGATGCCGCGGGCGCGCGCACGGATGAACACGCTCGCGGACGGCGCATTCGATGCAACCTTCGACAGGTTCCTCGCGACGGTCTCGCCGCAGACGCACTATCTGCGCGACGTGCCCCACGAGTTCTTCGCGTGGGCCGAGCAGGTGTGGCGTGCGCGGGCCGACCTCCCTGCGTACCTCGTCGATCTCGCGCGGCACGAGCTGACCGAGTTTGCCGTCTCCGCTGCGAAGAGCGCCGATGCGCCGCCGCCTCTCGCGGACGTCGCGCTCAATCGCCCGCTGGTGCTCGTCGATGCGATGCGGCTCACCACCTACGCGCACCCGGTTCACGAGCTACCGGCCGACCTCGACGACCTCACCGAGCCCGCCACGCGCGCGACGTCGCTCCTCGTGTACCGAGACGACGAGCACGCCGTGCGCTTCCTGGAGCTCACGCCGATGGCGGCGACGATCCTCGCCGAGGTCGTCGTGGGGGCCACGTTGCACGAGTCGCTGGTGCGGGCGTGCGCGGCCCACGCGGTGCCTCTCGACGACGCGCTGCTCGCGTCGGTCGCGCGCCTTCTCGCCGACTTGGGCGAGCGCGGCGTGCTTCTCGGAGCGCGGGGCGACTAAGCGCGCGTCGACGTCGCGCGCGTCCAGAGCGCCTTGATGCGCGCGACCTCCGCGAGGAGCTCCGCGAACGGCGGCACGTTCATGTCGCGCTCGAGGAGAACGGGGACGGGGCCGATCTTTTGGAGCACGCGCTCGAGCAAGCCGAGAACGGGGTCGCCCACCTCAGCGCCGTGCGTGTCGATGATCAGCGAGCCGCGCGGGCGTGTCTCGTCGGCCGTGTCGTCGTCGTCGCGATCGTCGTCGTCGCGATCGTCGTCGAACGCCTCGTGCCCGGCGACGTGCATCTGGACGACGCGCTCGAGCGGCACCGTGCGCAGCCACGCATCGACGTCGAAGCCGAAGTTCTGCGCGTTGACGTAGGCGTTGTTCACGTCGAGCAGGAGGCCGCAGTCGGCGCGGTCGCACACGCGCGCGATGAACTCGGCTTCGCCCATCTGCGCCTTGCCGGGGTGCATGTAGAAGCTGATGTTCTCGACCGCCATCGGCACGCCGAGGGCGTCTTGCGCGCGACGCACGCGGTCCGCGACGCGCGTGACGGTCGCCTCGGTGAACGTGATGGGCAGCAGATCGTGGAGCACGCGGCCGCCAGACGATCCGAAGCACAAGTGGTCCGAGTGAAAGGGGCTCTCGAAGCGCGCCACGAAGGCGCGGAGCTCACGCAAGTACACCGGATTGAAGTCGTCGACGCCGCCGAGCGACATCGTGAGGCCGTGGGTAATCACGGGGAAACGCGACGCCGCGCGCTCGAGGGCGGCGGGGAAAAATCCGCCGCGCCCCATGTAGTTCTCCGGGGAGATTTCGACGAAATCGATGCTCGAAGCGTCGGCCTCGAGAAGGTCCGTCAAGAAATCCCACCGGAGGCCGAGCCCTACTCCCGTAGGGCCCGTGCGCGCGCGGTTCATCCCGTTCGTACCCAGCGGGTCAGAGAAGCTTCTTGCCCGACGGCTTCTTCGCGTCGGCCGAGCAGGTGCCGGCGCCGCAGCTCGCCTGCCCTGCCGGTTTTTTGTCGGCCGTCTTCGCCGCAGCCTTCGCGGGCGCCTTCTTCGCGTCGGCCGTCGCCGTTTTCGCGGGGGCCGCCGCCGGTGCCGGATCGGCAGCCGCGGCCGGAGCCGGCGTCGCCGTCATGCTCTTCGCATCGCCCGCCGCAGCGCCCGCGGCCGGAATCGCCGCTGTGTCGGCGCCGGGCTTCGCGTCGCCCGTTTTGCCGCCGCAGCTCGCCGCCGAGCAGCTCGCCTGCCCTGTCGCGCCTGCCGTGCCGGGCGCCGCTGCGCCTGCCGCGGGTGCGACTTCCTGCGCATCGACGGGCGACTTCGCCGGGGAGCCGCAGCCGACCATGATCGCGGTCGTACCGAGAGCGGCGAGGGTCGAGGCGAGGGACTGGAACGAGAGATTCGGGCGCATTGCGGAAAATCCTTTCTGAGACGTACTGACGATGGCTACGCGCGAAGGCTTAGGTCGGTTTCGCGCGGGCCGGGGAGAGTCGCGGGCTTTTGATCAGCGCGGCGGCGGTGCGGCGTGCAAGTCGAGCGTGACGGCGGCGGTATCGGCGACCTTCGTCCCCAAAAGACCGAGGGAACCTTGGGCGAACTTCCCAAATGTGTCGCGCGGCTTCACATCGTGCTCCGCCAGCGTCACGACGAACGGTGTCTTCGTTTTGATCTCGAGAGCGGTCGGCTTCGCGTCATCTGCCGACCCCGAAGGGTAGCGCACGCGCACCTCGAGCTCCGCGTCTTTCGGGACTTTGCGGCCGTGGAGAAGGAGCTCACCGTGGGCGGTCAACGACACCGTGCGCAGGTCACCGACGGCGTCCTTCGTCTTGGCGACGGTGCGGAGATCCGTCGCGCTCAAGCCGTCGATGCTTCGGATCGCGAAAATCGCGTAGCGGTTCGCCGAGATCATCGCCTCCGTCGCCACCTCACCCACCTCGAGCCAGTTTCGCGCATGGCTCGTCTGGTCTTTGTCCTTGTCTGTTCCGAACGTGTGGGTCGAGAGGGTCGTCAGATCGATTTTCACCTGACCGCGCGTGTTGGCGAGGTTCTTCGTGTCGACCTCGATCTCGCCCATGGCGACCGTCGTGTCCGCTTTGATGTGCTCTTTGGGCGCCGGCATATCGAGCAGCGCTTTCCCCTCGGGGCCCACGATGAAGCGCACGGTGCTCGCCTCCGGAGCTGCGGTCGACGGCGCGAGGGCGCTCGCCGCGGGGGCCAACGTCGGCTCCGTCGATGCGTCCTTCTTGCCGCACGCCGTCGTCGCAAAAACCGATGCGGCTGCCATCGCGAGCACCGCCGAAATAACCCTCGATCGCGTCATCCGTCTCCTCCACGAAAAGGGTCGCTGGCGTTCTCGCTGCGACTCGCCCTTCCTACGTCGCCACGGCGCGCGCGGTTTCGGCGAGCGCATCACTTTCTGTCGGCCCACACCTCGCCTCACCCCCATGCGCAACGCGCGGTTTACGGCTCGCCGTCTTTCGGATCCTCACTCAAACGCTCCCACCGTCGCTCGAGCGCTTTGCGATCGACGCCGATCAAGCGCGCCGCTGCGCTCTTGTTGCCGCCACACGCTTCGATGGCGTGGTGGAGCACCGCGCGCTCGACGATATCGAGCTTCGATCCGAGGCGCTCGGGCAACGCGAGAATCACGCGCGCGAGCCTGTCGATCTCGTCGGGCGTGCGGGCGCGGGCACGCTCGGGGGCGAACAGCTCGAGGGCCGCGACGTCGATGACGTCCTCGTCCGCGAGCAAGACCAGCCGCTCGACGACGTTGCGAAGCTCGCGCACGTTGCCCGGCCAACGCCGCCGAAGGAGCCACGCCATCGCAGGCTCGGTGAAGCGAATCTTGCGCGTCATCTCGCCGGTAAAAGCGTGAATCAGCTCGGGGATGTCGTGCACGCGTTCGATGAGGGACGGCACGTCGAGCGTCACGACATTAAGGCGGTAATAGAGGTCTTGCCGAAAGCGCCCGTCGGCCATTCGCTCGGCGAGATCGACATGGGTCGCGGCGAGCACGCGCGCTTCGAGCGGCCGCTCTTCCTCGGCGCCGAGAGGGCGGAAGCGGCGGTCTTCGAGCACGCGGAGAAGCTTCGCCTGAAGGTCGATGGGCATCTCCGCGACCTCGTCGAGAAGCACCGTGCCGGCGCCCGCCATTTCGAACTGCCCCCGTCGCCGCTTGTCGGCGCCCGTGAAGACGCCGCGCTCATGTCCGAAGAGCAGCGACTCGATGAGCGTGCCCGGGAGCGCCGAGCAGTTCACCGCGACGAACGGCTGGTCGCGGCGGGGGGACAGCTCGTGGATCGCGCGGGCGACGAGCTCTTTGCCAACGCCGGTCTCGCCGCCGATGAGCACCGTCGCGTCCGCCGGCGCTACCCTTCGAACGAGCTGCCGCACACGCTCCATCGGCGCGGACGATCCGATGATGGCAGACAGCCCCCATTTCCCTTCGACGCGTTCCCGCAGTCGAGCAATCTCGCCGTGCAGCGACATGCGCTCACGGAAGCCGAGGACGATCGGCAAAATCATTTCGGGGCACAGCTCGTCTTTGAACACGTAGTCCTGCGCGCCTGCACGCATCGCTTCGCGAATTTCGGTGAGCTCTACGAGGGACGTAACCATCACCGCGGGGACGTTCGATCGCATCGCGCGTGCTTTGCGGAGCAGGTCGAGGCCGCCCCGATCGCGCGGATCGCTTGTGAGGCGCATGTCGAGGAGCATGAGATCAGGGGGTGTCTTCTCGAGGATCGCGAGGGCTTCGTCGACGCTCGCCGCGTCGAGAAACTCGGCCCCTTCGACGGTCGCGAGCATTTGGCGAAGAACGCGACGGGCGCTTCGCTGGTCGTCTACGAGAAGAATCTTCATGCGACCTCGGCTTCGTCGGGCGTCGTGTGCGCGTTCGCGGTCGCGTTGGCGACGAGCGACGCGGGCTGCGGCGCGGCGACGATGTCCGACGCCGCGATTTGAATGATGAAACGTGTGATGCCGGCCACGCGCGCCGCGTCGATGCTCCAGCCGTGGGCGCGAACGAGGCGCTGCGTGATGGCGAGGCCCAGCCCCGTGCCCCGTGGCTTGGTGGTGAACCACGGCGCGAAGAGGCGCGACGGATCGCTCTCGAAGCCGAGCCCCGAATCCCACACGACCAGCTCGGCGCCGTCGTCGACGGCAACCCACGAGAGGCCGACGCGGTCGGACGGGCCCGACGCCTCGAGGGCGTTCGAGAGAAGGTTCACGAGAATCTGCGTGGCTTGATCGGAGTCGCACAAAACGGCGGTGCCGCGCGGGACTTCGATTTCGAGAACCCTGCCCGAGAGCGCATCGCGCAGGAGAACTTCGGCGCGCCCCGCGAGCTCGGCGATGGGGATCGCGCGGCGCTCGGTGCGGTGGCCGACGAGCCTTCGAAAGCCTGCGACCATGCGCTCGAGGCGATCGACCTCCTCGCAGGCGATGTCGACCTCTTCGTCGTCGAGCGTTCGTGGGCCGGCGTCTTTTCGGAAGACGGAGCGGAAAAAGTTGATGGGGTACCGAACCTCGTGGGCGATCTCGGCGGCAAGCGTTTCGACCAGGGCGAGGCGCTCCGTTTGCCACGCGGCGGCCTGCGTTTTGCGACGCTGTTCGAGCTCGGCGTAGCTCTGCGCGTGGGCGATGGCGAGGGCGGCTTGGTTCGCGATCGTGCGGAGCAAGTCGACGTCCTCACTCGTGTAGAGCGCCCCGCCGCGCTTGCGACCCACACGCAGCTCGCCAATGTGCACGCCTTGAAACGCGATCGGATGCGCGACCAGCGCGAGAGGCGGATCCGACCGCGGCAGCGACGGATCGCGCGACGCTTCGAGACGCACTTCGACGCTCTCGCACGGCAGCCAGCGGCGCACCGTTCGCTCGACGGCGGCGGCCACCTCGGACGGGTTCGTGATGACGGTGAGCTCTTCGCTCAGCTGCTCGATGGTCGGCTTGTATTCTGCAAATGAAGGGAAGAACTCGCGGTCGACCGCTTGAAGCGCAATGTAGAGGAGCGACGCCGCCATCACACCGCCGGCGGTTGCGCCGAGGAGCGCCGAGCGGAACGGAACGCCCGCCGACGTCGCGAACGCGGCGCCCATAGCGATCGCCACCGAGGCCGTGCCGACCGCCGCGACGCCTCGCGTGAGGACGCGCGAAAGGAGCGCGCGGCTCCCCCAAATGTCGTAGCGAATGAACGCGACGGCAGCGGCGATGGGCGTGAGACCGCTTGCGGGGATGGCGAAAAACGCGGCCGTCGATCCGCGCGACGAAAGCGCGGCGAGGCCGATGCCGAGGGCGATGAGCGCGTGGGGCGGCACGACCGCGTAGAGCAGCGCCGACAGAATTTCGCGCCGTGTCCCGCGGGCGCGCGCGAAGCGAACGACGAGGATGATGCCGAAGGCCGCGAGGGAAATGAAGAGCGCGGTCGAGCAGATCTGCCGGAGGACGAGGGTGCTCTCGCCTTGCAGGTACCGGCCCACCATCGCGAGCGCGAGCCCCGCGCCGACGAAGTCGAGAACGCCAAGGAGCCACGGCGCGCGCACGACGAGCTTCGTGTCGTCGGGGAGGCGCAGCGCGAGCGCGACAACCGAGAACGGCGTCATCGCGAAGGCGAGCAGAAAGACGACGCCGAGCGATCGCGTCGTGTGCCAGTCGAAGAACGTCAAGAAGAAGAGGCCTGCGAAGAGTGCGAGCTTGCAGAACGTACGCGGGAGCTTGCCGTCGGGGCTCGCGCTGATGGCGATGAGGCCGGCGGTGACGAAGAGAAGTCCCACGAAGATCATCCCGCCGCCGTAGAGCCACCAGACGGTCGACTCGAGGACGGTGACGTGGAGGTCGACCTTTCGCATGCCGGTTGACGTGACAACCGTAGCGCGCACGAAGGGCCGGCCCGCGTCGCGGGCGGCGCCGACGGACTCGCTCCAGAGGACGCCGCACTGCACGCCGGGCGTCGCCGTAAGGTCTTTGCCGTCGGCCTCGATCATGCGATCGGGGAATCGGAGGCCGAGGGCCGCGCCGTCCCAGCTCGGTAGGCCAATGCCGGAGACGTCGCAGTCGGGCGTGAGAAGCACGCCGGCGATCGGTCGTTCGTAGGAGAGCACCGCGCGCTGGAGCGCGACGACGGCGAGCACCATCGTCACGATGGCGAGGGCGGCGACGAACGGCCGCCGCGGTCTGGCCGCGGACGACGGCGCGGGAGAGGGCGCGGGTGTGACCATCGGCGTCGCCTTGGATGTGTCGCCGGCCGATGCTTCGTGCACCTCGTCGCGAGAGAGCGAGGCTAGCCGAAAGCGGGCGACCGGTGCGGGGGATTGTCGGCCCGAGGCGCGGCGGGCGCGCCGTCGTGCGCGACGCGATGCGCGGCATGGGTGTCCGTCGCTCCGAAGATCGCGGTGAGCCCGGTCGTGAACAGCGATTCGAGCTGTGCGTCACCCGTGCGCGTCGCCGCGGCGAGAACGCGTGCGTAGGCGCCGAGCTCTTTGGCGACGACCGCGGGAATGCGGCGCCCCACGGGCGAGTAGATGAGGCCCCGAAGCGTGAGGGCGAGCTGCCGCAAGAGCGCATCACGGGGTTGGGCGTCCGCGCGCGCGAGCTGGTGCGCGACCAGGCGGGCGTGGCGCATCACGACGCGGAGCGCATGGTCCGCACGCGGATCGCCGAGGAGCGCGCGCACGGCCCATCGCGCGGCTCGCGGCGAGTACAGGCGCGCGCGACCGTGGTTGCGTGGCGCGGGAGATGCGAGCGCTTCGGCGACGCGCGCGGCGGCGGGGACCTCGCCCATGGCAACGAGGGCGAAGGCGAGCGGGTCGGACGCCGCGAGGCACGCGCGCGTTGCATGGAGATGGCCGTATCCCTGCTTCGCATCGTGGCCGTCGGCGTCGGTGCCGCGCGGCAATACGTCTGCCGGGTCGGCGAGCGCGAGGGCGCGGAGGCGCCTTTCGTGGTCGTCGCGATCGACGTCGACCGTCCGCGCGAGGATCGCATCGAGCTCGGACGCCGTGAGCGTCGGGTTCGTGCCCAGCACGAGAAGGAGAACGCCGGCGGCGACGGCCGATGCGCCGCTCGATTCGGCGTGAAAAAGTCGCGCGCGCATCGTGAACGGGTACGCGATGTCATCGCCCGGTGCGACGAAGCGCACGGCGGGACCGCGGTTCGCGAAAGGCCTATATTTTCCGCTCTTATCCTTCCATACGAACCATCCGCCGTCGCGGCCGCCGGGGGCGATGCAGGTCGCGCGCGGGTCGCTCGCGGGGTCGCCGAGGGACAGCGAGAGGCTCGCGTGCATCGAGCCTGCGGGGCTCGACGTCTCGCGCCCCGTGGGGAAGAGCACTGGCGTGCCGCGCCCTCGCCTGCCGAGGCGCGCTGCGACTTCGAGGGCGTCGTCGAGCATTGGGCTCATCGCCCCTTCGACGTAGGTCGCGCAGACGACGACGTCGGCGCCGTCGAGCACCGCGCGCGCCACGGCAAGCGCGAGGGAGACCACGTCGATGTCGGGCTTCGGGATGCAGTAAAGGCGCGGCGACGTGTCGGGCGCGACACCGACGAAGCGCGCGTCGGGCACGGTGAGCGAGCGGCGCGCAGCGGCCGCCCACGCGACCATGAGCGAGCCGTGGGACGACGAGCGCGGCACGCGGTCGACCCCCACGAGAACGAGCGCGTCGAGATCCAAGTGCTCGACATCGGCCGCGTCGTCGTCGATGACGGCAAGGCGCGTTCCGGCGCCGACGCCGCAGTGGGCGCGGTCGATGGCGACGCCCCCGGCGGCGTCGAGAAACCACAAGCCGTCGGACGCGCGCCGCTCGCTCGCGGGGCCGTCGCTCGGCCGCGTCGCGCGATGCGCGCGTGTGGCGCCGCGCCGTCGCCACGTCGTGGGCGCAGCATCGGCCGCGCCGTCGAGCTCCAGCGGCTCGGGGAGAGCCAAGCTTCCGCGAAGGGTCGAGGCGACGTAGCGAACGGGAACGTCCGCATCGACGAGGGCGTGGACGAGATCGTCCCGCCGCAGCGGCCCGGGCGATCGAACGCGAACCCAGAAGAGCGGCGCACGCGCGAGCACCACGTCGATCGCGAGGTCGTCGCTTGCGAGGAGCGCGCCCACCGTGGCTTCGAGCACGCCGAGATCCACGGCGCGGGCGGTGGCGACGATGACATCGCAGGGGCCGCCGTCGTCGTCGGCGGTCGCACTCGCGCGCGGGACGGGCGCGTAGTCGAAGTCCCACGCGGGGCGCGCACGGCCGACGCGCGCGACACCGGGGGTTCGCCCAGCGTCGCGAGCTGTGCTCATAAGAGCACCTCGGTCGCCCATGCACCGAGCGCGTGGGCACGCACCGCAAAGCCCGCGTGGGCCGCCTCCGAAGCCACGAGGGACGTCATCTTCTGCGCGCGCCGCTCGCACCAGCGGCCGAGATTTCGTGCGCCAACACGGTGCGCGCGCCGTGCCGCCGATCGAAAATAGCGACGCGACCGTCGGAGCATGATCGCGAGAACACCGGACGCGAAGACGTCGTGGCGCACGACGGGCGCGAGGGTGTAGCGGCTCTCGGGCGGGACCGAATCACGGAGCCCCTTCGCGAGGGCCACGGGCCACGCACCGCCGCGCGCGATGTCGTCTTCCCAGTCGACGACGTCGTCGTAAATCTGCAGGCCGACGGAGATGCCGATGAGGGCGCCGCGCACCAGCGCCCGTTTCGGCTTCGAGAATCCTGCCGCGTAGGCGAGCGCGACGCTCGCGGGGAAACCTACGGCCTGCTTCGAGAGCGAGATCTCTTCGTACTCGGAGAACGACGTCGGGCGACGGCTCTCGAGGACGAGCCTCTCGTCCTTCATCGCGCCCATCATCTCGTCGTGCGCGTAGTCGAAGTCGACGTGGAGCCCTCGTGCGACGGCGACGAGTCTCCGAATCGCGGCATCGCGCGCGAGGCGCGCGTGCTCGAAGACGGCCGAGAGCGCGGCGCCCGTCGCGGCCGGTGAGCTTTCCGCGCTCGTCGCGAGCTGCCCGTCGTGAATCCTGTCGCTCACGAAAGCATCGATGACGGCGAGGGCGTGGGCCAAAACGGCGTCGCGGACGAGCGACGTCGCGACGTCGCCCATCCCTTCGGCGAAGAGCGCGGGGGCACCGAGCGTCACCTCGTGACCGAACACCGCGCTCCACGGGACGCCCTTCGCTTTCGAGAGCCCGATGTGAAACGGCACGTCGCGCGCCGGCGCACGAAGCGCCCGCGGCAACGTGGCGACGAATGCGCCGTAGAGCTCGTCGACGAGCTCGAGGACTTGCATGGCACGTTCTCCTTGCGCGTATGGCGTGTGAGGGCGGTCACGAGCGCGCGTACGATGCGTGCACGCGCTCGCGGCGAAGCGCACGTCAGTACGTGTTCGACTCCTTCCACGGCGAGAGCGCCACGTTGAAGCGCTCCTCGACGACGATGGCGCGCCACTGAAGAAGCTGCTGCGCGCTCAGCCCTTCGAAGTTGCCACCGGTCCACGCGCGGATGCGCTCGTTGAGGCGCTCGCGAATCTCGGTGGCTTCCGCGGGCTCGGAATCGAGGTTCTGAGGGTCCACGTCGTAGAGCGCGAGAAGCCTCTTGAACTCGTCGAAGTGGTCCTGGCTCGTGAGCAGCGACATGTAGAGCGAGCGGAGCTGCGTGTGCGGATCGACCGAAGCGGACATGCTCATCGTGGATTGCCTCCTCGTGCGCCTCGCGATGAAGCGCGCGTCGCTAGCGGCAAGAGCACGAGCCGTGCTCGCGGATGTTTCCGCGCGAATCGCCGTCTCGGAGTCGATTGCGAAACACGCGCGCCTCTTTTCTCTGCCCGGATGCGGGCATTCGCTGCCCGGAATCGACCATCTCCTTTTCGGTAGCGTCGCCGCGTGGCAACTTCAGTTGAGCCACAGATGCATCCACCCGTTCGACACGCGCGATTCGAATGAGGCCTATCGAGCGGATCCTCGTGGTCGAAGACGATCTCGCCCTTCAACGCGCGCTCCTCCGGGTGACGTCGTCGATGGAGGCGGCGACCGCCGTTGCCGCGACGCTCGCCGACGGCCTCGCCAAGCTGCGCGCAGGCGTCGACCTCGTGCTCCTCGACGTGCGGTTGCCCGACGGCTCCGGGGTCGCCATCGCCGAAGCCGCGGCGCATCTCAGGCCCGCGCCTCTCGTCGTCGCCATCAGCGGCGAGGCGGAGCCGGGTGAAGCGTTCCGGCTCGCCCAGGCCGGCGTGCTCGCCTACGTCGAGAAGCCGTTCTCTCTTCGCGAGTTGCGATCGGCCATCCACGCCGCGCGGACGAGCGCGCCCCGCATCGAGCCGCTGGTCAGCGCTGCGGTAGGTCAGTCCGAAATGAAACAGGTTCAAGACGCCGTTCGCCAGACGATGGTCGAGCAGGCGATGGCGATCACGAACGGCAACCGGTCCGACGCGGCGCGACTGCTGCGGATCTCTCGGCAAGCCGTTCAGAATTTGCTTCGTCGATCGCGCTGGTCGAAAAAGTAGTCGAAGCGGTGAGCGACTGTGGGCGGGCGCCCGCGTGAACGACGGGGCGCAACCAAAGTTGCGTTGAACGCGCGAGACTCGCGTCCGTAGCTTGGCAATGTGTGGATTCCCATGCCCCAAGGGGCACTGCTTCGGTCGCCGGGTGGGCTGAGCGCGGCGCAAGTCTTTCGCCTTCAAGGCTCGGTCCCCGCGTCGAAATTGCGCGCGAGGCTCGCGCAGCTGCTCACGGCTTGCGCGCGCGATCCGGAAGACCGCGTCGTCACCCTCGTGACACTCTCGCTCGCCGCGCTCGACGGGCACGACGCCTACGACGAGCTTGCGGGCGCTCTCGGGAAAGATGCTCCCCTCCCCCGTCGCAACGGCGACGACGTGATGCGGTCGACGCAAGCCGACGTGCTCGTGCAGGTCGCCGCGGGGGACGTCGAAGCGCGGCTCTGGCCGCTGCGCCGTGCGGTCGATGCGCTCCGCGGAATCGCGACGCTCGAAGAAGAGCTGCAGGGCGGTCGCATCGGCAAAGGGCGCGAGCCGTTCGGCTTCGTCGACGGTGTGCGCGCCCCAACGCCGGAGGAAGTTCGCGACGTCGTGACCATCCCCCGTGGCAAAGCCGCCGGCGCGACCTGGCTCTTCTACCAACGGTGGCAGCAGCGCCTCGAGCTCTTCGCCTCACTCCGCGACCGCGCGCAGGAGAACGTCATGGGCATCACGCGCGACGGCGGCGAGATGCCGAACGCGCCCAAGGATAGCCACGTGACCCTCGCGCGCGAATACCACCGCGGCGTCGCGGGCGCGTTCATCCGCCGCGGCTTTCCAATTCGATCCTGGGGCGAGGAGGGGCTCGCGTTCCTCGCCGCCGCGAAGGACCCGCGCGCCTTCGCCCTCGCCCTCGACATCATGCTCGGCGTGGCCGGCCCGCCCGATGCGCTCCTTCGCTACGCGTATCCCGTCGGCGGCGGCCTCTACGTCGCTCCCCCCTCCGCCGAGTGGCTCTCGGCAACGGGTGCGAGCACGCGCCTCTAGCCCTCGCTTCGACTTCGCTCGCGCGCCGTCTCGCGGTCGCGCGCGCCTTTCTCTTCTCGTTCACGTTCCGATTCGCTCGCTCGAAATTGCAACTCACCCACGAAGAGGCGCATTGATGAATTACAACAACGGAAAAGGCCCCGGGCTCGTCGCATACAACGTCACGCGAACGACGTACGACTACCTGATGCGCCTCGTCGACCTCGGCATCATCGAGGGCAAGGTCGGCGAGATGAAGCTCGCGCCGCAGATCCAAGAGATCGCCGATGCGCTCAACATCGTCGCCGCCGGCGGCAGCGTGAAGATCGAAGTCACGGGGCGCGGTAGCCCCGACATCGCGCAGGAGCTTCGAAGCCGCCTCGACGACGCCATCCGCGACGCAAACGACATCAACGGCAAGTCCGGATACTATTTGACCCTGTTACCTTGAGGCCATTGGAGAGCATCGCCGTCCCCGTCCGCGACAGGTTCGCGGAATGGTCTCGCCTGCAAGACGCGCCGCGGATTCGCGCCGGCGTCACGGTCGAGGGGTGGCTCGGCACGGCGGTGCTCGTCCTGCTCATCGTCGCGATGGCGTGCTTCGCGCCCGTCATTCGCGACGTCTTCAAGCTTCCGTTCGGCGAGGCGATGGCGGTCGTCGTGCCGGTGTTCGCGTTCAACTTCGTCGGAACCATCTTCGTTCAGCGCGGCTCGGTTTCGGTCACCGCCACAGGCGCGCTGCTCATGGTGAGCGCGTCGGTCACGCAGGCGCTTCTCGCGTGCCTCAGCGCGCTGTCGTCGGGCACGGGCGCGGCGATGTTCGCGGCGCTCTTCATTTTCGCGGCGGCGTACCAAGGGCAGTCGTTTCGCGCGAGCGCGCGCTACCCGTTCGTCGTCGTCCCGTCGGTGATCGCGGCGAGCGCCGGCGTTCTCCTCGACCACGCGCCGGAGCACCTCGCGATCTCCGCGATCGCCGGCCCGTCCGCCGTGGCGCTCGGCTTGCTCCTCGGCTCCTTCGCGCTTCGGAGCGACGACCTACAGGCCGAAGGCGAAAGCATGCGCGCCGCGCTCAATGCGCAGATGATGAGCGAGCGAAGCGCCGAGGCGCAGCAGCTCGCAACGGCGCTCGTCGAAGTGCTCAGCCACAACCACGACATCGACAACGCGCTCGGTGTTGCGCGCCTCAACGTCGACCTTTTGGAAGCCGCGGCGGAAAGCTTTCGCGGCGACGCCGAGGCCGACGACGCACGCGCGATGATCACCGACATTCGCGAAAGCCTCGAACGGGTGAACGGCATTTTTCGAATCGCGCGCCAGGTCGGCAAAGCGTCAGTCGAGAGCAGCTCGCCCATCGAGTCGGTGGACGCCGCAGCGATCGGGCGGACCATCGTCGACGCCACGCAGAAGCGGTTTCGCGACACGGAGCTCGAGCTCATCGTCGAACAAAAGCTCGACGACACGGCGCCCGTTCGCGTGCGCGGCGGCGTCATCACTCTTCAGCGCATCGTGGAGAACCTCATCGTGAACGCCTGCGAGGGGAACGGGATTCACGCCGCACGCAAAGCAGTCGTGCGCGTCGGCACGGAAGACGACGGCACAGTGTCGCTCTCCGTGAGCGACGACGGACCGGGCTTCAAGACCGAGCTTCTCGGGCGCGCGATCGTCGGCTTCGAAACCACGAAGTCCGCGGGGACGGGGCTGGGCCTGTACACGGTGGAAAGGCTCGTTCGTGCCAGCGGCGGCGCCCTCACGCGATCGAACGGCCCGTCTGGCGGTGCCGTGGTCACCGTGAAGCTCGCGCGCGCGGTGCTCGCGTGAGCGCCGGCGCCGTCTTTCAACAGGCGATGCGTGTGGTCGGGCGCGCGAGCCTCCAGGAAGCCGACGAACGCGACGTCCTTCGCACGCTCGAAGCCGGCCGCTCCGGCCCCCTCGCCTTCGCCTACGACGCCGGCGTCGAAGCCGGTCTCACACGCGACGCCGTTCTCGCACGGAGCGCCGCGGTGTTCTTTCTTTTTGCGGCTGCCAACTTGGCCGACGACATCGCCGACGGCGACTGCACGTACCTCGATGCGCCCACGCGTAAAGGGCCCGCGGTACAGTTCGTCCTTCAGAATCTCGCGTCTCAGGTGATCGCCGAACAGGCGATTTCACCCGTCGTGGTCTCGCGGATCGCCGCGGACCTCGTCGCCGTCGGCGGCGCGCAGCTTGTCGAGCTTCGAACGACGACGTGGACCGCCAACGTCACGCGTGAGGTCGCCGACGCCATCGCCGGGCTGCAGTACTCGGCCTACCTACGCATTCTGTGGGCGGGCACGGGGCTCGAGCCACGCGCGCCGCACATCGGCCGTGCCCTCGGGAGCGCCGCCCACATCGCGCGCGATCTCCTCTCCAGCGACGTGCGCATCGACAGCCTCGCGAGGGACGACCGCCGCGCGATCGTTCGGTGGGCGTTCGATCTCGTGCGCGATCTGCGCGCCGAGGGCCTCGCGTGCATCGATGCATCGCTGCGAACGATCGGCCCGACGCTCGAATCTGCGCTCGCGCGCTGATACGATGCGATCACGGCCGCGCGTTCTCGCTCACGTTCGCGCGCGCGCCGCACCATGGGACGCCCTTTCGTTTCCCCACGCCTCGCAGCATTCTTTGCGGTCACAGTCGCGGTCACCCTCGCGCCCTCCGTCGGCGCGAAGCCGCGCAAAGGGCCGACGAAAATCCCCTGGCCAAAAAGCGCCCCCTCGGCCGCCGGGTCGGCGTCGCCCGCACCGGCACGCTCGTCGTCGCCATCGTCGCCCTCGTCGAGAGCCCCGACGCGCCTGCCCGCCGGCGCCGCGCCGCCACCGAGCTTGCCCGTACCCGAGCCCACGCGCGTCTACACCCGCG
>JANXMC010000364.1 GCA_025354825.1 Myxococcales bacterium
GGATGTGGCGGAAGAGCGTCTTCTGATGAAGCGCGCGGTGGCTGTAGTAGAGCCCGGCGTCGATCGCGAAGAACAGGAGGACGGCGCTGACCGGGAGATACCAGAGACCGTACTGCCGAGCATCGACGTAAAGGAGGCTCACGCCGCGCGTCGCAACGAGCCACGCGAAGGTCCCCGCGATCACGGAGCCCATGAGGATGTTGGCGCTGCCGAGGAAGAATGCGTGGCGTGTGAGGCGTGGCCCTAAGAAGCGCTTCGGCTGAATCTTCCAGTCGGCGGCGTGGGCCCGCTTTCGAACATAATACCAATAGTGAACGACGCCGCCGATACCCCAAAAAGAGGCGACGGTGCCGAGTAGCGATATGCCCACGATCGTCAACCACGTGCTCGCTGCCATCGAAGCCTCCCGAAGTAATTGATCGATCAGTAAATTATTCGTCAGGGGCGGTCAATCGGGAAGGGAGAACTCTCGCGATGCCGAGCTAGAGTGGGCCGAGAACGAATGGCTACCGCGAAAAAGAAGGCATCCGAGGCGCTCGCGCCGTTGCGATCACGGGGTCGCCCGCCCGGGAGCACGAGCGATGCAACGCGGGCGCGGGTGCTTCGGGCTGCGCGCGCCTGTTTCGCGAAGACGGGCTACGTGGCGACGACGAACAAGGATATCGCGGACCACGCCGGCATTACGGCACCCGCTATTTATCAATACTTCGACTCGAAGTCGGCGCTCTTCGCCGCGACCGTGCGCGACGCGCAGGACGAGCTCGTCCCGCGTTTTCGCGACGCGGCCGCGGGCGCGACGTCGGCGCGCGATGCCTTTCGCGCCATCATCGTCGCGTCGGCGGAGCTCCATGCGGAAGACCCGTCGCTCGCGGCGTTTCTCTCGGCGCTGCCGGTGGAGCTTATGCGGTACGAAGACGTGGCGCGCGTGATGGCCGACGAGCCGAGCGGCGTCGTTGCGATTTTCGACGCCGTGCTCGAGCGCGGCGTGGCGAGCGGTGAGCTTTCGCAAGCCGACGCGCCCCACGCCATGTCGATGTTCCTCGCGTGCACCATGGGGCTCTCGCTCTACGCGGCCGCCATCGACGGTCAGCACTTGCGTGAGGCCGTCGATGCGTTCGTCGCGTTGATGGAGGGGCGCCTCTTTCGCGCACCCACGACGGGGAAAAGGCCGCGAAAGGTCTAGAAAACCGCCTTGTGAACGACGACGGGCTCGTGGGTAGCGGGGTCGACGACAATCGTGGCCGTCGCCGCGTTTTGGGTTTCGGGGCTCGTGTAGCTGGCCGATTCGGTCCCGGCGCCGTAGGGGCTGACGACGCCCGCGCCGATGGAGCTGAGGGGGTCGACCACGGTGAGCGGGCGACCGACGGTGAGCGCCGTGTGCGTCGGGACCGTGAGCAGGGTGGACGACGTGAGGAACAGATTCATCTCGCGCGTCGTGCCGGCCATGCCGTCGAGAACGATGACGACGCCGCCGTCGGCAAGGAACGTTGCGAGGGACGCAGACCAGCTCGCGCCGATGGTCGCGAGGCCGCCGACGGGGGCCGTGCGCTGATCGTGAACGATGAGCACGTCGACGTTCGCGCGGGTGAGGCGCTGCGGGAGGTCGCCCGCGTTGCCGAGGGCGGTGAACGCCACGTTGCGGCCGGCGGTCGTGCCTACTTGCGTGATGATCGACTCTACGTTGCTGACCGACGCGCTCCCCGCGTACTGCTCGTAGGACAGGATTCGAAGCGGGTTGTGAATCGATAGAAACGCCGAATTGGCGAGAACGCGCGCCTGGGAGGTCGCCTCGAGCGTCGCGCCGTAGGCGTGGCCGATCGTGACGATGTGCCCCTTGGGCGCGACGCCGGTGCAGATCGAGCTCGCGCAAATCGCGGACGCGCAGACGTTGCCGCAGGCTCCGCAATTGAGCTCGTCGGTTGTCGTGTCGACGCACGCGCTTCCGCAGAGCGTGCGGTTCGTGGGGCAGACGGGGATGCAGACGTAGATGCCGTCGTCCGAGTAGCAAATCGGCGTCGCTCCAGAGCACGATTGCGTGCAGCTGCCGCAGTGCTGTGCGGTGTTGAGGGGCGGGACGCACGTGTCGACGGGGCCGTCGTCGTGCGAGGCGTCGAGGGTGCCTCCGTCGTCGCCGTCGCCGCCGTCGCCGCCGCTGCCGTCGCCGCCGTCGCCAGGCGTGGTCGTCCCGTCGAAGGCTCCGTCGAGCACGCCGCCGTCGAGCGCTCCGTCAGGCGAGCCGTCGCGCGCATCCGCGGCGCCGTCCGCCGAGCCGTCGCGCCCCGTCGCGCAGACGCTCTGCTCGCACACCTCGCCTGGCCTGCACGCGACGCCGCAGGCGCCGCAGTTCGACGGGTCGCGCGCGAGGTCGACGCAGGTGAGCTCGCACGCGGTGTAAGACGGCGCGCAGTCGCCGCCGACGATTCCGCCGTCGTCGCCGCAGCCGACGACCGAGAGTCCTACGGCGAGCGCGAGGAACGCGCCTGCGACTCCAAGCATTTTGCGAAGTCGTGAGCGCGCGCTTCGTCGAGTTACCTTTGGATACCGCATGGCGTGGTTCATCGGTGCCCGCCTTCGGGCGTGGCGCCAGCGGGGGCGCCTTGTGGAGTTGCCGCCCCCGACTTTGGTTGCGCACGAACCACGGTGAATTCGACGCGCCGATTTTCACGAAGCTGCTCTTGGCCCGAGCCCGCGGCGCGCGGACGCGACTCACCGTAGTAGTGAGTCGTGAGGCGCTTTCCGTCGATCCCAAACTTTACGAGAAGTCGCTTCACGCTCTCGGCGCGCTCGCGACTGAGTTGCAGATTGTGCGCATCGGTTCCGATACGGTCGGCGTGCCCCTCGATGTCGATCTCGAGGACGTCGGGGTTCGCCGAGATGAGCGTCGCGACCTTTTGCACGAGGCCGAAGCTCGCGTGGCGAACGCGCGGAGAGTCGGTGTCGAAAAGGATGCGCTCGTCTAAGACGATCTTGTCGCCGGCGACGTGAACGGGCCCCTCGGACTTCGGGCAGCCGCTGGTTTTCGGATCGTTCGTACGCTCGCCGGGGACGTCGGGGCATGCGTCCTCGTCGTCGAGGACGGCGTCGTTGTCGCGATCGGGGCGCGGGCAGCCGTTGGTTTTCGGATCGCCGGTGCGAACGCCTGCGACATCGGGGCACGCGTCTTCGTCGTCGAACACCGTGTCGTGATCGCGATCGCCGCGAGGGCAACCGCTGGTCTTCGGGTCGCTCGTGCGACTGCCCGCGTCGTCGGGGCACGCGTCTTCGTCGTCGAAGACGGTGTCGGCGTCGCGATCGCCGCGCGGCGGCGGCGGCGGCTCGACCTTCTTCGACCCGAACCCGAGGACGCCGTGAATTCCCAGCCAGAGAACGTGCGCGTCTGCCGGGCGTACCGTGTCGTTTGGCTGAAAGACGTGGGTGTAACCCACGACGGGGCCGAGGCCGAAGCTCGGATCTTTTTTGCCAATCGCGAAGTCGTAGCCAATGTGCCCGTCGAAGATCGGCCGCGTGACCGGGCCCGTCCGCGAAACGCCGCCATTGCCATCGAGCCAGAGCCCCGCTTGCCCCTCGCCGCCGAAGGGGCGGAGGCGCGCGCCGATGGCGCCGCCGAGGACGCCGCCGCCGCTGCGGTTCGCGAGCGTGGGGTCTGCTGGCGCCGAGCCGTCGGTGAGCCCGAAGCCCAAAAGCTCGAGCTGGAGGCCGAACACATTTCCGAAGGGGCGTTCGACGGCGAGCGAGCCGCCACCCCCCCACGAAAGCTCGCTCGCCTGCGGATCGCCGAGCGCGCGCGTGGCGGCCCCCATCGCGTGAATACGAACTTCGTCCGCGCGCGTGATCGTGGGAGTACCAACCATCAGACCGCCCGCGGCGAGCGCGGGGACCAGGGTGGAGCGGCCCGGCCAACCCCGTGTAAGCAAAGGGAGACGCACTCGCCTAGCTTATCGAAGACGTCGCCTCGGCGTCTCCGCTATCGCGCGTCGCGCCTCTCTCGTGGGCGAGCCCCACGCAGCTCTCGCGCCCCTCACCCACGTGCTGACGAGAGTCTGCGGGCCGCCTCACGATCGCTCCTTGACGCGAGACGGCAACGTCGTACGCTCAGTCTCGGTACAAGTGTACGCACGTTCGTATGTACGAATGTAACTGTATGACTCGAAAACGGAATCACCGGAGGAGCCCATGTCGACCGTGACCAGCATCGCAGACGTCGGGACGCTCGCGCGTGCGGGCCGCATCGCTCTTCCGCTGCTCGACTGGGCGACCTCGCGCCTCTCGGTCGACAGCGCGCGCCTCGAGAAGCTCGTCACGCGCGTCGAGCCGACCCTCTCGCTTCGGAACGTACGCGCGCGCGTTGTCGGCATTCATCTCGAAACCCACGACACGAAGACCTACGTGCTCAAGCCAAATGGGCGCTTCCGAGGATTTCGCCCCGGCGCGTTTCTCTCGTTGCGCGTCGTCATCGACGGCGAGCCCGTCGTGCGGAGCTACAGCATCTCGTCGGGCCCGGCCTCGAGCGGCCTCGTTGCCATTACGGTCAAACGCGTCGACGGCGGCGCGGTTTCCAATTGGCTATTCGAGAATCTCGCCGTGGGCGATGTCGTCGAAATTGGCCAAGCGCAGGGGCAATTCGTACTTCCCGAAGTGGTCCCCGCGCGTATTTTGATGATTTCCGCAGGGAGCGGCGTAACGCCAGTGATGGCGATGCTTCGCCATGTGACGCAGCTCGCCGCGCGCCCCAGGACGACCTTCTTGCACTTCGCGCGGTCGCCGAAGGACGTGATTTTCGGCGACGAGACGGCCCAAATTGCCGCCCGCTCAAGCAGCGTCGACGTGACGGTCTGCGTGGAGAACGCCGACAGTTCGTGGACCGGCCCGCGGGGCCGTTTTTCGGCGGACTTGCTCGAAGAGGTCGCGCCGGACTTTCGTGAGATACCGATTTATTTGTGCGGACCCGCGCCGTTCATGGCCGCCGTCATCAAAGCGCTCGAAGAGGCCGGGTGCGATCTCGCCCACCTTCGTTATGAGCAGTTCACCGCCGGCGTGGACGTCTCGCGCCTTTTGACGACGTCGTCACTTCTTCGATTTACTCGCTCGGGCGTCGAGACGGTCGTCAGCAAACAGCGGACGATTCTCGAAGAGGCGGAGGCGCGCGGCCTGCGCCCCGAGCACGGCTGCCGAATGGGCGTGTGCGGAAGCTGCCGCTGCACGAAAAACAGCGGAATCGTCATCGACGTCACGACCGGGCTCGAATCCGGTGAAGGTGCCGAGAGTATTCGCCCGTGCATCTCGATTGCGAAGGGGACCGTCTCCGTCGACCTGTGAGCGCGCGCCTGCGAGCGCCCATCGCCAACCTACGAATTTTAAATGAGGGAATGACCATGACGACACTCACCGCTACGGAGCTCGACGAATTTCGGGGCGAGCTCGACGCTCTCCGTGCACGCATCGCGAGCAAAGTTGGAAGCGACGACGCCGAGCACGTTCGTGCGGTCCGCGCCCTCTCCCAGACCCTCGAGGTTGCGGGGCGCGTCCTCATTCACGTGAGCCTCGAGCCCGTGAGCTTCACGCTTGGCGTGCTGGGGCTCGGCCTCTCGAAGATTCTCGAGAACATGGAAGTCGGCCACAACGTGCTTCACGGGCAGTACGACTTCATGGGCGACCCAACGCTCGATTCGCGCACGTACGAATGGGGGATGGTCGGCACGGCGAAGACGTGGAAGCGCGCCCACAACGTGTCGCATCACACCTATACGAACGTGATCGGGAAAGACGACGACTTCGGCTACACGGCATTTCGCTTTTCGGGCGACGTGGCGTGGAACCCGATTCACGTCTTGCAGCCGATCATCAGCCCGATGAGCGGGCTTTTCTTCGACCATTCGATTGCCCTCTACGACCTGCGCCTCACGCACTACCTTCTTCCCAAAGCACTTCGAAACAAAGAGCTTGGCGCGAGCCGGCCGCCTGCGGAGGTGCGGGACGATCTCACGAGCTTTGCAAAGAAGGCGGGACGCTCATATTTAAAAGAATACGTGTTCTACCCGGCGCTCGCGGGGCCGTTCGCGCCGAAAGTCGCCCTGGGCAATGTTCTCGCGCACGGGGTTCGAAACGTGTGGGCCTACGCCGTGATCTACTGCGGGCACTTGACCGAGAGCGTGCGCACGTTCGACGAGAGCGAGCTTGCGACCGAGACGAAGGGGGGCTTTTACCTTCGTCAAATCTTGGGCTCGAGCAACTTCACCGCGGGGCCGATACTGGGCATTCTGAGCGGCCATTTGAGCCATCAGATCGAGCACCACCTGTTCCCCGATCTGCCGGCGTGGCGGTATCGCGAGATGGGGCCCGAGGTCGCGCGGATCTGCGCCAAGTACGGCGTGCCATACAACACGGCGAGCTTTGGAGAGCAGCTCCGCAGCGTCGCGCGCGAGATGTTCCGATTCGCGAAGCCGGGTGGGGCGAAGAAGAAGCTTCTGCGCACGCCCCTGGCCGAGACCGGTGCCGCGAAGGACAAGGGCACGACGCCGTCGACGCTTGCGCCGAAGAGCGGCCGTGCGAAGGGCGGCGCGCGGCGTGAGGCGGGCGCAATCTCGCCCCTTGCAGCAGCGGGGTGAAGTAGGCTCGCGGGCGCCTCGAACCCGAGCCTCGCGTTTTCATGGTCGTTCGCGCAAATCCCGAAAAGAAGGAAGAGAAAGAGCGGATACGCCACGCGCTCTTTCACGCCACCTTGAGCCTTGCGTCGGCGCACGGCTTCGCGAGCCTGGGGCTGCGCGAGGTCTCGCGCGAGGCGCTCATCGCGCCAACTTCGTTTTACCGGCACTTCGAAGACATGGAGCAGCTCGGTTTGGCGCTCATCGACGAGAAAGTGGGGCCGCTGCTGCGCGAGGTGAGTGAGACGGCGCGAGCCCGTTCGCGCGCCGACGGGAGCCCGTTCGCAGCCGTGCCTCACGCCGTCCCAGCTTTGTTCGAGGCGGCGGCGGACGATGGGGCGCTCGTTCGGTTTTTCCTCGCGGAGCGCGTGGGCGGAATCGCCCGTTTTCGTGGCGCGATCGAAGGCGAGATCGCGCGATTCACGACGGGGCTCATCGCGGGGTCCGACGCACCGGGGACTCTGCAGAGCGCGGCGCGGGCGATCGTCGCGGTGCTTCTCGACGCCACGTTTTTCGGCCTCGAGCGCGAGGGCGAAGCGCGCGCCGAGACGGCCGCGACGGCGCTCGTCCAGCTTGAAATGATCGTGCGAGGAGCCGGGAGCACGCTGGCATGAGCGAGATTGCGAACGACACGGCGCGCGCTCTCTTCGAGGCGCACGTGAAGCACGAGCTTGCGGCCTTGGGCGGCGACGCCGTTCTGCGAACACTCGCCGAAGAGGTGGGGAAGGCCTTCGACTGGCTCGGCACCGTTACGTTGAATCAAATTGCCACCCGCGCGCAAATCGTCGCGGTGATCGATCGCTACGCGATTCAATTTCGTATTGGCGGCGGCATCACGGAGCTGGCGGGGGAAATGTCGAACGCGGTCTTCTCGTCGACGCGAAGTGAAGAGACGCGCGTCGACGAGATTCTCCCCCCGTCGCTTTTCGAAGAGTTCGCCGAGAAAATCGTCGCGCTCGACAGCGCGCGTCGCGAGGCTATCCACCTCGTGACCCAGAGCAACGCGTACGGCGCCTTCGTCACGCGCGTGCTGAAGCGCGGGATTGTCGACTTCGTCTTTCGGCCGCTCGATAAGGCGCAATCCGGCGATTCCCTCTTTGCCAATCTCGCGCGGCGCGTACCGCCGACGGTGCTGCGCGATCTCGAAGAGCGAATTGCCGCGCGCTTAGAGCGATATCTCGAGATTCACCGCGAGCGCATTGCCCACGACAGCGAGGAGTACATGTTGGAGGCGCTCGACGAGCGCGCCATTCGTACCGTGGCCGACGACGTGTGGGAATCGGTGGCGCCCATGCGCCTGTCGGACGCCTTCGCGTTCATCACGTCGCACGATCTCGAAGACTTCGTTGTACTCGGCTATGAGTTTTGGCTCAAGTACCGAAAAACTCGCTACTTCCGTGAGCTCTCCACGGAGCTCGTCGGCTTCTTCTTCGACAAATACGGGGACGGTAGTGTCGCCGACTTGGTAAGCGACATGGGCGTGAGCCGCGAGATGCTCGTGGGGGAAATACAGACGTTCGTCGGCCCGGTGCTCGCCGAGGCGGTGACGACCGGCTTTTTGGAAAGCCGTATCCGCGCGCGACTCGCGCCGTTCTACGCGTCTTCCGGCGTTTCGAAGCTGCTTTCGGAAGCGGGCGCCGGCGACGGATCCGGCTGACGCTCGCGAGGCGGCGCCTCGAGGCTGATGCGCCCGAGGGCGCCCTGACGAAACTCGTGAAGCAGCACGTCGGCCGCCTTGTGCAGATCAACCGTGCCGCCCGCACGCAGGCAGCCGCGCCGTTTGCCGATTTCGGCGAGGAGCACGTCGGCCGAGGCGGGGAGCTCTTTGAGCTTGTACCGCGCCATCACGAGGGCGGGGTACCGCTCGAGAAAGTACTTCGCGCCGACGAGGGCCACGGCCTCATAGTCCATCGCCGTGTCGGGGATCGCGCCGCCGAGGGCGAGGCGGTACGACGACGCCTCGTCGTCGATTTTCGGCCACATGATTCCGGGATTGTCGGAGAGGGCCATGCCGTTCTTGAGAATGGCGAGCTGCTGGGCCTTCGTGACAGCGGGCTCGTCGCCCGTTTTTGCCACTTTACGTTCCATCAACGTATTGATGAGCGTCGATTTGCCGACGTTGGGAATACCGACGATCATCAGGCGGACGGTTTTGCCGGGGCCGCCGCGATGGGCAGCGAGCTTTTTGCAAAGCTCGGGAATCTTCGCGCGCGCTTCGTTCGGATTGCGCGAGCTCAGCGCAATGGCGACGACGCGCCCGCCGACTTTCGACGCTTCGAAGTAGCGAAGCCACGCCGCCGTGATCACCGGATCGGCGAGGTCTGCCTTGTTCAATACTTTGATGCAGGGCTTTTGCCCGCGAAGCTCGGCGACGACTGGGTTCTCGCTCGCCTGGGGCATACGCGCATCGAGAACTTCGATGACCACGTCCTGCTTGGGCATGGACTCGGCGATAAGACGCCGAGCCTTCGTCATGTGCCCGGGGTACCACTGAATCGACATCGGCGAGGACGTACCACACGGGCGGAAGGCCCGCACGCGAGGGCGCGTGCGGGAAACGCGCGGGGCTCGGGTCAGTTCTCCATCATATGGCAGTTGCCGCATCCGAATCCGGAATGGGTCGCCGGATCGTAGGGCTTCTCGCCAATCGCCGCGGCCGTCTCGGGGACGACTTTTTCCATCATGAACTTCGTGATCGCGGGGGTCGCGTCCATGTGCTTTTTGAAGCCACCCTTTGCGTTGAGCTTCGGAAGCGCCGGGTTCGGCATTTGGAAGTTCCCCTGCTTCGCCCCGGCGCCGTGGCACGTTCCGCAGTTGATTTGAGCGTATTTCGTGGCGTCGTGGGCCTTGAACGACGCGCCCAACGTCGGCATCACCACCTTCTTCATCGTGGCGAGCTGCTCTTCGTGACTGCGCGAATCCCACGGCTTCTCTGAGCCCGTGCCCGACACGGCCGGTGCCCCCGACGCCGCGGGCGCGGGCGGCGCGACCGCTTCGGCCGTGGACCCCGAGGCGGACGGCGTCGGCGCGGGCGTGTACGCGGTTTGTTGCGCGCCGCCGCACGCCGAGGCGACGAGCGCTGTGACGAACGCCGCCGTGAAGAGTGCCAACGATCCGTTTTTCGTGATGTGCATCAGAGCTGCTCCTTGTGAATTCGAAGAGAGATTAGCGACGGGGAGTAGAGAGGGGCACGGGCCCCCGAGCAACGGTCCGTTGCGACGAGGCAACGGCCGACGTGAGCCTTCGCCGGGCATAGGCTTCGAGCACGAAGTCGCGAAACGCCGCGACCTTCCCGGGGACATTTCGCGAAGAGGGGTGGACGATGTAAAGGCCCACGCCGGGCGTTCCGTAGGAAGGGAGCACGCGGAGGAGCCGCCCGGCTTCGACGTCGTGGGCCGCGAGGATGCGGGGCATGAGCCCGATTCCGCCCCTCGCGAGAACGGCGGCGAGAACGAAGGTGAAGTCGTCGGCCGCGATCCGCCCGCGCACCGTAACGTCTTCGTCGCCGTCCGGGCCTTGAAGTTGCCACTCGGCGAGACCCTCTTTCGCGCGAAAGAGAACGCAGGCGTGGTTTTCGAGATCGCTCGGCGTTGCCGGCGCGCCGTGGGCTTTCACGTAGTCGAAGGAGGCGTAGAGATCGGCCTCGAGATCGCCCACGCGGCGCGCGACCAGGGACGAGTCGGTGAGCTTGCCGGCGCGGATCGCGAGATCGAACCCTTCGTCGACGAGGTTTACTTTGCGACCCGTGAGCTCGAGATCGATCGCGACGCGAGGGTGGCGCTCGGTGAATGCGACGACGACGTCGGCGAGGAACGTAATGGCAATATCGTGGGGCGCCGTCATTCGAAGTCTTCCGCGGGGGGCGCGGTCGGCCGCGTCGAGCCCATGGGCCGCGCGATGCAGCGCCGCGACCGCAGGGGCGACCTCGGCGTAGAACGCGCGCCCTTCCGCCGTGGCGCGCACGCTTCGCGTCGTGCGCTGCATCAGTCGTGTGCCGACGCTCTCTTCGAGGCGCGCGACGGCGCGGCTCACTGTCGACGTGGGGACGCGGAGCTCGCGGGCGGCCTTCGCGAAGCCGCCTAGATCGACCACGCGCACGAAGACCGCGACGTCGTTGAGGTCGAACGGGGCCATCGCGCGCGCGATAGTAGATGCTCGTTGCGTGAGCGCAACGACGTCGCGGCAGCTGGCGCCTCCGCGGAAAAGTCCAGGCTTGGAACTTGCTGAGCGTGGGTCGAACCAGGAGAGCTTCGCCTCCACGCGCACCCTGCGCGCGACCCCAAGTTCGTCGCGATGTTCCTCGACGAAGCGCGCCTCGCCGCGCGCGTGTTCCATCCGAACGTGGTGCCGACGCTCGACGTCGTGGCGACCGACTCGGAGCTCTTTCTCGTGATGGAATACGTCTGCGGCGCGCCGCTCTCGCGCCTCGTTCGTGCGGCCCGTCACCGTCAAACCCGCGTGCCGCCGGCGATCGTCGCGGGCGTTCTGCACGGCCTTCATGCCGCCCACGAGGCGACGGACGAGCAGGGGGGCAAGCTCGATATCGTTCATCGCGACGTGTCGCCGCAGAACGTTCTCGTGGGCATCGATGGCGTCGCGCGCGTGCTCGACTTCGGCGTCGCGAAGGCTGCGGGGCGCCTCGAAGAGACGCGGGACGGTCTCTTGAAGGGGAAGCTCGGGTACATGGCCCCCGAGCAAGCGCGCGGCGTGAAGGTCACCCGCAAGACGGATATCTACGGAGCGGCGGTCGTCCCGTGGGAGGCGCTCACGGGCGAGCGCCTCTTTCGCGCCGACAGCGAGGCGAACGTCCTCGCGAAGGTGCTCGCAGGCGACGTTCCGCACCCCGTCGATCGCGTGCCCGAGCTCCCACAGTCGCTCAGCGACGTCGTGATGCGCGGGACGGCAAACGACCCCGCCAATCGATTCGCGACGGCGCGCGAAATGGCCGAAGCGATCGAAGCGTCGATCGCGTGCGCGTCGCCGGCGGAGATTGGCGCCTGGGTCGAGGCGAATGCCGCCGAGGAGCTTGGCCAGCGGGCCGCGCGCATCGCCGCGATGGAGCGCGGGAGCAGCGGCTCGATTCGGCCACTCGAGCAAGGTGGCTACCGCCTTCTGTCCGATGCCCCCACGGTTAAAGCGGTACCCGACGCGCGAAAGAGCTCGGTGCGGCGCGCCCTCACACTCACGACGGTGGTCGCGCTCGCGTGTGGCTTTGGAGCGTGCGGCGCGGCCATCGCATTGCTCGTCGATCACGGGCGCGGCGGTCACGACGCCCGTGGGGCGCTGGCGGCCGCACCCGCCCGCGTCGTCGTCTCGACCCCGGCGTCGAGCGCGCCGGAGCCGCGCACGATGCCGTCGGCGTTTTTCGCGCCCTCGTCGGTGCCGGTGCCGCCGGTGCCGATGGCGGCGTCGACGCCCGCCCCGACGGCGAGCGCCGTAACCCCGCTCGAGCGACTCGACGCGGGGGTTGCGCGCGGAAAAGCGAAGGGGGCGCCGAGGGACGCGGTGCTCGCTGCAAAGCCCGCGGCCTCCGATGCGCCCGACTGCTCGCCGCCCTTCACGACCGACGAGCTCGGCCATACGCACTTCAACCCCGACTGCTTTTAACCGAGAGCGCGGCGCGACGATGGTGCTGCGACGGAACGCTCCACGAGGCCTCGCGCTTGCCGCGTTCGTGGTCGCGCAACGTCCGTGGCGCTCGCGCGAGCGTTACGCCGACGGGCGCCGTGGCCTCGGGCCCTTCGACCACGATCTGTTGCATGCCGTGATCGCGCCAACACCGTCGACAGGCACGTGGATGCGGACTATGAGCACGGCCCCCAAAGGGAGGCTCATGGTTCACTGGAAAGAAGTCACGCTCTGGAATCTCGACAACGAGCTCATCGCCGACGAAGCGAAGCGCATCCCGCTGCTTCGTAGGTACCGCGCGACGGGCGATATGATGGCGTGGCGGGTCGACCCCGCAGGCTACAACGAGAACGGCGATCCGCTCGCCGGCGCCGGGCCGGACATCGGCGAGGCCGGGCCGAAGGTCGCGGAGATCGACTGGTCGGGTCTTCCCGAAGGGTGAGCTGAGCACCGGGCCCCCTTTCGGGTAGCGTGCGTGGCCCATGTCCCGTGATCACGCACGCCCCGACGGTGTCTCGCCTCCTGATCTGCGCCCGCCCGTGCGTGCGCCGAGCCACGCAGAACGTTGCCGCACCCTGATTGCGACGGCGCGCTCAGCGACGCTGGCGACCCTCGCGCGCGACCCTGCGGGGTACCCTTACGCGTCGCTGGTGACGGTCGCCTTCGACGAAGAGGGGTGTCCGCTCTTCTTGTTGTCCACACTTGCCGAGCACACGGCGAATCTCGTCGCAGATGCGCGCGCCTCGGCCCTCGTCGCCGAGCCGATGGACGACGCGCGCGATCCGCTCGCCATTGGTCGAATGACGCTTCTCGGCGCGTGCCGTCGCGTCGCCGCCGATGACCCGTCGCACGCCGCCGTAAAGGCCGCGTTTCTCGCCGCGCAGCCGTCGGCTTCGTACTACGTCGACTTTCGCGACTTCGGATTCTTCCGACTCGACGTCGAATCGATTCGCTACGTCGGCGGCTTCGGGCGCATGTCGTGGGTTGCCGGGACAGACTACCGGAAGGCCGAAGCGGACCCGCTCGCGGCGTCGGCCGACGGCATCCTCAGTCACATGAATACCGATCACGCGGAGGCGGTCGTGGCCTATGCGCGGCATCTCGCCTTTATCGAAGATGCGGCGAGCGCCACGATGACGGCCGTCGACAGGTACGGCTTCGAGCTGACGGCCGCGACGGCTGCGGGGCCGCGCGCGGGGCGCGTCGCCTTTGCCGAGGAGTGCACGACGCCCGACGCGGTGAGGCGCGAAGTGGTCACGATGCTCAAAGGGATTCGCGCCGCCGCTCGTGGGGAGTCGACGGACGCGTGAGGCGATTGGTCAATTGACGCAGTAGCCCACCGCGTTGCCGAATTTTCGTGTGGAGGAGGAACGGTATCGAGGCTCACTGGAGGCTGGCACTCGCGGTGGACGCGAGTAAAGTCCGACCGCGCGGTAGAAAGTCGATTTCCTCGCCGGATCGCCACGCCGAAGGAGCCCCGTTATGCGCAGCCGGAACCGCTTCGCCTCTTGTTCATTCTTGGTCCGTGGTCTCGTCCCCGTAGCCACCGTATTGGCCATTGCCTGTGGCGGCGGAGGGACGCCGAGCGGATTCGACGCGAATGGCAACCCCAAGCCCACCGGGACAACGGTCGATTCGGGCGGCGGCGGCGGCGAGACCAGCGGCGGCGGGCCGAGCGACTTCGGCGATTCGGGCACGACGACGTCGCCGCCCATCGACAGCGATGCAGGCTGCGCGACGGGCTCCGGCGTCGCGTCGCGGCAGCCCGTGCACATGATGCTCGTCGTCGATCGCTCGGGCAGCATGGTGGGCGTGAAATGGGCGGCGCAGTCCGCAGCCGTCACCGCCGTCGTGAACCAGCTCGGTGCGGAGGCCGATCCGACCCTCGCGCTCGGCTTCGACTTCTTCGCCGATGGCTTCACCGACACGGCGATCGAAGAGGCCATGGGGCCGGTCACTGCGGCCAAAGCGCAGCGGGTCGCGTCTCTCGTGGCCGGCGCCACGCCGACCGGCGGAACGCCAACCTACGACGCGCTGACGCTCGCCTACAACGCCCTCAACGCCTACAAGCCGACCGGTGTTCTCGCGAACGGCGCAAAAGTCGTCGTCCTCATGAGCGACGGCGTCCCTTCGCCGAGCCTTTCCCATTTGGGGAATCCCAAACCCGAAACTCAATTGATTTACGATCTCGTCGCCGACGCGGCGAAGACCGGAACGCGCACCTACGCCCTCGGCGTTGGCGTATTCCCGGGAAGCTCGGATTACGATCCGAAGTTCATGGGAAACGTCGCCGTGCAGGGGAACACGCGCCTCACGCCGACGTGCAATCCCAACGAGACGACGAGCGTCACGAACGTGTGTCACTTCCAAGTAACGCCGCCCGCTTCGGGGAGCCCCACGCCTGCCGAGACTGCGGCGCTCACCAAGTCGTTCACCGATGCTCTCACCGCGATCCGCGGACAGGTTGGCAGCTGCGACTTTGCCCTCAGCTTCGCGGCCGGCGCGTCGGTCGACTTCAACAAAGTAAATGTCGTGTTTACCGACGCATCGGGTCATGTGCGCGTCGTCTTCAGCAAAGACCCGCAAAACGGCTGGTCCTACGACAACGAGCAGAATCCCAAGTCCGTGCATCTCTCCGGCGCGGCCTGCGATCAGGTCAAAACGACGCCCGGGAAGGTGACCGTGGTTCTCGGCTGCGATCCCGGCGGGATCAAATGACTCTGCCTTGAGACGCAATCGAACGAGAGCTGTTCCGTAATTGCGTGAATACTCCGGGGAGGTGAGGCCCTCCCCGATGACGCTGCCCGTTTCGCGATTCGGATATTCGGTAGTCGCGATGGCGGCTCTCGCGGTCGGCTGCGCAGCGGGCGATGCGGGCGACGGGGACGGCGCCGGGCTTCCCATCGGTAACGGTGCCGACGACGCCGGAGGCGCGACGCCGGTCGATGCCGACGCGCGCGTGGACGCGGGTGCGTCGGGCATCGACGCAGGCGTGAATCGCGATTCCGCGGGCGAAGGAAAGAGCGACGCCGCAGGCGATGCGACCGCCTCGCTTCTCGATAGCGGCGCCGTAACGACGCCCGATGCGTGCGCCGCGGCAGTCGAGCTTTGCAACGCGAAAGACGACAACTGCGACGGGCGCATCGACACGGGTTGCCCGCAAAATGCGACCCTCGGCGCCACCGAGGCGAGCGCACCCTACGGCGGTGGCGGCGGCAGCGCGTTCGACGGAAGCTGCCCCGCGGGGCAAGCCCTCATCGGCTTCGACGGGCGATCGGGCGACAGACTCGACGCGGTGGCGCCCGTGTGCGCCGTCATCGAGCTCGAGGCCGTCGTCGTCGCGCCCGAGCTCGAATACCGAGTACGCACCCGCGCCGTGACGATCCAATCGCAACATGGCGGCACGGGCGGCGGTGTCTTCTCGGACCGCTGCGGCACCGACGAGGTCGTCATCGGCCTCAGCGGCCGGAGCGGCGCCAACGTCGATCTCCTCGCGTTCTCGTGCGGCAGCGTCACGATGAAACGTGTTTCAGGCGTCTATGCGCCGGTCATCACGGGGACGCGTTCGAGCGCGACCCACGGCGGCTCCGGCGGAAGCGCGTTCTCCTACGCGTGCTCCGACGGCCGAATCGCGTCGGGCGTGATCGGGCGATCGGGAGACAAAGTCGACGCCCTTAGCCTCACCTGCGCCCTCGCGTCGTTTTCGACAACGCTCTGACGGGTCACTCGGCGTCGTTGCGCGGCGGTAGGCTCGAGAGGTTTCCGCTGAAGAGCAGCGCGCGCGTCATCGTGTTCAAGAAGCAGCCGCGAGGGTCGAACGCGCGGCATGCGCGTCGCCATGCGCTGGCGTCGGGGTAGCGTGCGGTGAGGGCGACCGCGTCCATCTCGTGGGGCATTCCCCAGTGGGGGCGCGCCGAAGGGACGAGGGTCTCGAGGGCATCTTGAACGCGGTGAACCATCGTCCGCGGATCGTCGTTCGCGCGCGCTGCCTCCGCAGCTGCGCCGCTCTTCGGTGTGCCCGCGAGGAGCGCGAGCTCGATGCTGCAGGTGGCGCGCCCCGCGTTCATCGAGAGCGCGTGACGTGACGGCGCGGCGAAGCGGAGCGTGAAGGGGCCCGAGTGGGTGAAGCCGTCGCGGCGCATCGCTTCGGCCTCGTCGAGGAGCGCGGCGACCGCGCGCGACGCGTCTTCGAGCGGCACCGACAGCTCCATCGCCGACGTTCGCCCCCACGCGCCCAGGCTCGAACGCGAGGGTGCGGCTCCCGGACGGGACGGCGGCGATTGCGAGGGGGTCAGGGGTGCCGAGACGTTGGTGGCGTCGGCGTCGAACGTCTGGGGCTCGTGCTTCTGCGCCGGATTCCGCGTCGTCACGAGGCACGAGATGGCTTCGTCGCGCGTGAGCCCGCTGCTCTGCGCGCCCGTCGGATGCGGGTAGAGCGTTACGTCGACGAAGGCGTGGGCCATCGCGAGGTCGGCGAGGGCCTCGCTCAAGTTTGCCCACGAAACGCGGAACGACCGCTCTTCGAGCGCTTCGAAAGGCTTCAGAGCAAGGGTGTACGCGCAGGCGATGCCCGCCGCGCCGAGCCCCACGACCGCGCCGTAAAAGAGCTCGTCGTCTTGGAGAAGCTCCATCGGCGTGTCGCGATCGGACGCCGTGGCGAACCGTTTCGGATCCGTGATGCCGTCGCTCGGCTCGAGACGCACGACCCGCGGAACGAGGCGCCCGCGATCAGAACCGAGCACGACGAGCTCGACGGAAGCGACGCTGTCGGCGAGGGACCCGTGGGCCATCGACGAGCCGTGGGTCGCCGTGGCGATGGC
Source organism: Myxococcales bacterium (assembly GCA_025354825.1). Lineage (GTDB taxonomy): Bacteria > Myxococcota_A > Polyangia > Polyangiales > Polyangiaceae > JANXMC01. The sequence continues at coordinate 17,090 of JANXMC010000364.1, forward strand.
GCCGGCGAGGGTCTGCTTGCCGAACGCGTTCGTCCCCGCGAGGGCCATTCCGCGCCCCACGAGAAGCTTTTGCAAATCGTCCAAGACGATGCCCGCCTCGATGCGAAGGTACGACGACGGGTGCACCCCCGCGCGAAGCCCTGCGAGCGGCAGCGTGCGGCGAAGCGCCCGGAGATCGAGCCAGGCCCCTTCGGGCTTTGCGGCGCCCGACGTCGAGTGGCCGGCGCCCACCGCGCGAATCAGCGTCGACGTGCGGGCCGCCTCGCCGATGATGGCGAAAAGCTCGTCCCGCGTACGCGGCTCGAAGCAGGTCCCGCGCGTCGGCTGCCTGCCGAGGGAATCACGCCACGTGGCGGGTCTGCCGGTGGGCGTCGGGCGAACGCTCATGGGGTAGCCCGTGATTTGCGAGGAGGCCATTGCAAGAGAGGCACCGTTGCATTCGGAGCGCCAGCCGAGTTGCGCGCGAATCGTGCGCTTTTCGGCGGTGGGCAGGGCATCGGCGTGGATCGCACGGAGCTCATCTGGGGTGTGGAAGTGCCACGCCGCGCGATCGGTGCGCGGTGGCATTTTCCAGCGCGCTACGCGGCGATTCGGGATCGCGCCTTGGTCGTCTTGCGCGTCGTCCTGGGCTTCGTCGTCTTCGTCGTCTTCGCCTTTTTGGTGGCCTTCGTGCGCGTCGTCACGGCAGGCTTCTTCGCGGGCGGCTTCGCCTTCTTCGCCGCCTTGGGCTTGAGGATCGACCCGCGGCAGTTGGGCGCGCCGCACTTGCAGACGTACATACGCAGCGTCGCGGCGTCGATCGGCCCTTCGACGATGTACTGGTAGTCGTAGGAGAGCTCGGCGCCTTCGGCGATGGCGCGTGTCGCGTAAATGAAGATGCGGCCGTCTTCGAGGAGCGCCTCGCAGTTCGGGTCGCACGAGTGGTTGATGTAGCGCGCGTCGTTTCCGTCGACCGCGGCGTCGATGCATGTCTTCGGAGTCACTGAGAAGAGGAACGTGTGGTGCCGCTTCATGTCGTCGTCGACGTACCGCGTGTTGGCGACACGCTGCGAGATGCGCTCGCCGACGTATTCGATGACGCGCGTGCCTTTGCGAATCTGTCGCGTTGCAAAGGCGCCGCGCCCTTGAATGGAGGACTTGCGGACTTCGAAGTAGGGGCTGTCGCTTTTGCGGGTCGGCATCGAGGCGCGAAAGATTGCTCAGGCACGCCCCTCTAGGCAAGCGACAGACGCCGTTCTGCGGGGCGTGCGACGGGCACGAGACTGGGGTAGTCGGTATTCGCGAGATGCCGAGCCGCGACGTTTTCCATGCCGAAGCGCTGTCTTGGCTCGCCGCGCACCCTGCCCACGAGGGGATGAGCATCGTGACGTCGCTCCCCGATGTTTCGGAAATGCCGTCGCGGGATCTCGACACGTGGCGCGCGTGGTTTCGCGGAGCCGCCGAGCAGGTGTTGCGCTGGCTTCCGGCAGACGGCGTCGCCGTGTTCTTTCAGAGCGACATTCGCGTGCACGGCACCTGGATCGACAAGGGGTACATGGTTCAGCGCGCCGCGGAAGACGTGGGCGCGGTGTTGCTCTGGCACAAAATCGTCTGCAGAAAGCCGGCGGGCACGATCACCCACGGTCGCGCGACGTATTCGCACATGCTCTGTTTCGCGCCGTCGCAACGCCCGCCGCCGCGCCGGCCCGGCCCTGATGTTCTCGGCAATGCCGGCTTCATGCCGTGGAGCCGCGCGATGGGCGTGGGCGCGTGCCGTTTGGCCCTTCGCTACGTTCGCGACGAGACGGCCACGCGCGTCGTCGTCGACCCTTTTTGCGGCCACGGAACGGCGCTCGCCGTCGCCAACGACTTCGGCTTCGACGCCGTTGGAGTCGACCTGAGCGCGCGCCAGTGCCGCGCGGCACGCAAGCTCGTGATCGCGCGTGAAGGCGAGGTTAGTTCACCGTCTTGATGGCTTCGAGGAAGCGCGCCGGCTCGACGAACTCGTTGAAGCGCACCTTCTCGTGGCCGTCGCTACCCAGCACGACGACCGTCGGCAAGCCGACGACCTTGTACTTGTCTTTCAACGCGTTGATCTGCGGGTTCTCGTCGTCGGTCGCGTCGACACGTACCGCGACGAAGCGGCCGGCCTCGTCGCGAACGTGGTTGTCGGCGAACGTCTTCACCGACAGCTCCTTGCAGGCGGCACACCATTCGGCGCCGAAGTCGACGATCATCGGGCGCTTCTCGCGCGCCGCCACGGTCATCCCCTCCGCTTCGGATTCGAGCCAGCGGAGCTGGGCTTTCGGCGTTTGGATCCACGTCGCGATCATGAAGACGCCGGCCACCGCGGGGAGGATCGACGCGAGCTTGAAAGGCTTCGAAAGATGGGCGATGGGCGACTTGCGACGCTCACCCGCGATGTGAACGCTCGCGAGGCCGAGGCCGATGAGGAGCGCCCCTCCGCCCACGAAAAGGTAGGCCGGCGCGTTCGAGGCGAGGAGG
>JANXMC010000383.1 GCA_025354825.1 Myxococcales bacterium
CCGCCTGCGTCACGTTTCGCGCATGGGGCGACGCGGCGGCGACGACGCAGGTCGCGCGGTAGTCCACGTCGAGGCACGCCATCATTTCGTGTGGGCCCTTTGGATTGCCTTCATGCGCTTCGTAGAGCACCTTACCGACACAGCCCGACTCCGTAACGCGTGCCCCGCGTTCCGCCTCGAGGCGCCCTTCGCCCCGACCCCTTACTTGCTCTCAGGAACGCCCATGACGCAGACCTCTCGAAAGGCCGTCCCCTCCGCTCGGCGTCGCTCGCATACGCGCGGCGCGAGCATGGTCGAAGTGATCATCATCCTTGGCGTCGTCGCGCTCCTCGCGCTGATGGCGTTCCGGCAGTTTGGCGGCTCCGTCAGCGCGATGATCTCCAAAGAGGGCGACCAGGTCGCGAAGCTCGAGGGGTACGATTCGTCGGGCGGGGGCAAAGCCGGCGGGGGCAAGGGAGGCGGCGGCGCGGGCGGCGGCAGCAGCGCCGGCGGCGCGAACGGCGGCGCGAACGGCGGCACGGGGTGGACGTGCGTCGGCGGAGTCTGCACGAACGGCAACTGCTTCGTCGCGGGGACGCTCGTCGACACGCCCGACGGTCCGCGCGCGATCGAGAAGCTTCGCGTGGGCGATCTCGTCGTCGCGAAGGATCCTGCCACGGGCACGGTCGCCCCGAAGCGCGTCGTGCAGACGTTCGCGCGCCCGGCGACCTCGCTCGTCGAGCTGACGATCGCCACCGCCGCCACGACCGTCGGCGCCGAGAAAGATCGCGCGACAGACGTCATCACGACGACGCCGGAGCACCCGTTCTTCGTCGAGGGCAAAGGGTGGACGCGCGCGCAGAATCTCGCCCTCGGCGCGACCGCGCTGGGGGAAGACGGCTCGCCGCGCGAGCTCGTTGCCGCCCGCTCGGAGGACGCAGCCGGCGCCTTCGTTTTCAACGTCGAGGTCGAGGACTTCCACACGTACTTCGTGGGCACGTCCCACGTCTGGGTGCACAACCAGTGCACGACCTCCGCCGGCGGCAACGGCGGCGGCGACAACGGCGGCACGGCGAACCCCGGCGGCGGTAGCTCCGCGGGCGGAAGCAGCGCCGGCGGCGTCAGCAGCGCGGGTGGCGCGGGCGGCGTGAGCAGCGCGGGTGGGGGTGGTGGCGGCGGCGGGAACGCGGGCGGCGGGAACGCGGGCGGCGGAAGCGCGTCTGGCGGCGGCTCCACGTTCGTGACCGGCACGGGCGAAGTTCTCACCGGGAAGCTCGCCGAGCAGGCGCAGGATCTTCGCACTGCGTTGAAGAACGAGTACGCGAATCCGGCGAGCGGCAAGCCTTATGGGAACAAGGACACCGTACTTGCGGGCGTCATGGACACGAAGACGGGGCAGATCTTTTACGGGACGAACCCGCGCGACAAAGTGAGCCTTCCCGATCCGCTCGACCCGATCTTGAAGCCGTACGTCGACGCGATGACGAACGATCCGCAGCACCCGTCCGTGCCGGGGTCGCACGCGGAGGTCGTTGCGCTCAACAAGGCGCTTCAAGCCCGGCGCGAGGCCGCGCGAAACGAGGACCCGCCGCGCGAGCTCACGGCCGCCGACGTCAACCTCGGCGACTTCATGGTCGACACCGTGTGGACCACCGGAAACTCGAGCGCGCCCGGCGGCATGAAGCGCGGCGAGCCCGCCGTCTTTTGCGGCAACTGCCAAGGGTCGATTCCCGGCGTCATCAACCTCCCTGGCAACGCGCCGCTCCAGCCGCCGGGGTCGAAGCCCTGACGCCGATGGCTCTGTCGAAACGCGCACGGTCGTATCTCGCGAGCCTCGAACGGCGCGCCGCCGTCCCCACGCGCGATGTCGAAGCCGCCATCGTGCGCGCGGGGTATGAGCCCTTCCCCGCGTGGCTCGCGTACCACGACGCATACGCGGGGTATGTCGAGCCGTTGGGGCGGGAGAGCGCCGTTCTCGGCCTCGTGCATGGGGCTTCGCACTGGCTCGCCGCGGGGGAGGCGGAGGTAGACCTTTGGGACGACGGCGCGCTCGTCATCACGTGCGCGGACGTGCATCCATCCTTCGCGTACACCCTCTTTTCCGACGGGCATTTCTGGAGCTCCGGGGGCGCGGGCGAGTGCGCGACCTACGACGTCAAAGTCGAGCAGAGCGGCGCCTTCGTCGAGAAGACGCGCGACGGCCGCGACTGGAAACGGATCGTCCGCCCGATGGTGGACAACCCGTCGGGCCTCACGCGCTTGCGCGAAGCTCTCGGCGCCGCACGCGTCGACGAGGCGAGCGACGTGTACAACGAGACGTGGGTCGCCCGCGACGCCATGTGGCTCGAGGGTGCCGACGAGAAGCGCGCCCTCGACCTTTGGGCACCCGGCGAAACGCACGAGGCGCTCCTCCGCATTTTGGAAGCGCGCTAGCGGCGACCAGCACCTGTTGGCCCGGGCTCGAGACTCCGCGCGCGCGGGTCTCCTATGCGCGCACGATGTGGTTCTCGAGCACGGTCGATCGCGCGACGTCTCGCGGCTCGCGAGATGCCGTACGCTCGGTTCTACGTGGAACCTTCTCGTGAAAGCCTGACTCGGGTCCGTGACGCGCTCCGTGGTGTTCTCGAAGGGAAGGAGAACGTCATCGAGCTGATTCTCATCGGCCTCCTCGCCGGCGGGCACATCCTCCTCGAAGACGTCCCCGGCGTCGGCAAGACCACGCTCGCAAAGGCGCTCGCCCGTGCGCTCTCCCTCGAGTTCGCGCGCGTGCAGTTCACGCCCGATCTCCTTCCGACGGACATCTTGGGGACGCAAGTTCTCAATCCGAAGGAAGGATCGTTCACGTTCCATCGCGGACCGGTCTTCACGAACGTGCTCCTCGCCGACGAGATCAACCGCGCGTCGCCGCGAACGCAGTCGGCGCTCCTCGAAGCGATGAACGAAGCGCAGGCGACCATCGACGGCGAGACCCATCGCCTGCCCCACCCGTTCTTCGTCATCGCGACGCAGAACCCGTCGGACTACCAGGGGACCTATCCGCTGCCCGAAGCGCAGCTCGATAGGTTCCTGCTGCGCGCCAACATCGGCTACCCGAGCCCCGACGCGGAGGTGCGCATGCTCTTCGCGCGGCAGCACGACGATCCGCTCGAGCGCGTGAAGCCGGCCGTCGACATCGAGCAGCTCCTCGCGCTGCAAGCCGCCGTGCGCGCCGTCGTCGTAAAGGACGACGTCGCGCGCTACATCGTTCGCATCGCCGAGCGCACGCGGGCCACGCCTGATCTCACCACGGGCGTGAGCCCTCGCGGCACCATCGCGATGTTCCGCGCGGCGCAGGCGCGGGCCTATCTCGGCGGCCGCGCGTTCGTCGCGCCGGCCGACGTTCAGGCGCTCGCGGGCGCCGTCCTCGCGCACCGCATTCAGCCGACGACGCAAGCGCGCTACGCGGGCCGCACGGGCGACGCGACCCTCGCCGCCATCGTGAAGTCCATCGAAGTCCCCACCTGACGCGACGCAGACGCGGGCCATGGCAGTCGACTTCGCGCGCCTGAACCACATTCTCATTCCCACGTCGCGGGTCGCCCGCGACAAGTGGCGCAAGCGTCGAGTGGCGCGCGTCGTCGTCTACCTCTTCGAGCGCCTCACGCGCGAAGGGCGCGCCCTGGCGACGCTCACGTTCATGCTCTCGGTCTTGGCGCTCGATGTGCGGCGAACCGAGTCGTACGTCATGTTCATCGCGCTCTCGGTGCTGCTCGTCGTGTCGCTCATCGTCGGGCGGTTCATGCGCCTCCGCGATGTGCGTGTCGTCGTCCGAACGCCGCCCCGCATTCCGGCCGGCGAAGAGATCATCTTCTCCCTCACGGCCACCAACGACGGCTCTCTCGACCACGCGTCGCTCCGCTTCGAGGGGCCGTTCCTCTCGTGGGACGGCGCGTACACCCATCGCGTCGCGCGCATCCCGCTCCTCGCGGCGGGCGCCGAAGCGCACGTGGAAATGCGCGCGCGCTTCACGGAGCGGGGCGAGCACGACTTGAGCGGCTTTCGCGCTGCCGCCCTCGTCCCCTTCGGGCTCGCCGCGAGCCCCGCGCTCCGCACCGACGGCGTACGCTTCGTGGTCACGCCACGCCTCGCGAAGGTCGTTCACGTCGCCCTCGCCCGCGAAGGGCGACGGGAGCCCGGCGGCGTCCCCCTCGTCATGCGCGCGGGGCGATCGATGCAGCTCCTCGGCACGCGCCCCTACAGACCGGGCGATCCGATTCGCGATCTCCATGCGAAAAGCTGGGCCCGCGCAGGCGTACCCGTCATTCGTGAATACCAGACCGTGCACCTGCTTCGCGTCGGCGTGCTTCTCGACGCCGACGTGCCTCCGCGCGGGCGCGACATTTTCGAAGCCGCGGTTTCGGTCGCGGCGGGCGTCGTTGCGTTTCTCTCCCACGGCGAGTGCGTGGTCGATCTCGTCGCCATCGGCGCGGGCGTGCACACGGTCGACGAAGGGGGCGCAGCCGACGCTCGCGCCGAACGCGCCATCGACATTCTCGCCGACGCCGGAAGCCTCGGCCCCTTCGACGCCGAGGCCCTTCTCGCCGGCCTCGAGCAGCATTTGAGCCGCCTCGTGGCCTTCGCCATCGTACTCACGCAATGGAGCGACGAGCGGCGGAAGCTCGTCGAGTCCCTCCGCGCGCGAGGCCTCACCTGCGCCGTCGTCGTCGTCGCGCGCGAGCCCGTCGTGCCCGAGCTGCCCGCAGGCGTCTCCCTCGTGACGCCGCAGGCGGTCGCCGCAGGGGAGGCCGTCTCGTTATGAACACGTCACGCCTGGCCCTCGCGTGGCCGCTGGTGGTGCCGTCGGTGCTGCTCACCGCGGTCGCCGAGGATCGCCTGCCCGGAGTCGCCCTCGTCGTCGCGTCGGTCCTCTGCGCGCTCTTCGGCGACAGGTTTCGCGTTCGGCTCGATCGCGCGTCGCAACGGGTTCTCGCGCTCGTGGGAAGCGGCATCGCGTTCGCGCTCTACCGTGCTTTCGGAGGGGCTGCGATCGCCGGCGAGCTGCACCCCGCGTGGGTCACCGTCGCCATTGCGACCCTTGCGTTCGGAGCGCTGCGACTGCTGCTCGAAGAGCCCGATGGCGGCTATCTCGGCACGGTCCTCGTCGGCACCGTCGCCATGGTGGCCTGCGGCGAGACGCGCATCGGTCCCGGCTACGCGCTCACCGTCGGGGTGTTCGTCGTCGTCGCATTATGGGCTCTACGTGTTTCGGACGGCGAGCGCGCAGAGCTCCGAGCGATCCCCCGCCGCGCGCGGTTCGTCGCCGCGGCGATGCCCCTCGTCGGCGTGCTGTTGATCGTCGCCGTGGCCGCGCCGATGAGGCCTTTCTCGAAGTGGATGCAGCGGAAAATGGAGCGCATGTACGAGGACCGTTTCCTCGGCGGCAAGGTCGGCTTCTCCGATCAGATGCGCATCGGCAAGATGACCCGCCTCCTCGACTCGGACGAGGTTGCGCTGCGGATCCGAGGGCCCGAGCTCGGCGCGGGTGACCTTCTGCGAGGCGCCATCTTCGACCATTACGATCACGGAAATTGGTCGTTCACGAAGCTGTCGCCCGCAGCGCCGGTCGATCTGCAAAAGGGGCGCGACGCGGGCGCCGGCGTCTTCAACGTTCGGCGCGGGTCGGCCGATTCGGACCGCATTTTTCTCCCCCTCGGGATGCGCTCGCTGACGACGCCGAGCGGAGCTGTGAGCGTCGACGGCGGCGGGGTCGCGCGCAAAGCGCACTTGACGGACACGACCTACGGCTTTCGCCTGGGCGCCCGCGACACGCTGCCGGTTCAGGGATTCACCCCCGAGGACACGGCGCTGCCCGATCGCCCCCGCCGCGCCCTCGCCGAGCTCGCCACGAGCTACGCAGCTGGGGCCAAGACGCCGAAGGAGGCTCTCGACCGGATCGAAGCGCACCTTCGGCACGACTTCACCTACTCGCTTCAGAGCGACCACTCGAAGGCCTACGATCCGGTCCTCGACTTCCTCTTTCGCAACCGCGTGGGGCACTGCGAATACTTCGCGTCGTCGATGGTGCTGCTCGCCCGCTCGCTCGGAATTCCCGCGCGGGCCGTGTCGGGCTACCGGGCGAACGAACGCAACGCGTACCTATCGACCTACGTCGTGCGCGAGCGCGATGCCCACGCGTGGGTCGAAGCGCTGCTGCCCGACGAAGGGTGGCACACGTACGATCCGACGCCGCTCGTCGAAGGGCCGCCGCGCGTCGAGTCCCGCGGCACGGAGGCGTTGGAGCTCGTCGCGTACGTGTGGGATTCGATCGAAGCTTGGCTCGCCGAACGGACGATGACCGAGCTCATCGCCGCAGCGTTGGTCGGCGGCGCGCTCTTCGTGTTCGTTCGTCGCAGGGGGGCGAAAAAGAACGAGGGGGTCGCGGAAGCGGAGGCCGGGTACCGTCCACCGACGGCCGCCTTCGAGCGCCTCGCCGCGGCGCTCGCGTCGCGCGGGCACGTGCGTGCGCGGTCGGAGCTTCTCGAGGCGTTCGCCACGCGCGTGGCCGAC
>JANXMC010000421.1 GCA_025354825.1 Myxococcales bacterium
CCGCCTGCGCCCGCGCCATCATCGTGTCGAAGGGTCGCGTCGTCGCCGACGGGCCGCTCGATGAGATTCGCGCGAAGAGCGGCAAGGTCCGCTACGTCGTCTCCGTGCAAGAGTCGGCCGGCAGCTCTCCCTACCGCGGCAACGGGCCGTTCCCGCGCCAGGCGGAGGTGAACGAAGCGCTCGCGCAGATCAAGGGCGTGAAGAAGGTCTCCGAGCTCCCCACGGACGACCGCGCGCACTCCTACGAGCTCGCCGCCGACAGCGAGGTAGACCTCCGCCCCGATCTCTTCAAGCTGATCGTCGACAAGGGGTGGGTCTGCCTCGAGCTGCACCGCGATACGCAGACGCTCGAAGACGTGTTCCGCCACCTCACGGTCGCCGACGCGCGCCGCAACCGCGATCTCGGCGGGTCGGCGTCGACGGCACCCGCAAGCGCCGCCGAAACCGACGACGAGGACGAAGACGACGACAGCAGCGACGACAGCGACGCGGAAAAGGCCTGAGCCCGATGAAAAACATCTACACCATCGCAAAGCGCGAATTCGGCGCTTACTTCGACTCCCTGGTCGCCTTCGTGGTGGTCGCGGGCAGCATGTTCGGCCTGGGCCTCTGGTTCTTCTACACGGGGTTCTGGGACACCAACCGCGTGTCGATCGCCACGCTGCTCACATCGTTCCCGTTCGCGCTCTCGCTCATCGTCATCCCGCTTCTCACGATGCGGTCGCTCGCCGAAGAGAAGCGCTCGGGCACCCTCGAATTGTTGATTACCCTCCCGGTGACCGACGCCGAGGTCATTCTCGGGAAATACGTCGCGGCGCTCGCCCTCATCGTGGTGCTCCTCTTCGTCTCGCTGGCCTACCCGCTCGCGATGTACGTCTGGCCATGGCACCTGGGCGCCCTCGACTGGGGTCCGGTCTGGGCTGGCTACTTCGGCCTCTTCCTCTTCTCGGCCGCAGGAATCGCCGTCGGGATGATGTTCTCGGGCTTCACCGACAGCCAGGTCATCGCGTTCTTCATGACTTTCATGACGCTCGGCCTGCTCCTCGCGGCCGGCTTCCTGGTCGAGAAGCTCCCGGGGTGGCCGGGCGATTCGCTCAGCTTCATCAGCTTTCTCTCGCGTTACCAGCCGTTTGCACGCGGTCTCATCGACACGCGCGCGGTCGTCTACTTCATCTCGGTCGCAGTCATGAGCTTGCTCGTCGCCTTCCGCTCCCTCGAGAGCCGGAAGTGGAGCTGAGGCAGTAAAATGGAAAAGAAGACCCGCGCCGCCACCGAAAGTGGCGTCCTCCTCCTCGTCGTATTCGGCATTCTCATCGCGCTGAATGCCCTCTCCGCGCTTGGCTTTTACAAGCGCTTCGACCGCACGCAGAACGAGAAGTTCTCGCTGTCGAAGGGGAGCGGAAATCTGCTTCGCGGCATGAAGCAGAACATGCACATCGACGCCTACGTGACGAAGGGCTTGCCCAAGCTCGACTCGTTCGTGCGCGATCTACGCGATCTCCTCCAGGAGTACAAAGACGCGAGCGGCGGCAAGTTCGATTACACGATGATCGAAGCCAAAGACGAAGAGACGAAGAAGGCCGCGAAAGAGGCCGGACTCGCCGAGCAGCCCTTCGGTGAAGCGAGCGACACGGAAGACAAAGCGGCCGTCACGATGGGCTTCATGGGCCTCGTGCTGAAGTACGGGTCCGAGAAAGACGCCATCAAGTCGCTTCAACCGGAGCGCACCGACGGCCTCGAGTTCTGGATCACGAACAAGATTCGTGAGCTTCGCGACAAGGGCGACGGCGTAAAGCACAAGATCGGCGTCGTCTCGGGCAAAGACGAGATCAAGCTGACGGACACGAACCTCGTCCCCGCGAACATGGGGAAGTTTTCGATCCAGCAGATCGTCACGCAGAACTTCCCGTTCTACACGTTCCAAGACGTGGACTTGAAGAACGGCGACGCGACGGTCGACGCCGACATCGACGGACTCATCATCACGCAGCCGGGCAAGGACTACTCCGAGAAGGAGCTCCGCGCGATCGACGCGTTCGTGATGTCGGGCAAATCCCTCGTCGTCATCGCCAGTGCCGTCAACGTGAAGCCGTCGGACGCGACGATGAACGCGACGCTCTCCACGCACGGCCTCGAGAAGCTCCTCGACGGCTACGGCATCGAGCTTCGTAAAGACGCCGTGCTCGACTTCGGTCGTTCGATGCGCGTCTACGTGCAGACGCAGTCGGGCGCCGTCCCCGCGCGCTTCCCGCAGATCATCAAGGTGACGGAAGACCGCCGCTTCACCGGCGACGAGCAGCTCCTCGACACGGCGTTCCCCGCGTTCTTCCGCATGCAGGAGATCGCGATCCCCCTCGCGTCGTCGGTCGTCGTTCACCCCGAGAAGCAGCCGGACGCGAAGCTCAGCGTCGTGGCGCGCACCACGCCGCGCGGCACGCGCCTCACGGGCGACACGGCCGACCTCAAGTTCCTCCAGAACTGGGCTTCCACGCTGAAGAAGGGCGAGTGGGCGCAGTACGGTCTCGCGGCCGCGGTCGACGGGACGATGAAGTCGGCGTTCGATGCGTCGCAGAAGAGCGCGAAGCCCGCGCGCGTGTTCGTCCTCGCGTCGGCGCAGTTCCTCGCGAACCCGTTCGCGCGTGCGGGGAACGGCACGGAGATGGGCGGCCAGTTCGGCATGCAGATGCCGATGGGCGGCGACGAAATCCTCCAGAGCATGGCGGGCCCCTACGCCCAGCAAGAGCTCACGACGGGCATCCTCTCGTTCAAGAACACGCTCGACTGGCTCACCGGCGACACCGACCTCCTCGCGGTCTCCGCGAAGATCCTCTCGGAGCCGGCGCTCGTTTACGGCGACGTGTCGAAGCCCAACTTCGACCCGAACGAGACGGAAGACTCGCTGAAGAAGAAGGACGACGAGATGAAGCTGTCGCGCAAATCGACCCAGCTTCGCGTGCAGTGGTTCCTCACCCTCGGCGTGCCGCTGCTCTTCATTCTCTTCGGCGTCATTCGCTGGCAGATGCGCATGAAGGCGCGCGAGAACATCTCGCTCGCGTGAGCGAGTGTGATCTCTGATCCGCAATTCGCGATCTCACGAAATATCGACAGGAAGCAGATCTATGGCGCTCTCGCGTGACAAGCAGATCCTCATCGGCGTGGTCGCACTGGCCGGCCTTGGTGGGCTCGTTTACCGGCAAGTCAATGTCGATGCGCAGAAGGGCACGACGGCTGCGGTGTCCGCCGACTTGCCGACCATCAGCGCGTCCGACGACGTCGACAAATTGAGCATCACCAACGGCGACAAGCCCGAGGTGGTGCTCGAGAAGAAGGGCGACAAGTGGGTCGTGACGAAGCCCGTCAACGCGCCCGCGAATCAGCAGAACGTGAAGTCGGTTCTCGACAACCTCAAAGAGCTCAAGGCGAAAGAGGTCATCGCGACCGATGTGACCGACGACTTGAAGAAGTCGTACGAGCTCGAGCCCGCGAAGGCGATGCACGTCGTCGCGTACAAAGGCGCGGACAAAAAGGCCGACGACTGGTTCGGGAAATCCGGCGGCCGCGGCGAGATGATGATGGTCGAGGGGAAGCCCACGATTTACGCGGCGACGGGCTACTCGAGCTACGTCTACAACCGCGACGTCAAAGGGTGGCGCGACACGGAGATTCTCAAGTTCGACGACGCGAACGCGACGCAAGTCACGATCGAGAACAAGTCGGGCACGCTGTCCTTCACGAAGGGCGACAAGTGGGCCGGCACGTTCAAGGGCAAGACGATCGAGCGCTTCGACGAAGAGAAGCTGAAGGACGCGCTTCGCACGTTCCACGCCCTCAACGCCGACGACTTTGGCGATGGCAAGGCCGCTTCGGAAACGGGCCTCGACGCCCCCGAGGGCACGGTCACGGTGCTGCTCAAGGACAACGCCGGCAAGTACGTGCTTCGCGTCGGCAAGACGCAGTCGGGCACGTCGCGCTATGCGCAGAAGGAAGGCGACGAGACGGTCTTCGTCATCGGCAGCCACGCGGCCGAGCTGGCGACGGCCGACGCGTCGAAGTTCCAGCGCGCCGCCGACGCAGGCGCAAAGGCCGCGTCGCCGCCGAGTATGCAAATGCCCCCCGGGATGCAAATGCCCCCCGGCATGCAGATGCCGCCAGGACACGGTGGGATGGAGTGAGCGGAGAGGCTGTCCAACGCGTCATTGGCCGATGAGCTAACGACGCGTTGGGCCAGTCGTTGACGCGCTGTGAAGCCGGGACTCGCGCGTGGCCGTGCGGTAAGACGCGTTCGAAAGGACGGCGACCGTGATGGATCTCTTCGGCCACCTCAACAAGTACGATTACGGCGAGGTTCACCTCAAGTTGGATAAGGCGACGGGGCTCAAGGCCATCGTTGCCATTCACGACTCCCGCCTCGGGCCTGCGCTCGGCGGCTGCCGCTTCATTCACTACGACACCGACGAGGCTGGTATCGTCGATGCGCTGCGCCTCGCGCGCGGGATGACCTACAAAG
>JANXMC010000470.1 GCA_025354825.1 Myxococcales bacterium
CTCGCCGCCGTGTGCGTGATGACGAGCTTCTGCCGCGCGCGCGTGATGGCGACGTAGGCAAGGCGCCGCTCTTCTTCCATTTCCTCTTCGCCACCGGGCTCGAGGCCTCGGTACGGGAACATTTCTTCCTCCATTCCGGTGAGCAGAACGACCTCGAACTCGAGCCCTTTCGCGCCGTGGATCGTCATGAGCGTGACGCGCGACGTCTCTTTCATCCCGTCGACGTCGGACTGGAGCGAGATCCGTTCGAGGTACCCCTCGATGCTGACCGGCTCGCCGGCAGCGGTCGCCTCGGCCTCGAAATCGTTGATCGATCCGAAGAGCTCTTGAAGGTTCTCGAGGCGCGCTTCGGCCTCCGTTGTCCCCTCTTGGCGCAAGGCTTCGAGGTAGCCCGTCTCTTCGAGGACGCGCTTGAAGAGGTCGCTCGGCCCGAGCTTCTGCGCGTCGGCCTGGAGGCGAAGGAGAAGCTCGCGAAAGGTCGTGAGCTTCTTGCGCGCGGCCGCCGCCAAGTCCGCGGCTTCGTGAACCGACGCGAGGGCGTCGAAGACCGAGACGCGCTTGAAGCTCGCGAGGGCGACGAGGCGCTCGATGGTCGTCGAGCCGATGCCGCGCGCAGGTGTGTTGATCACACGAAGCAAGTCGACGTCGCTTTTCGAGTTCACGAGGATGCGCAAATACGAAATTGCGTCCTTCACTTCGGCGCGCTCGTAGAACTTCGTCCCGCCGACGATCTGGTACGGGATGTTCACGCTTCGCAGCGCCTCTTCGAGGACACGCGACTGCGCGTGGATTCGGTAGAAGACGGCGATTTGCCCTGGGTCGATGCCCGCTTCGCGCGCTTCCTGAATCACGCGAATCACGTGGGCCGCTTCGTCGCGCTCGTCGGACACGGCAACGACGTCGATGGGCGCGCCTTGCGGATTGTCGGTCCACAGATCTTTCGGCTCGCGCTCGGACGACCGCGCGATCACGCCCAGCGCGGCAAGGACGATCGTCTGCGTGGAGCGGTAGTTCTGTTCGAGCTTTACGACGATCGCTTCGGGGAAATCGTTCTTGAAGCCGCGGATGTTCCGCACGTCCGCTCCGCGCCAACGATAAATCGACTGGTCGTCGTCGCCGACGACGCAGAGGTTGTGGTGATCGCGGGCGAGGGCGCGGAGCAGGCGGTACTGCGTCGCGTTCGTGTCTTGAAACTCGTCGACGAGAACGTGCTCGAAGCGGCGCCGAATGCGGTCGCCTTCGCCGTCGGGGTTCTGCTCGAGAAGGCGCACCATGAGCAAAATCAGGTCTTCGAAGTCGCACGCGTTGGCCGCGCGGAGCTGCTCTTCGTACTTGCGGTAAATTTTCTGAACCGCGTCATCCATGTACGAATCGAGGGTCATCTCGTCGGGGCCGCGCGCCTCCTGCTTCTCCTTGTGGATGCGCGAGAGCATCGCCTTCGGGGGATAGCGCTTCTCGTCGAGATTGAGCTCGCGGAGAGCGCGCACGACGACGGCCTTTTGATCCGACGTATCGTAGATGATGAAGTTGCGAGCGATGCCAAGGGCCGCGCCGTGGATGCGGAGAAGCTTGGCGCAGGTCGCGTGGAACGTGCCGACCCATGCGTCTTTCGCGACGCCTTCGCCGAGGAGCTTCTCGAGGCGGTGGCGCATTTCGGCGGCCGCCTTGTTCGTGAACGTGACCGCGAGAATGCGGTACGGCGGGACGTGGGCGCACGCGACAAGGTTCGCGATTCGGTACGTGATGACGCGTGTCTTGCCGCTGCCCGCGCCGGCGAAGACGAGGAGAGGGCCGTTTATGTGGGCAACGGCTTCCGCCTGCGGATCATTGAGCTCGGCCTGCATCCCGCCTTGCGCCTCCAAATAGGGTCGGCGAAGGGGCTTACCACTTCTGCCAGGCCACCTCGTACTCGAAATCCCGCCCGAAGCTCGCCTCGCCCAGCAGAATCCGCCCCGTGACCTCGGGCGCGCCCGCCGCGCGAATCATCCCCTCGGCCGTGCCGAGCGTGACGTAGCGAAGGCCGAGGCTCGCGGCCTCGAAGCCGTCGACACGGACGAGCGCGCGCGGCCCCGTCGGCTCGGTGACTCTGACGGTGCCGAAGTCGAAAATGCGCGCCCACCCGGCAGGCGACCGCTTGATCAGCTGCACGGGATCGGTGAGGCGCCCGGGGCGTAAAATGGGCGCCAAGTCTTGGTCGAAGTTCTCGCGCGCGAGCTCGCGCCACGGCGCCACGTCGCCCCCCATGAGCGTGGCCGTCGTTGCTTCGATGAGCGAATCGGTCGTCTCGAGGTCGTACCAAACGAGGGCGTTGTAGCTGTCGTTGCGAAACGTTTCGGCGACGTCGGGCGGCAACAGCGCGAGCACCTCGGACCGCGCCGCCGCGCCGTAGGCTCGCTCGATCCAGCGGAAAAGCGCCCGCGGCAGCGTTCCGCGCGTGTGGCACTTGCCGCGCACGTGGGCGGGCAGCGGGCGCGGGACGTAGGTTCCGCGGGCCTTCGTCGCGACGGGCCGCGCGCCGCGCGTCGTCGTTTCCACCGGCGGAAAAATGCCGGACGGCGCGCGAAACGGCGTCGCCGCTGGGAGGCCGCCCCGTGGGCTCGTGCGCGTGAGCGGATTCGCCGCGGGCGTGTGGAGCGTCGTCGTCGCCGTCGAAGCAACAGCGGCAGAAAGGCGCGGATTCGCCGTGGACGTGAGCGCATCGTGGGGCGTGACGACGGGCGCGGCCGCGAGGCGCGATGCGCTCGGCGAGCTCGGCGAAGTCGGCGGCACGGTCGCGTGAACGCCCGCGTTGGGCAGCACCGGGATCTTCGGCGCAGATGCGGGGCGCTCGGCGACGCGCTCCGGCGGCCGCTCCTTCGGCCACGACGGCGCGAGCGCGCTGCGACGACCGGTGTCGTCCGCCGCCACCTTGCCCGGCGGCGTCTCGGCGGTGTCTGCGCGCTTGGCCGTCGCGTGGGAAGGCGCGTGAGCCGGTGGCGCGCTCGCCGACGGCAGATGCGTGGTCCGCGCGAAGTCCTGCGATTGAAGCGTTTGCGCCATCGGCGAGGCCACGCGCTGCGCCCGCGGCGAAGGCGAGTCACGATGCGCGCCGGGTGGAGGCGCGGCGTCGCGACCGATGGCGATCGACACGCTGTCGGGCGCGTCGTAATTCGTCTCGATCCGTTGCGACGGCTCCTCGTCGTCGTTCTGCTGCGACGGCGACGGCGACGCGGGCGGCGGCGCTTCGGTGTCGGCCACACCTTCGCGTGCGCGATCTTTTTCCGGCTGCGCCATGTGCGTCCGCGCGCTCGCGCTCACCTCGCGACCGCTGTCGTGCACCGCCACGGTCGGCTGCGCGCCCACGGCCAAATCGAGGAGCTGGCGCAGCGCCTCCCGCCGTGTCGCGCCGTCGGGAACAAGGGGCGCGAGCATGTCGGCGAACGAAACCGCGGTCGCGAATCTGTCGCCCATCTGCTTCGACAGCGCGATGTCGAGCGCGGTCTGCAAAAGCGGATCGGCCTTCACCCCCATCGACGCGAGGGACGGCGCAGGCTCGTGGACGATGCGATAAGCGGTCGCGACCGCGCTCTTCGACTCGAAAGGCCTGCGCCCGGTGAGCAGCTCGAACAGCACGATACCGACGGCGAAGACGTCGCTGCGGCCGTCGATGACCCCTTCGCCCGAAGCCTGCTCCGGCGAAAGGTAATCGGGCGTGCCGAAGATGACGCCCGTGTGCGTGCGCGGCGACGGCCCCGCTGACATCCCCGTGACCTTCGCGATGCCGAAGTCGACGAGCTTCACGCGAACCTCGATGCCGTCTTTTCCGCGACGCGTTCCCGTTGCTTGGCCGCTGTCGGCCATGCGCGCGAGAAACACGTTTTCGGGCTTTAAATCTCGGTGAACGATGCCATGGCGATGGGCCGCGTCGAGGGCGTCGAGCATCGGCAGAATCACCGACAGCGTCGTCACGAGATCGAGCCTCTCGGATCGAACGAGCGCGCCCGAGAGGCTCGTCCCTTCGAGGCACTCCATTGCGACGTAGGGGCCCTCTTCGGAAAACCCGGCGTCGAGAACGTCGACGATGTTGGGGTGCCGAATGCGGTTCACCGCCTGCGCTTCTTGAAAGAAGCGGCGCGTGAGCTCGTCGTCCTCGGCGAACTCCGAGCGCAGAAGCTTGAGAGCCACGATGCGCCCGGCGAGCTGGTGCTCGGCTCGGTACACCTCTCCCATGCCTCCTCCGCCGAGGCGCTCGATGAGCCGGTACTTGCCCGACACCACAGATCCGATCGCCACCCGTCGCGGAGCCATTCGGACTTACGAGAATACCATCGGAGCGCCGCGCGCTTGCGATATAGTCGAGAGTGGCAAAGCTTCTGTCCGCACACGCCACCCAACACCCGACATCCGGCAAAGATGAACGACGAGATGAACGACTCCGCCCCTCGTTCCACGAGCACTGCGCCCGAGGCGAACGCGAACGTAGAGAGTGACGACGCGGCCCCCGCATCGTCCGCTCCCGCCTCGGCTGCGCGCTCCGCGAGCGTCCCGCCCGCAGAGGGCTCCCCCAACGCGGCCGTGGCCGAGGCCGTGAACCCGCGCGCCGAGGCCGAGCGCTACAAAGAGCAGTGGATGCGGTCCGCGGCCGACTTCGACAACTACCGCAAGCGGTCCCGCCGTGAGGTCGACGACGCGAAGAAGAGCGGCCGCGAAGACCTGCTTCGCGAGATCCTCCCCGTGTTCGACAACCTCGAACGCGGCATCCAGAGCGCGCAGCGCGCGACCGATGTGAAAGCCGTCGCCGATGGCCTGGCGATGATCACCAAGCAGTTCATCGACACGCTCGGCCGCGCCGGCATCACGAAGATCGGCGGCGTCGGCAGCCCGTTCGATCCGTCGGTGCACGAAGCGATTCAGCAGGTCGAGACGACCGACCACCCGCCCGGCGTCGTGATCGCCGAGGTTCAGCCCGGGTACCAGCAAGGCGACCGCTTGATTCGTGCTGCAATGGTGGTCGTCTCGAAGGCACCGAGCGACGGGGGCGAGTCGACGAACTGAGGGGGTCGAAAGAATGGGGTCCAAGGTCATCGGCATCGATCTGGGAACGACGAACTCGTGTGTCGCGATCGTCGAATCCGGAGGGGCCACCAGTAAGGTCGACGTTCGCATCATCCCCAACGCCGAGGGGGCGCGTACCACGCCCTCCATCGTCGGCTTTCCGGCCAGCGGCGAACGGCTCGTCGGTCAGGCGGCGAAGCGCCAAGCGGTGACGAACCCGACGAACACGGTCTACTCGGTGAAGCGCCTCATGGGGCGCAAGGTCACCGAGGACGACGTGAAGCGGCAGATGTCGCTCGCGCCTTACAAGATTTTCGGCTCCACCAACGACGACGCGTGGGTTCACGTCGGCGGTCGCGATATGTCGCCGCCCGAAGTGAGCGCGATGATCCTCGCGAAGATGAAAGAGATCGCCGAAGCCTTCCTCGGCGAGACGGTGACCGAGGCGGTCGTCACCGTTCCCGCGTACTTCGACGACGCGCAGAGGCAGGCGACGAAAGACGCCGGCCGCATCGCGGGGCTCGACATCAAGCGGATCATCAACGAGCCCACCGCCGCCGCGCTCGCGTACGGTCTCGAGCACAAAGAGGCCGAGCGCATTGCCGTCTACGACTTGGGCGGAGGCACGTTCGATATCTCGATCCTCGAAATCGCGAACGGCGTCTTCAGCGTCAAGTCGACCAACGGCGACACGCACCTCGGCGGCGAAGACTTCGATCTGAA
>JANXMC010000538.1 GCA_025354825.1 Myxococcales bacterium
CTCGAACGGGAGCCTCATGACGGCGCCCGGCGCCCTCGGTCGCATCGAGGCGATCCGCGCGCGCGGCGGGCGCGTCGTCGTGGTCGATCCGCGGAAGACGGAGACGGCGCAGGTTGCCGATACGCACCACTTCATTCGTCCCGGCACCGACGCGCTCTTGCTGCTCGCCCTCGTGCAGACGATCTTCGCGGAAGGGCTCGAGCGGCTCGGGGAAAACGCGGCGTTCACGCGCGGCCTCGAGACGGTGCGCGACGCCGCCGCGCGCTTCACGCCCGAGCGCGTGGCGCCCGCGACGGGCATCGACGCGAGCGCGATTCGCTCGCTCGCGCGCGACTTCGCGAAAGCCCAAAGCGCCGTCTGCTACGGGCGGATCGGCGTCTGCACGCAAGACTTCGGCGGCCTCAACTGCTGGCTGGTCAACGTGCTCAATGCGATCACCAGCAACCTCGATCGCCCGGGCGGCGCGATGTTCACGACCCCCGCGGTCGACGTCGTGTCGCTCACCTCGAAAGGCGGACAATCGGGGAGCTTCGGGCGCTTCAAAAGCCGCGTTCGCGGCCTCCCTGAGTTTGGCGGTGAGCTGCCCGTCGCCGTGCTCGCTGAAGAGATGGAGACGCCGGGGAAAGGGCAAATCCGCGCGCTCGTCACATCGTGCGGCAACCCCGTGCTCTCGACGCCCAACGGCGGTCGCCTCGATCGCGCCCTCGCGTCGCTCGACTTCATGGTGTCCGTCGACTTCTACGTGAACGAGACGACCCGCCACGCGAACATCATTCTGCCGCCGACCTTCGCCCTCGAGCACGACCACTACGACCTCGCGTTCCACGTCCTCGCGATCCGCAATACGGCGAAATACTCCGCGCCGCTCGTCGAGCGCCCGCGCGAGGCGCGGCACGATTGGGAAATCTTCAACGAGCTCACCTGGCGTATGGCGCGCGGTGGGACGCTTGCGAAGCTCCAGGCGCGCGCCCGCGGGCTGGCCATGGCGAAGCTCGCGCCCCGTGGGCTTCTCAATCTGCTTCTGCGCATGGGGCCCCACGGCGACCGCTTCGTGCCGTTCGCCCGCGGCCTTCGCCTTCGGTCGCTCCTCGATGCGCCTCACGGGATCGACCTTGGCCCCCTCGAGAAGACGCTGCCGGGCAAGCTCAAAACCAAGGACAAGCGCATCGACCTCGCCCCTGCGCCTTTCCTTTCCGATCTCGCGCGGGCCAACGCGCTCATCGAAGAGCGTGCGAAGGTTGTCGTGTCAACCTCGCCAACGTCCCTCGAGCTCATTGGTCGGCGCGAGCTGCGGTCGAACAACTCGTGGATGCACAACAGCCAGCGTCTCATCAAAGGGAAGCCGCGCTGCACCCTTCGCATGAACCCCGCCGACGCGACCGCGCGCGGCCTCGGCGACGGGGCGATGGTGATGGTCACGTCGCGCGTCGGCGAAGTGACGGCGCCGCTCGAAATCTCCACGGACCTCATGCCCGGCGTCGTGAGCTTGCCCCACGGCTACGGCCACGGCCGCGAGGGCGTGAAGCTCCGGGTCGCCAGCGCCAACGCCGGCGTGAGCATCAACGACCTCACCGACGACGCACGGGTCGACACGGTGAGCGGCAACGCGAGCTTCAGCGGCGTGGCCGTCGAAGTCACGCCTGCGCGTCCCGCGCCTCCTGCGCCATGATCGCGCGGGCAAGCTCCGGCTTCACGACCTTGCCCATCGCGTTGCGCGGCAGCTCGGTCATGTTCACGACGGTGCGCGGCACTTTGTAAGGCGCAAGCTTCTCCTTCGCGAAGGCGCGCAAGAGAGCTTCGGTGCACTGCCCCTCGGCCCCCGCGCGCGCGACCACGCAGGCGACGACGCGCTCGCCCCACGTTGCATCGGGCACGCCGACGACGGCGACCTCGCTCACCGACGGGTGCTCGCGAAGGACCTCTTCGATCTCGAGGGCGCTCAGCTTGTAGCCGCCGCTTTTCAAGATATCGACGCTCGTTCGGCCGAGGACACGAATGTAGCCATCGGGCTCGCGCGAGACGGTATCGCCCGTGCGAAACCATCGCCGCGCGCCGTCGTCGACGAACGACTTCGCCGTCTCGTCGGGGCGCTCAAAGTAGGCGTTGAAAACGCTCGGTCCGCAAATCCAAAGCTCGCCCGACGCGGCGTCGTTTCCCGCCTCGTCGACGACGCGCGTCTCGAAGGTGGGAAGCGGCCGGCCGATGCTTCCGGGCCGGCGCTCACCCGAGAGCGGATTCGAGATCGCAGCGCCGACCTCGCTCATCCCGAAGCGCTCGAGCGGGTACTCCCCCGTGAGCGCGCGCCACCTATCGCCGACGGTGACGGGAAGTGCGGCGCTCCCACT
Organism: Myxococcales bacterium; assembly: GCA_025354825.1. Lineage (GTDB taxonomy): Bacteria > Myxococcota_A > Polyangia > Polyangiales > Polyangiaceae > JANXMC01. Next base: position 2,346 of record JANXMC010000538.1, read on the forward strand.
GGTCGCGAGGCGAAGGCTCCGGGCGACGGCGATCCAGCGCGCGCGAGCGCCTTCATCGGCCGCGTCGAACGCGGCGAAGAGCCTCGTGTACATCGTCGGAACGCCCATGAACGCCGTCGCTTCGGCCATGCCGTCCCACACGGCAGTGGCGTCGAAACGGGGCAGCATGCGCGTCGTCGCCCCCGCACCGAGGGCCGTGAGAAGCGCGATGCAGAGGCCGTGCATATGGTGCAGCGGCAGCGCGTGGAGGAGCACGTCGTCCGGTGTGAAGCCCCACGCGTCGCCAAGGATCTCCTGCTGCGCGCCGAGGTTGTCGTGGGTGAGAACGACCCCCTTCGGCTTCCCCGTCGTGCCGCTCGTGTAGAGCTGCAGCGCGGCGTCGCCCCGCTTCGGCGTCGTCACTGGGGTCGTGTGCGTCGCTTTCACGAGGTCGGCGATGTCGACGACGTGCCGCGACCCTTCGAAGCCGCGGACCTGCTCGCGCAGCGCCGCGCAGCAGAGGATTGTCTTCACCCGCGCGTCGTCGCAGAAGTAGCTCGACTCGGCGGCGGGGTGCAGCGGCGACAGGACCACCGCGCAGCCGCCCGCGAGGAAAACGCCGAAGAGCGCTTCCACGAACGGCGCGCCCGGCGTCACGAAGATTGCGACGCGCTCCCCCGCGAGCGAAGCCCGCCCCGCGAGCAGCACGGTCGCGACGGCCATCGCATGCTCGTTCAGCCGCGCGAACGAGTGGGCCCCCTCGCCGTCGAGCACCGCTGTTCGCGCGGTCTCTGCATGCCCCTGCCACTTAGCCACCACGCGCGACGAGCTCGGCATCGCGCCGTTTTACCACCGGCTTCTAGTGCACGTCGCCCACGAGGAAGGTGAACGCGGGGACCAAGACCTCTTCGGGCGATGCGCCGCCCTGCGTTGCCGCGCCGCGCGAATCGAGCGAAAAGCCGTGATCGCCGAAGACGACGAGGAGCGTTCGCGGCGTGAGGTGCTCGGTATGACGCGCGAGGATCGTCGCGACGGAGCGGGACAAATCGGGAAGGGCCGCGAGGACGCCGAGGCCGGCCTCTTTGAGGCGCGACTCGACGAGATCGAGCTTGAACACATCGCGCGAGCCGACCTTCACGCGCCGCACGATTTCGGCCGTGCGCCCGCGAACGGCTTCGGAGTCGCGATCGCCCGTGGGCGGCGTTCGCAACGAGTCGATCCCGCGCGCGAGCCCTTCGAGCTGACGCGTCGTGACCGTAGGGAGCGCGCTCCAGACCACCATCTCGTCGGTGAGCAGCGCTCGGCCGTCGAGGAGGCGCGCGAGCTCGGTTTTGACCATCGCGCCGAGGTCGAAGCGCATCGCGTCGACGAGGACGAGGTGCACCGAACGCGCGCCGTGCAGGCGAGCGGTGCGCGCCGCGATGTCGGGAATGTCCAGAACGAGCTTCGGCCTCTTCCCGGTGACGGCAAACGTCGGGCACGCCTCGGTGTAGGCGCGCTCGAAGGTGCGGCGGAACTCGTCGTGAGCGCTCGCGGCGCGGGGGTCGTCGAGCCCTTCGGCGAGGGCGTTCGCGAGGGGGACGTAGCTCGTGGCGAAGAGGCGCTCGAAGGCGCCGAGAGGCTGCGGGCCGCGCGCGGCGACGAGCTGAAGAGCCCACGTGCGCCACGGCGCGTTCGGGTCTGCGACGCTCGCGCCGATGCTCTGTCTTTCGGGGTGAGCCGCGCGTCGGAGCGTTTCGTGGGGAACCGTCGGCGATGCCGTGATCGGCGCGACGGGCGCGGCGAGAGACGGGGTCACGGGCAGCGCGACACTTTCGACGACGGCCGTGGCCGTCACGGCGACGTCGATGGCGACCGTCGCGGTCTCCACCAACGACGCAACGATTCGGCGCATCGGCGCGCCGAGGAGCGTCGCGAGCGGCACCGGATCGGCGAACGCCGGCGTGCGCGCGTCGCTCTCGTCGAGCAGGAGGACGATGGGCCGCTCGCGCGTTGCCGACGCGAAAAAGCGGAGCGTCGCGCTGTCCTCGGCCTCGAGCGCGCCGGAAGGCGCTTGCAGCGCGCGCAGCGAGCCGAGCGCAATGCACAGCCCCTTTGCGCCGGTGCGCCGCGCACGAAAGAGCTGGTCGCCGAGGCTAGGCTCGGGCTCGCACGCGGAGCCCACGCCGGGCGCCGCCGAGCCACGCGCCGACAGCTCGCGCTCGATGGCGTCGTCGATGACGTCGCAGAGACGACCGCGTGCCGAGGGCTCGAGCGTCTCGAGACGCACCACGACCGCCCCTCGCGCAAGGAGCTCGGCGCCGCGGACCGAACGCATTTCGACGTCGGTGAACGCAAGCTCGCCCGCCAGCGGCTCATCGCCGGGTCTCGGCTGAGCGCGTGGGCCCGAAGGCTCATCGACGCTCGGCGCGCGGCCGCGCCCGTGAACCGTGCCCGCCGTGCCCGCTCCCGCTGACCGCTCGTGTACGTCGAACTCGCTCATGAGGTCTTTCATGGCGAATGCTGCCGGACGCCAAAAAAATGGGCCAGTTTCCGGGTTTCCACGACGCGTTGTGCGGGGCGTTCGGGCCCACGCACGCCGCGTTCCGCCCGCTTCCACGGGCTCGCGCCGTTGACCAACCAGGCGCGGGTGTTAACCTCGTCCCGTTCCCTCTGCCGGGCCCGTGACTCGCGGAGTCCATGGATCCCTTACAAGCACGAACCAGGCGGGTGTCTTGTCGCTCAGTGTGCACGCCGGGCCGTCTCTTCGGAGCTCCGGATAACTCGGAAGCCTAAAGCGCGGCAGATGCCCACCACCTAGCCGTCTGGCTAGGGGTTCATGCGATCCGCTGACGACCACGGTGGTAGGAACACTTTTCGCGAGCGGGCGCTCCGTCTCGAGGAGGAGCGTCCGCTCGTAAAAAGTGTTCCTACCACCGTGGCCGTCAGCGGATCGCATGAACCCCTAGCCAGACGGCTAGGTGGTGGGCATCTGCCGCGCTTTAGGCTTCCGAGTTATCCG
>JANXMC010000572.1 GCA_025354825.1 Myxococcales bacterium
TGCCCCCTCCCGTGCCGCCGCCGCCGGTCGCGCCGCCGCCGTCCCCACTGCCGAAGGTGTTCGACGGCGTGGTCCCGCCGCAGGACGCGGCTGCGAGAACGACAAGCGGAAGCGCGAACACGTAGCTCTTCATGGGACCTCCAAAGCGTGGGGGGGCAGGCGCAAAACGCGGAGAACGCGAAAGACGTGGCGCCTGATCTAGCACCGGCCGCGTGCTCTGCCGCACCGCGATGGGCGCTGAAATGCGCTGTGGACGCACCCGGGACGCGGGTTATGGAGCACCGCTGGCAATTTCCGTTGCCACGAAGCGCGTGGCGCCTGGAGCACCGTTCGGAACTCTATCGGATCGCGCGATGGAGGCGCGCGTGGGCGGCGTCGCCCGGCCCCGCCCAGCTCCAGTCGATGGCGCCGTCGGGGAGGAGGACGAGGCGCATGGTGCCCCCCTCGACGCAGGCCTTTTGCCCTTCGGTGATGTGCTCGACCGCCATCATCGTGCGCCCGTCGGATTCGCCGATGCACATCCACGCGCCGGCGCACGGGATCGTCGGGTAGCGCGCCTTGGCGCATGCACCGCGCTTGAGAGCCGTGATGTCGACGACCATGGGCCACGACGTTCCGTCGTCTTGCGTCCCTGTGCCCTCCCACCGACCGAGCAGCGAGAGCGCGGCGCCGGGCGTCGCGTTCGTGCTCGCGGAGGCCGACGCGTCGTCTGCGTGAGCGGTGATGTCGCTCGTGGCGCCGGGCGTTTCGATCCCCGCTTGCATCGGCACCCTCACGTGGCGCGGCTCGGGCGACTTGCACGCGGTGAGAGCGGCGGCGGCGGCGAGCACCGCCGTGGTGAGCGCGAAGGCTCGCGCGAGCACGCGCGCGTGCTTCGTGCGTGGAAATCGCACGCGCGTCGCGCCTACGAAGAGGCGGTAGGCTTCGACGGCGCGCACGAACGCGGCCGTGAACGGCGAGCCCGCATCGGGCGTGGTGCCCTCGGCGTCGTGGAGCTTCACGCTGAGAATCTCGAGCGACCCCGAGGCCCGTTCGAACCGCGGCTCGATGCGCCCGACGATGCGTGCGCCGTAGAGAATTGGCAGCACGTAGTAGCCGTGAACGCGCTTCTCGGCAGGCGTGTAAACCTCCCAGGTGTAGTCGAAGTCGAACAGCGCGCGGACCATGCGGCGATCCCACATGAGCGGGTCGAGCGGCGCGAGGAAGGTCACCTCGTCGATCTTATCGACGTCCGTGCCGGCGCCGGTGGCGGTGCCGGTGCCAGCGTCGTCGTCGTCGCTGCCCGCCGCGTCGAGCGTCGCGCGTTCGCTCGCGAGCATGTAGCGAACATCGCGCAGCCCCTCGACCTCGCACGGGACGAGGACCCCTTCGGCCACGAGCTCGCGCACGGCGACGGCGCGCGCGGCCGCCTTGGCCGTCCCTGACGTGAGCTCGCTTCCGGCGATCGACCCCATGAGACCGACGCCGCGAAAGCGCGTGAGCATTCGGTGGCGTAGCGACTCCGCCTCGGTGACGCGACGCTCGAGCGCCTCGCGCGGAAAGAGCCTCTCCACGCGGTCGAAGTGCCGCTTGTTGCCGTCGCGCCGCGAGATGCCGAGGACGCCCGTCTCGAAAAGGGCTTCGAGCACCGCGCGCCCTTCGCGCGTTGGCGCCCAGTGCCAGTCGATGCTCTTGTCGTGCTCGCGAAACGCGTTGGAGGTGAGGGGACCTTCGGCGTCGATGCGCACGAGGATCGCCTTCGCGGTCTTGGCCGACGTCTTCAAGATCCCGCGTCCGTGCCGAAGCTTCGCGCGCTCCCAGGCGACGCGATGAAACGCGAGCTCGCCGAGGGGCAAAATGTTGAGCGACTTGTTGTACGCCTCGAAGAGCCGTCGCCCGAAGCACGCTTGACCATCACGCGTTTGCGCCTGCGCGTAGAGCCACGCATCGAGGCCGCGGCGGTGGTAGCCGCGGATGCGCGCGTGCAGCACCATGTCGTGGTTGCGCGCGCCGGTGACTTCGAGCGGGTCGAACTGCAGCGAGCCCAACGTCTCGACGACGGCGAGCACCGATTCGGGGGCGTCCGGTAGGCTTCGCGGGGGCTTCAGCAAATGGCGGCGAACGAGGAAGCGCCGCGCGTGCGCGCGCGTGATCCGGATCGCGGCCATGGGCCCGAGACTAGCGCGAACGTGCCATACTTGACCGTCCCCTCTACCTCCGCGAGAACGTCGGCAAGGCCGCGCATGTCCACAAAAGCCACGTCTCCGCTCGAGGGCGCACCCTCTGGAAGGCGCGCCGTCCCCCGCAGATTCGGCCGTTATGCGCTGTTCGACTTCATCGGCAAGGGCGGCATGGCGGAGATCTTCCTCGCCCGCGCGAAGACCGAGCTCGGAGGCGCGCGCCTCTGCATCGTCAAACAGATCATCGCGAACTTCGCCGAGGACGCGCAGTTCGCCGAGATGCTCACCCACGAGGCGAAGCTCGCCGCGCGCCTCAATCACGCGAACATCGTGCAGGTCTTCGACCTAGGTCGCGCCGATGGTCACTTGTATATTGCAATGGAGTACGTCGAGGGGTTCGACCTCAACGCGCTCCTCCGCCAGTGCTCGCGTGCGAAGGTCCCGCTGCCCGTCGAGTTCGCGCTCCGCATCGTCACCGAGGCTTTGAAAGGGCTCGATTACGCGCATCGCAGGCTCGACGACGACGGCAAGCCGCTGGGGATCGTTCACCGCGACGTGTCGCCGTCGAACATCCTCGTGTCGTTCGAGGGCGAAGTGAAGCTGTGCGACTTCGGCATCGCCCACGCGAACGATCTCGTCGCCACGGGGGCCGGCTCCCTCGAAGACGCGATCAAAGGCAAAGCCGGCTACATGAGCCCCGAGCACGCGCGCGGCGAGGCGCTCGATGCGCGCGCCGACGTCTTCGCGGCGGGGATCATTTTGTGGGAGCTGCTCGCGGGCAAGCGCATGTACCAGAAGGACGACGCGAAGCCGTCGCTCCTCGAGCAGGCCCGGAAGGCCGAAATTCCGCCGCCGGTTTTGCGAGGGCTCGCGCGCGAGGAGAGGCTTCACGCGCTCGTGATGAAGGCCCTCGCGCCACAGCGCGACGACCGCTTCGCCTCGGCGGGCGCGATGCTGCGCGAGCTCGAGGACTACACGCGCGAGGCCAAGCTCACGTCGAGCCCACTGCGCTTCGGCGAGTGGCTCGTCGAGTCGTTCGGCACCGACATCGTGACTCAGCGTCGCGAACGCGAGCGCGCGGCCGATGCCCTGGAGCACGGGCCGGCGGCCATCGTCACGCCTTTGCCGCTGCCACCGTCGTTACCAGCGGAGCCCGGCTCGCCGTCGCCGCGCCCGAGCACCGCGCCCGCTCCGCACAAAACGCCCGTCCCGCTGCTGTCGCCCGTCGCCGTGCCCGCGCCGTCGTCGGCGTCGCCGATGACCGCCGATGCGCGGCCGTCGTCGCAGTCGTCGGGCGAGTCGTTCGGCGCACGCATGTTCGGCCCCGCGGTGATGGTGGTCGCCGCGCTCCTGTGCGTCGTCTTCGTCGTGCTTATGCTCCAGCGATGACGTGGCCCTTTTCGACGCCGGCTCCCACGCGCGGATGATGCTTCTCGTCGACGTCGCGCTCCCCGTGCCGCTGGCGCGCATCTTCACGTACGAGGTTCCGAGCGAGCTTGTGGCCCGCGCGACGACGGGCGCGCGCGTGGTCTGCCCTTTCGGCACGCGAAGGCTCATCGGCGTGGTGCTCGGCGCGCGCGAGGGCGAGCCGCCCGACGGCGTGAAGCGTCTGCATTCCGTGCTCGACACGATGCCCGCGGTGCCGGCGGATCTCGTGCTTTTTCTGCGGGATTTAGCGTCGTATTACATGGCGCCCATTGGCGAGGTGATGCGCCTCGCGCTACCGCCGCTCGAGAAGGAAGACTCGCGCGCTCTCGCCGAGCCAACGCTGTTCGACTCCGGAATGCGCGGCGTGGCGACGCGCACCGTGCAGTGGGTCGTGGCGACCGACGCGCCAGACTTGGGAGCGAACGAAGGCTCCGCCGACGCGCCTCGCGGTCAGGCTGCGGCGATCCTCGCCCACGTGCGCGCCACGGGCGACGTGCCGACGGCGCGTCTCGCGGCGCTGTGGGGCAACGCGAGACCGGCCATCAAAAAGCTCGCGTCGCACAACCTTGTGCGCATCGAAGAGCGCGAGGCGCCGCGCGATCCGTTCTTCGCCAATGCCGTCCCGCGCGACACGCCGCCGGTGCTGACCGATGCGCAGCGTGCTGCGGTCGACGCGATCGATGCCGCGCTCGTCGCGCGCGAGGCAAAGACGTTCTTGCTCCACGGCGTGACGGGCTCGGGGAAGACCGAAGTGTACCTCCACGCCATCGCCGTTGCGCGCGCGCAAGAGCGCGGCGTGCTGGTGCTCGTCCCCGAGATCGCGCTCACGCCGCAGCTCGTGGCGCGCTTCCGTGCGCGCTTCGGCGACGAGGTTGCGGTCGTCCACTCGGGGCTCACGGTGAAAGAGCGCCTGGTGATGTGGCAGCGCATTCATCGGGCGGAGGTCGACGTCGTCATCGGCGCTCGGAGCGCGCTGTTCGCGCCGCTGAAAAATATCGGCCTCGTCATCGTCGACGAAGAGCACGACTCGTCGTTCAAACAGGAGGAGGGCGTGCGTTACCACGCGCGCGATATGGCGATCTTCCGCGCGCATCGGTGCGGGGCGGTCTGCGTTTTGGGCACCGCAACGCCGTCCCTCGAGACGGAGCACCTCGCGCGCACGGGGAAGGCGACGAAGCTCCGTCTGCCCGGTCGCGCCCGCACGCAGGCGATGCCGCGCGTGTCGATCGTCGACCTTCGTCGCATCGGCCCGGGACCTACGGGCGACAAGCGGATCAGCCTGCATCTCCACCGCGCCATCGAGGACACGCTCAAGGCGAAGGAGCAGGCGATCCTGTTCTTGAACCGCCGCGGCTTCGCGCCGAGCGTTCAATGCCAAGGGTGCGGCGTCATCGCGAGCTGCCCGTCGTGCTCGGTGGCGCTCACGTTCCATAAGCGCGCAGGCGCCGTCGTGCGCTGCCACTATTGCGAATACGAGCGGCCGATGCCGACGCAGTGCAAAGCGTGTGGGAGCGCCGAGCTGGCGCTCGAGGGGCTCGGCACCGAGAAGCTCGAGGAGACGCTGGCGAAGGCGTTTCCCGAGGCGCGGATCGCGCGGCTCGATCGCGACGTCGCCACGGGGAAGACCGTCGAGAAGGTGCTCGATCGCGTGCGCGCGCGCGAGGTCGACATCCTCGTCGGCACGCAGATGGTGACCAAGGGGCATGACCTTCCGTTCGTGACGTTGGTCGGTGTCATCAACGCCGACGCGGCAACGTCGATCCCCGATTTTCGAGCGGCCGAGCGCGCGTTTCAGCTCCTCGTGCAGGTCGCCGGGCGAGCCGGGCGCGGCGATCTCGCGGGGCGAGTGCTCGTGCAAACCTACAACCCCGAGCACCCGGCAATCACCTTCGCGCTACGCCACGACGTGCCCGGCTTCATCGAGCAAGAGCTCGCGAACCGCCGCGAGCTTGGCTATCCGCCCTACGCCCGCGTGGCTCTCATTCGTATCGACGCCGTCGACGAGAACGAAGCTCGCGATGCAGCGCAGCGCGTCGCCGAGGCCGCGCGCGCGGCGTCAGCGCCTTCGGTCGCCGTTCTGGGACCCGCACCCGCGCCGCTCGCGCGGCTCCGAAATCGCTTTCGATTCCGCGTGATGCTGCGGAGCGCCGACCGCGCGGCCTTGCGTCGCGTGCTCGTTGCCGCCGACAAGGCGCGGGCAGGTCTCCCGAGAGACGTTCGCTGCATTCTCGATATCGATCCGATGCAGCTCCTATGATGGGCGTGCCCGTCATGGAGAAGAGGCCGCCCTGGACGACCCCCGAGGTTCCCCCGCTGTCGACGCAGCTCGCGACGGCACGCCTCACGTTGCGTGCGCCACGCCCGTCGGATCTGCCCGAGCTTCGTGCGCACCTGCGGCGAAGCGCGGCTCACTTGCGTCCATGGAGCCCGGCGCCACGGGCCGGTGACGACCCCGCGTCGATCACGTCGCTCTCGAAGACCGTGCTCCGTCAGCGCAAAGAGTGGAAGCGCGGCCAGGCGTTCGCGCTGCTCATGGTGGAAAAGGCCGGCGGTGCGCACGACTACGAAAAAGTGATGGGGCGCGTGACGCTCGGCGCGGTCGTGCGCGGCGTCTTTCAAAACTCGTACGTCGGCTACGAGGTCGACATCGACGCGGCGGGGCAGGGGTACGCGACGGAAGGCGTCTCGGCGGCTGTCGACTTCGCGTTCCAGCAGCTGCAGCTGCATCGGTTGCAGGCCGCGATCATGCCTTCGAACGTGCGCAGTCTGCGCGTCGCCGAGAAGCTCGGGTTTCGTCGCGAAGGGTTCGCCGAGCGTTACCTCTGCATCAACGACAAGTGGGAAGACCACGTGCTCCTCGCGCGAACCTACGACGAGTGGGCCCACGAGCGCGGCATCGTCGTGAGCGCGCCGCCCCTGCCCGACCCGGCGACCTGACGGCCCGTTAGCCGTCGAGATCGACGCGGTTTCGCCCGGCGCGCTTCGCGCGATAGAGAGCGCTGTCGGCCCGTTCGATGAGCTCGTCGCTGATGAAGCCGCGCGCCGCGCTCGCGACGGCGATTCCGCCGCTGAACGTGACCCGCAGCGTTTCGCCGTTGCCCATCGTGAGGGGCCTCGCGTCGAGCCAATCGCGCAGACGCGCCGCCACACGTGCGGCCTGGTCGGCGTCGCAGGCGCGGAGCAGGAGCAGGAACTCTTCGCCGCCGTAGCGGAATGCGACGTCGTCGCCCCGAAGCACCGAGCGCACGCCGTCGGCCACGTGCATCAGAACGCGATCGCCCTCGGCGTGGCCGTGGGTGTCGTTGACCGACTTGAAGTGATCGAGGTCGAGCATCACGACCGCGTAGGGCTTGTCGTGGCGCGTGGCGGTCGCGGTTTCTTCGCGCAGGCGTGTGACCAAATGCCACCGGTTGTAGAGCCCGGTGAGCGCGTCGATCGTCGCATTGGCCTGCGCCGAAACCAAGTCGCGCCGGAGCTGCCGCTCGACGCGGTGACGCTCGCTGAGTGCCTTGAGCTTGGCGACGACGACGTGGGGCGAGACCGGCTTCGCGAGGTAGTCGACAGCGCCTGTCTCGACGCCGCGCACGACGTCGGACTCGTGGGTTGCGGTGCCAGTCATCATGACCACCGGAATGTGCGCCGTGTCGCTCGCCGCGCGGAGACGTCGCACGAGCTCGAAGCCGTCCATCCCGTCCATCATCACGTCGGAGACGACGGCTTCGATGCTCTCGGCGTAACGATCCGCGAGATCCATCGCCTCCTCGCCCGAGCTCGCTTCCATAAACGCGATGTTCGCGTGGGCGAGCCAGCGCGTGATGAGGTGACGCGTGTCCTCGTCGTCGTCGACGACCAACACGAACCCCGGCGCGCAGGCGGTGGTCCCTGATGCGGGGAGGGGCGTGTCCAACGGTCGTCGGTCCAGCTCGGTGAGAATATCGCGCGCCGCCATTCGTAATCCTGTTCGCATACGCTGCAAGAGCGCCGCCAAACGGCTCCGTCAGTGTGCATCCCCCGGATTGCACGTCGGATTGCGACGGCGCATCGCGCGAGCACATCGCGCAGAGCGCTCGCGCCGCGTGCACGATCGCCCCAGTGGATAAAGTGCCCCGGTTCACTCTGTATTTGCGCGCAACACGATGTTGCGCGGAGACGACCCCACGGTGTGATCATCGCTCGCGCCTTTGCCGCCGCCGCCACCGCTCTCCTCTCGCCCGCGAAGTGCGCCTCCTGCGACGAGCCGATGGCCCACGAAGTCGTCTTCTGTGCCGCGTGCATCGCCACCGTCGAGCGGGTCGACGACGACTACGAGGGCGACGGGGTCGAAGATGACGGCGTCATCGCGCCGCTTTTTTACGGCGGTGCGGTATCGACCGCGATCACGCGCTTCAAGTACTCCGACCGCGCCGACCTCGCCCGGCCCCTCGCGGCGATCCTATGCAGCGCCCTTGCGCTCGCCGACGCGTGCGAAGAGGAGCATGCGCGCGGTTCGTACACCGTCGTCGTCCCCGTGCCGCTTCATCCGGTGCGTCTTGCCGCGCGAAAATACAACCAGAGCGCGCTGCTCGCGGGGAGGGTGGCGGGGCATCTCGGCGTCGCATTCGGGCCGCGTGCGCTCGATCGTGTGCGCGACACACCTGCTCAGGCGTCTCTGGATCGCAAAGGACGCACCTCGAATTTGAGCGGCGCCTTCGTCGTCCGACAGCCGCGCCTCGTCGACGGCGCCCGCGTGCTGCTGATCGACGACGTCCTCACGACGGGGGCGACGCTTTCGGAGTGTCGCGCCGTGCTGCTCGCCGGGGGAGCGGCCTCCGTTACCGCCGCGGTCATCGCTCGGGTCGCGGGGGAGCGTGGCATGCGACCACCTGCGCGGAGTATGATGGCGGGGTGAGCGACCAGGACGAGTGGCGATGGGCAGACCCGAGCGGCCAGCAGCGCCTCGTCCACACGGACGAGCTGCGCGCGGGTCTCACGAGCGGGGCCATCCCGTCGAACGCGCCAGTCTGGCGTGTCGGATGGGGCTCATGGCAGTCCGCGGAAACGGTCCCTGAGCTAACGACGAGCGCACTGTCGGCGGTCAACGGCGTGGTGCTCAACATCCCGCCGCCGCCGATGCACGTCGTCGCGTCGCAGCGCGCCTTCGAGGCGGCCTCGGAAGGGCCGCCGAGCTCCCATGCGGAGCCGCCCGGGCCGCCACCGCCCTACGTTCCGGCCGCGTCCGCGCCAACGCCGAGCACGCGCGATCCGCGGGGCGACGGAGGCCGGCCGAGCTCGCCGACGCCGATCGGCGGCATCACGCCCCACGCCGGTCCGGCGTCCACGCGGCCCACGAGCACGCTGTTGATGAACCGCGCGCCCGATCGCGCTTCGCTCACGGCGTCGTCTCCGCCCGCGCCAATGTCGGGCTCGTCGCTGCCGACGCCGCTCGCCACGCGTTGGCAGCTCGACGATCGACCCACGCCGTTCATCACGCTTCCGCCGATGTCGGACCGCTCCGACCGGCCGACGCCTCTCGGCGCGCCGCCGTCGTTTTCCGACGCCGTGACGCAAGTGCCGCCGCCGCCGCCGCGTCGCGCGCCTGCCCCCGCGCCGATGCCCGTGCCCGTGTCGGCCGCGCCTCCGCCGGCCGTGCCCCGGGCGGTGACACCGTCGCCGCCGAACGTCCGTTCCGCGCCCCCACCGCCGATGGTGCCGAGCGCTCGGCCCCCACTGCCCGGAAGCGCAGGCCCGAACGCGAACGGCCACGGCTCTGCGAAACCGCCGCCGCCGTCCCCGCGATTAAGGCCGTCGTCGGCGCCTAAGAACCTGAAAGACCTGTCGCAGGACGAGGTCGAAGAGCTGAGTGGCTCACTCTTGATGGACCCGGCCGACGCGATCGCGACCCTCGCCCCCGGGCGCGTTCCCGCCGTCGTCGTGCCGCCGCCGGCGCCGTCCAAGCCGCCGCCGCCGGTCGTGTCCAAGCCGATGCCGAGCGTGCCCGCGCCGCCCGCCGCGCCGACGGCCCCCGCGTCGATGCGGCAGATGAACCAGACCCGTCAGGCGCACGAGATGCCGGTGCCGCCCGCGTCGTCGAGCCGCAATCTGCTCGAAGAGGCTCCGGAGCCGTGGAACGAGGGGGAGGATCTCCTCCCCGCGAGCGACTCGAAGAGCGGCGACGATCAGGTCTTGAGCGGCTCGTTCTTGCTGGCTGTGGGGTCGGCGCTCGACGTCGGCGAAGGGCTCGGCCTGCCGCCGTCGGATCCGGTCGTCCCCGCTGCTCCGCCGAACGGGCAAGCGCATGCGCCGGCCGCCGTCGGGCCGGTTGGCTATCTCCTCACGCCGCCGCCTGCGCCCACGGCCCTGGGGCTCGGGCCATCGGGCTCGGGCTCGAGTGCGGCGGGCGGTGCCCGTGCACCGGGCGACGTCGCCTACGGGTTCCCGTCGAGCGCCGCCGGCGAGGTGCGCGCGGCGTCGCGGATTCTTACCCCCGAGCCGCAGCATTTCGCGGCGACGGCCCAGGGGCTCGGTATCCCGCCCGAGCTCGCGTCCGCATTCCCGGCGCCCGTCCCTCACCCAGCGCAGTCCCTCGGCGATGCGGGTCACGCCGCGGCGGAAGACATCCTCCCGCCCTATTCCGACCTCGAAGTGCCGCCGGCCGCGGCCGACGTGACGTCGCGACCGCCGTCCTCGCGCCGCATGGCGCCGCCGGATCCGTCGAGCAACACGTCGGTGCTGCACGATCTCACGAAGCTCCAACGGGCGATGCCGAAGTGGGTCCTCCCGCTCGCGGCAGGCTCGACGGCGTTGCTGCTGTTCGCCATCGTCGGCGCGGTCGTCTCGCACAAGTCCGACTCGTCGGAGCAGGCGGCCGCGTCGGCGTCGGCGAGCGCCGTCTCCGCGCTGTCCGCGGCCGTCGTCGCCGCCCCAACGCCCTCGGCGTCCGCGACAGCGCCGAAGAGCGCCGCCCTCGCCACGTGCGGCGTGGCGGGCCCCTCGCAAGTCATCGCGCCGCGCGCCCTGGTCCCCATCGGCATCGAAGCGGTCGCGACGACCGACGCCGCGTACCTCGCGTTCGCGTCGGCATCGAAGGAAGCGAGCCTCGTGCAGCTCGACGCGACGTCCCTCGCGGTGGGCAAAACGCTCCGAACGAAAGCGCCGGAGATCGTCCGTCGCGCGACGCCGATGCTCTCGTCGACGAAGCCCGTCGCCCTCGCCGCCGACTCCGATCGCAAAGCCGACAAGATTAAATCGCGCCGCACCGTGAACCCCACGGCCCCCTTCGACATTGGCGTCATGGGCGATTCGCTCGCCTGGGCGCCTCACGGGAGCGACGTCGCGACCGAGCTCTGGGCCCTCGAAGCGCGCGGCGACGCGAAGCTCGCGGTCGCCGAAGCGCTGCGCATCGCGAACTTCGGCGCGGCTTCGTACGCGGTCGCGTTTCGACGCGAGAACGCGCTGTGGTTCGGTACGTTCAGGGGCGCCGACACCTTCGTCGCCGACGGTCCGCTCGTGAAGGTCCCGGGCATGGGGCCGCAAATGGGTGCTCCTGCGGTGGCGGCGATGGGCGACCGCCTCCTCGTTGCGTGGGCCGATCGCGCGACGACGAACGACCTCTGGAGCGTGCGCCTCGGCCGATGGAAACGCGGCGACGCGGCGCCCGACATGAAGCCCTTCGAGCCCCCCGCGGGCGGCCTCGGCGAGCACGCGATGTCCCCCGCGTTGGCCGCGCTTCCGGGCGGCGGTTTCCTCTTCGCGTGGACGGAAGGGCCCGTGTCGAACCACCAAGTTCGCGCGATCACGCTCGACGCCGACGGCGTTCCTGTGGGCGCGCCTATCGTCGTTTCGGCGGCGGGCGTGAATGCCGGGCAGGCGCAAATCGCGATTACCCCCGGCGGCCGCGGCGTGGTGGCGTTTTTGGCCGCGAACGGAAAGGCGTACGAGGTCGTCGCGACGCCCGTCGCGTGCGGGAAGTCTTCCATGTAAAGGCTTCTGGCCTTTCATGATTGCGATCTGCCGTACCCCGCACGCTCCGCCTTCCCGTTTTCCCGAGTCGACGCGGGCGCCTGCGCCCACGAGGCCGCGCTTCCGCGCCGCAGCCGTCGCGCTGCTTGCGTTCGCAATGCTCACGCCGGCGTGCCTCCTCGGTGGGCGCTCGCGCGTGCGTGACGGCCAGCTCTACGCGCCGGGGACGCCAACCTACGACGCGTACTTCCGCGAGGTACACGGCGTTCAGGCGGCGTCGCCGAAGTGGAGCGACGAGCGCAAGACCGCGCGAAAGCCCCTGTGCGACGAGCTGAAAACGAGCTGCGACGCGCCCGATGCGACGCTCGCGCAGCTCACCCACGAGCGCATGTCCGAGGTGGCGCGCCAGTCGGGCCCGCTGAGCCTCGAGCTCGTGGGTGACGATGCGCGCATGGTCGCGGCCAATGGCGCGAAAGGGATTCCGGCGAGCGCGCGGTCGCTGTTTCACGCGGTGGAGATCACGGCCAAGGGCGAGCTCGATCGCGGCCGACGTATGCGCGCGACGTCGCTCAAGGTCGATCAGCTCGTGCGCCAAGGGCACGACTACGAAGAGCGCGTCGATCGCGATTTCACGCAGAAAAATGCGGGCAAAGCGTCGGAAGTGAAGAACGAGCTGGCCGCATCCGTCGACGTGCTCACGCCCCATGCCGCCACCACGCGCGCCTACGCCCAGGGGGCGGAAGACTTCGTCCTCGACCTGAAGCGCGCCATCGTCACCGCCTCGGCGACCCCGGTTGCGCCGGCATCGAGCGCCCCCGCGGGTGCAGGCGCGGCGCCGAAGGGGCGCGGCACCGTTGCACCTCCGAGCCCCCCGACATTGCCGTCGATTTCGGCCAAGCCCACGCCCGCGACCGACGGCGATGCCGCGTCTGCGAAGCCTGCCGCGAAGAAGCCTGCGGCGGCGCCCGCGGAAGAAGTGTTCAACCCGTAACGCGGGAGCGCGCCCCTTGCTCGAGCCTCAGCCCTTCGGCGTTTCGCTCGTGTACTTCTGCGGATTGCTCAAGAACTTCTTCTCGCAGCCGCCGCAGCAAAAGTAGTACGTCTTGCCGTTGTAATCGGCGTGGGGCGACGTCGACGTGACGACGAACTCTTCGCCCGAGACGGGGCAGTGTGCGGTGTCGCCGACCTTTGCGTTGCCGGCGGCCTTCACGTTCGACGACGGGGCGGGTGCCGCGCTCGTCGGCGCTGCGGGCGCTCCCCCGTCGTTTGCGGACGGCGGCTTCTCTTCCGGCGCGGGGGCGATGGCGGGGAGCGTCGCGCTCCCTCCGCCGCTGCCGCCACATCCGCCGCTGAGGGTGCCTATCGCGAAGATGGCTGCCGCACAGAACGCGGCGGCGAGGCGCGACGAGGGCGTCGTGCGGATGCGATTTTCGATTCGGACGGGGTTTTCAAAGCGCATGAGCGCGGATTTACCACGTCGGCGGCTGCGTGTTTCGCGCAGGTTGCGTGCCGCTGTGCCAATCCAAATCCGACCGTGGGGTAATCGTATGGGCAATATCGCCTAGAAAACTCCTATCCAATCCCCCAGCGCGCGCGTTTTCGTGCGAGCGTCGCGCCCCCATAAGCTAATTGTTACGCAAAACTCACGTGGTCCAAGGAGTCTCTCGATGACCGTTACGCTTTCGAAATCCCGCGTTTCTGCTCTTGTCGCTCTTGCCGCCATCTCGGCGGGCATCTTCGTCGCCGCCTGCAGCGACAGCGTCGGCACGAGCATCCAGCCCCCGTACGACGCGGGCCCCAAGCCGACGCCCTCGACGGGTCCGACGACGGAGCCCGCGGTCGACGCAGGCCCCGACGCCGAAGAGACGCCCGACGCCGAGGCCCCTAAGGACGCGACCGCACCGGTCGACGCCGCCGGCGATGCAGCGCCCGCGTTCGCGCCGTGCACGCAGGCCGACTTCGATCTCCCCGCGAACGATCATACGGGCACCGGCAACCAGGTCGACATCAGCCAGACGGGCGCCCCGGGCACGTACGCCTACGTCAACCCGTGCTCGAAGATCAAAGCGGGCGGCACGGCCGACTTCGCCATGAACTTCACCAACCACCCCCTCGTCCCGGTCGCCGGCTCGCCCACGAACCCGATTCAGGCGCAGTCGTCGGCAACGGACTCGGGCGACTACAAGGTCATGTTCCCCACGGCCGGCACCTACGGCTTCCATTGCGGTTTCCACTCGTCGATGAAGGGCCAGATCCTCGTCGTCCCCTGAGCCTCGGCACTCCGCGATTCGACATCGCGATTGCAAATGAGAGCGCCCCCGGATCGCGCAGTGCGCGGCCTCGGGGGCGTTTCTCATTTCGGTATTCGCACTTCACATCGCACGATCGCCGCGCTCTCGCGCGCGAACCGTGCACGCCAACGGTCACTGAACTTTGCAGTTAACCGAGTTCGCCGCGCCTTGATACGTAACCTGCACGTCGGTGATTCCCGTGTGCACGCCGGTGACGAAGCCCTTCACGACGGTGACGGTGTTCGTGTCTGCCGAGTTCCACTGGGCGGTCTCGGTGACATCGCTCATCTTGCCATCGGGCGCGTGCGCCGTGACGTGAAACTGCTTCGTCTGGCCCGCGCTGCCGAATGCGCAGTCCGTGGAGTCGAAGCTCAGAGCGGCGACCGTGGCCGAGCCCGTGGAGTCGTTCGACGAGCTGCAGCCCGACGCGAACGCGAGGCAAAGCGGGGCAACGACGGCGGCAACGAAGGACAAGCGCGATGAAGACGAGATCATAGTTGAGGCTCCTGTTAGGGGGTGATTCCCAGTGTGATTCACCCTTCAGCAACGCCCGTGCCTTCGCCGCTCAATCGGTAATTCGCAGTCGCGCCTTGATGCTGCTCTGTGGCGTTCATGTTTTTACGTACGTATTCGCGGCGCACAGGCCGTGCGGCCGAGGCGACTGGCGATATCGCTGAGATAAACGCGTAGCTCTTCGGGCGCACGAACTTCGAAATCAATACCGATCACCGCAATGAGCAACGCGAGCCCATCAAGGGAATGGGTTCCCATATGCGTGTGCACGTATCGCCGGTGCGTGCCTCGAGCGCGCCCTGGCAGGATGGGAAGAACGACAACTGAGGGTGATGCGTTCTCGACGGCGCGTGGATTGCGCGGGACGGTGGCGCCGCCGTGCACCGCGAGAAATCGCGTGTTAGGGCTGCTGCGCCCCATGCGCCTTCGCGTCAACCTTGGTTCGAGTCGGCGTTGGTGGCTCGCGGTGTTCGCCACGGGCTCGGCGCTCGCGACGTTGGTCGCCTGCAACGGCATTCTCAATATTGCGAAGCCGGAGGTCGTCGAAGCCGACGCCGGCAGCGATGCGGGCGTGGACGACGCGGCGGCGGACGCTGGCGCCGACGCCCGCGATGCCGACGCCGATGGTGGCTCGGTCGTGGTCGATGCGGAGGCCGATGCGTCGTTCGATGCCGCGCCCTACGACGGCGGCCTCGCGTTTTCGATTCCGTACACGTGGGACCTCGCGGCGGACTACGCCTCACAGGTCCCGGGGCGCATGCGGTGGGTCTACTCGTGGAGCCGTTGGAACGCGGCGAGGAGTGCCTTCGATCGCAACCTCTGTTTCTCACCGGCGACGTTCGCGTGTGAAATGGTGGGCTGGGGGCTGCCGGGAAAGGACGCACCCAATGTGATGTCGAACCCGTCCGACAGCTTTTGCGTGAACCCCGGCGTCATCATGCCGGGGGCGTTCGTCGCGACGCCGTCCCACGAGGGCGCAGAGACGGAAGTCGATTGGTATGCGCCGGTGAGCGGCCTCTACACCTACGACTTCGAGTTCTCCGCGGCGGGCACGGGGAGTCAAACCGTTCGCCTCACACCCGGAACGTTCTCGTCCGAAACTCCCACGCACCCCGCGCACGCGACGGGGACGGCGTGCTTGCGCGCGTGCGATCCGATTTCTGCCTTCGTCGGTACGACTACGCCGTCGACGGAGCCCTTCACCAACACCACCGCGATCGTCGCGACGGTAACGTTGATTGCGCCTCCCAATGTGATCAACCAGTGCCCCGCGACGACCGGCCAAGTCGACCCGAGCAGGTGCGCGAAGCCGTGCACCGCCGCGAGCGCCACCGCGCGCTGAGGTCTCGGTTGCGGGCGTCGCGTACCGCGCACGGTTGCGTGCGCGTCGCAGGATTCACAAAAGGCAGAAGGGGTAAGCCTTTTGGCCTACCCCTTCTGGGCTCGTCGCGTCTTACGAGCCTAGTACGTGATTCGTGACTCCCGTTTTCAGTTCACCGACTTGATGGCCGCGAGGAAGCGCTCCGGCGGGACGAACTCGTTGAAGCGGACCTTCTCGTTCCCTTCGCTGTCGAGGACGACGACCGTGGGCAGACCGACGACCTTGTACTTGTCCTTGAGGGCGTTGATTTGCGGGTTCTCGTCGTCCGTCGCGTCGACCTTCACCGCGACGAACCGGCCGGCCTCGCCGCGAACCGACTCGTCCGCGAACGTGTGGACCGAGAGCTCTTTGCAGGCCGCACACCACTCGGCGCCGAAGTCGACAATCATCGGGCGCTTCTCGGCGGACGCGGTCGTCTTGGCCTGGGCCTCCGACTCGAGCCACTGGAGCTGCCCCTTCGGAATCTGAACCCACGAGGCGATCATGAACACGCCGGCGACGGCGGGGATGATCGAGGCAAGCTTGAAGGGCTTGGAGAGGTGCGCGATGGGCGAGCGGCGACGCTCACCCGAGATGTGCACACCCGCCAGGCCGAGACCAATCACGAGGGCCGCGACGCCGACGACGAGGTACGTGGGCGCGGGCGACGAGAGCGCGTGCATGAAGGAGAAGCCG
Source organism: Myxococcales bacterium (assembly GCA_025354825.1). Classification (GTDB taxonomy): domain Bacteria; phylum Myxococcota_A; class Polyangia; order Polyangiales; family Polyangiaceae; genus JANXMC01. Next base: position 16,386 of record JANXMC010000572.1, read on the forward strand.
TTGCGGAGGAAGTTCAGCGCGAAGGCCGCGAGGAGCACTCCGAAGATCCACTTCACACCGAGCATCCAGGCGCCGCCCTTGGGGAGGCTCACCGCGAACGTTCCGACGAGGAAGAACGGCATCCCGAGGCCCAAGGCCATCGTGAACATGACGCTGCCGCCAATGAGGATGTTCTTCGTGGTCGCAATCCAGAGGAGGAGGCCCGTCGTGAAGGGGCCCGTGCAGGGCGCTGCGACGAGCGCGCTGACGAGGCCGAGGACGAAGGCGCCGCCGAAGCCGATGCCGCCGACCGTCGAGAGCTTGTTGTTCAGGCTCGAGGGGAGCGTCATCTCGAAGGCGCCGAACATCGACGACGAGAGCGTCACGAAGAGCAGCGCGACGCCGCCGACGACGTAGGGGTTCGACAGGTATTTGCCGAAGACCGCGCCCGAGATGGCGCTCGCGACGCCGAGAACCGTGAAGAGCGCCGCCATGCCGAGGATGAACGAGGCCGAGAGCATCGCGCCGCGGGCCTTCGATTTTGCCTGCTGGCCGGCGCCGAAGACGCTGACCGTGATGGCGATCATTGGATAAACGCAGGGTGTGAGCGTCATGAGAAGGCCGGCGCCGAACGCTGCGGCATAGGCGCGGAAGAGGCCGCCCGCGAGCGCGTCGGCGAACTGGCCCGTATTCGAGCCGGCCGCGGCTGCAGCGGTGCCGCCGTCTGCGGCGAACGCGACGGTGGGGATGGCGAGCGCCATGAGCGCGAATACGACGGCAGCGGCAGTTCCGGGGGCAACGAGCCTGGCGGAAGGGGCAGATTTTCGGGGGGCGGCTTTCACGGACTTCCTCCTTCAAACGGGTCGACGCGGGGGCGACTCCCCTTCTGCAACCGCCGGACCGTTGTGATCTGCCGGATCATGCGCGCGTCACCGCACGGGTTTCGCTCGGCTTTTCAGCCGTTTCTGCACGCGAGGCACGGCGCGCGCGGGAGGTGCGACATGCGCTCCTGGATTCTCCATGGCCGCGGTCAGGATCGCGCGCTCACCGGTCAAATCCGTCCCCAGGTCGAGCGATTCGTTAGTTCTTCGCCATCTTCGCGAGTGTCGCGCGGGCCATTCGCAGCTCGCCGTCGAGGGCGATGGCCGTGGCGGGGCGTGCGCTCTCGGTGCGCTTCACGAATGCGTCGAGGTAGCGGCGCGCAGCGGTCCACTCGCGCGCCGCGTAGGCGAGGTGACCCAATACGAAGCGCCCGTACCCTTGCCCGCAGGGCGCTTGGGCGAGGGCGTCGAGCGTCTCTTGAAGCTCCGCGGACGCAGCACCTTCGCCGGCGGCGATGCGCGCGAGGGCGAGATGGGCGCGGTAGAGCGGCTTCTCGTGGGTGGCCCAGCGCGTGGCCCGCGCGAGCGCCGAGATGGCTTCGTCGTAGCGCTGCGCGAGAAACAGCGTGCTTCCGAGCGTCCAGAGGTGCTGCGGGCGGCGCGACGGCGGGCCGCGGCGGGCCGCCGAGCGCAGGTGCGCGAGCGCGGCTTCGAGGTCGCCGGCGGCCAACGCTGCACGCGCCGAGTCGTGGTGGAGCACGTCGACCAGCACGTCGAGGCGAATCGCCTGCACGGCGATCTCGCGCGCCTCGGCGAAGCGTCGCGTTTCGAAATAAGCCAAATAGAGCTGCCGGAGCAGCATCGCGTTTGTCGTCGGATCGAGCCGCGCGTGGTTCGCGAGGCCAATCTTCGCGTGGCGCGCGCGCGTGGCGGGCGTACGCGCGTGCATCGCCTTTTCGAGCGACTCTTCGGGCGACAGAATCTTGGGCGGCTTGGGCGGCTTCGGCGTCTTTGGCTGCGCCTTGCTCGCAGGCTTCGACTCGCGCTCGGCTGGCGCGACGGCGGCGGCCGGCGCCGTGGAGGTGCGGCGGGTAGGTGCTGCGCGCGAGGTCGGCTGCTTGGCCGGAGGCACGAGGATGAGTGTAGCATTCACGTAAGACGGGCACCAAATTGGCGCCCCGTGGTAGGGGATCGCCATGACCCTCCCGAGCTTCCTTTCGGCGCGCAAACCGGGGTTGGCGCTCGTGCTTCCTGCTCTCGCAATGAGCCTCGCCGCCTCGCTTTCCGCGGGCTGCCGCCGCGAAGCGACGGAGGCCGATTGCCAGCTCATCGTCGACCGCCTCATCGAGGTGGAGATGCGCGCGAGCAACACGACCGACCCCGTAGCGATCGCGAAGAAGCAGGAGGCGATTCGCACGAGCATGAAAGACGAGCTCAAAGACTGCCGCGGACGCCGCATCACCGACGGCATCATGGCGTGCGTCAAAAAAGCTCCGACGACCGACGAAATCCTCGCCTGCATTCGCTGATCGGCCGCGTCGTCGCGCGCCGAGACTGCGAAACCGAGTCAGCTCGGTTTCGTGAGCATGTCGAATTCGTGATCGGGCCCGTCCCGCCTGGACAACTGAGGCGAGAGACGCGCGCGTCGGTGCCGACAGGACTCTGTCCTGCGCCGCCGCGGCGGCTCCCATTCGCTGTTCAGACCTAAGTAGACGGCTTGAAAAAGAGGTACGACGTGAGAACTCTCGGCGGTGTTCGAAGGGCGCTCGTGTTTCTTCCGCTCGTGTGCGCGGTGGCCGTCGTGGGCTGCTCGTCGAGCGATGACGACACGGGCTCGGACGGCGGCGTCGACTCGGGGAAGAAGCCCGATTCGTCGACACCGACAGGCCAAGACGCAACCACGCCGCCCGCCGATTCAGGGCCGGGGACGGACGCGGCGAAGGCGCCGGACACGTCGACCCACGACGCCTCCGCGGACGGCGGGAAAGACGCGACGACCCCCGTGGATGCAGGGGCGGATGCGCGGGCCGATGCGTCGACGACGGACGCATCGACGACGATGGACGCGGGGAGCGATACGGGCACGGTGGCCGATGCCGGCAGCGACGCGACCACCGTCGTCGTCGACGCGTCCGTGACCGTCGACGCAAGCGCCGACGCGTCCGCGAACGTCGACGCGTCCGTCGTCGCCGTTCCCACCGATGCCATCGGCGCGTGGCACTTCAACGAAACCACCGGCACCGTTGCGGCGGACTCGTCGGGCCACGGGCACGCCGGCACGGTCGCGGGCGGCGGCACGTGGACCACGGGCAAAGTCGGCGGCGGGCTCGCGCTCGACGGCACGGGTTACGTCGATCTCGGCGCTTCGCTCCTCGATACGACCAAGAGCTTCACGGTCGTCGCATGGCTAAAGCTTTCGCAGACCACCGGTTGGCAAACGGCGATTAGCCAAGAGGGGACGACCCTCTCCGTTTTCACGGTGAAGCGCCGCGACGACAATGCCAAAATCGATTTCGACTTTCCCGGCACCGACGACAGCTCGCCGACGATTTTTTCGGTCGCGCAGGCCGCGCAGCCCGCGGTGATCGACACCTGGTACCACGTCGTCTCGGTCTTCAACGCGACCGCGCCCAGCCCGACGCTCAGCATCTACACGAACGGCGCCCTCGACGATTCGCAGCCTTCGCTCGTCGCCCTGTCCGGCGCAGGTCACACGATCATCGGCCGTGGACGTTGGCTCGGCGTGAGCGACAACTTCTGGCACGGCGCAGTCGACGAAGTGCAGCTCTATGCGCGCCCGCTCATCGCCGCCGAGGTTGGCGCGATTTACGATTCGCAGAAGTAGCGAGCGACTCGGGTGTGACCCGCGCGGGCTACTTCGTTCGCGCGGCTCGTCCCGAATACGTCTTTCGGCCCAGCTCCATCTTGGGCTCGTTCGAGACGCCCCAGACGACGTTCCCGCCGAGCTTGCAAACCTGGTCTTTCAAGGTTTGCAGGCAGTCGACGTCGGAGACGACGTCGTTGCAGTTTGCACGCACCGGGCCGATGTTCTCCGTCGGCGCGTCGGGCGCTTCGGGGAAGACGGCGACCGTGCACCCTTCGGGCAGCGGCGGGTACTTCGACGACACTTTGCGGGAGCCGCCGCACCCGGAGAGCGCGACCGCGACGACCGCGACTGACAGCGCCGTGCCCTTCACGGCTGTGCGCTCGCCGTCTTCACGACGCCCGCGGTGCTCGCGTGGGCGCCACCGTTCGCCGCGCCTGTGAGCTTGAGAAGCGGGAAGCCCATCGCCTCGCGCTGCGCCAAGTAGGCTTCGGCGACGGCCTTCGCGAGGCCACGGACGCGCCCGATGAAACGCGCGCGCTCCGTCACGCCGATGGCGCCGCGGGCATCGAGCACGTTGAACTGATGCGACGCCTTCACGACGAAGTCGTAGGCAGGCATCACGAGCTTCTTCATCGGATCGTCGGACAGCGCGAGCAGCCGCTTTACTTCGGATTCGTAGATATCGAAGTTCTTGAAGTGGGCCGCCACGTCGGCCTGCTCGAAGTTGTATGTGCTCCACTCCCACTCATTGCGTTTGGCAATTTCGCCGTACGTAATTCCTTTTGCCCATTCGACGTCGTAAATCGAATCTTTATCTTGCAAGTACGTGCAAATGCGCTCGAGGCCGTAGGTGAGCTCGCCCGAGACCGGCCGGCAGTCGAAGCCGCCAATTTGCTGAAAATAAGTGAACTGCGAAATCTCGAGGCCGTCGAGCCAGACCTGCCAGCCGAGGCCCCAGGCGCCCAAGGTGGGCGACTCCCAGTCGTCTTCCAAAAAGCGCACGTCGTGGTGCTCGGGCTTGGTGCCAATCGCGCGGAGCGACTCGAGGTAGAGGTCTTGAATGTCGAGGGGCGACGGCTTCAAGATCACCTGGAACTGATGGAACTGCTGCAGGCGCACCGGGTTGTCGCCGTAGCGGCCGTCCGATGGGCGGCGCGACGGCTCGACGAAGGCGACGTTCCACGGCTCGGGGCCGAGCGCGCGGAGAAACGTGGCCGGGTTGAACGTCCCGGCGCCGACCTCGGAGTTGTACGGCTGCACGATGAGGCAGCCGCGCTTCGCCCAGAACGCCTGGAGCGTGAGGATCAGATCCTGGAAATACATGGGCAAGTGAATAGCACGGAAGGGGCTAGCTTTGCCCTCCATGCGGCTCGCTCTCCGTCTTCTCCGCGAGGCTCTTCGCGCGCTCGTCTACCCGCTCCTCGCCCTCCGTCGAAGGCTCGCATCGCCTCCCGACGGCTACCTTGGCGTCGAGGTCGACGGCAGCGTGCGCGACATCACCGCGCCGCCGGTGTTCTGGGACATTCGACTCTGGCGACGGAAGCCGGCGTTCTCGCTTCACGAGCTCGCGCGGGCCCTCGACCTCGCCGTCGTCGACCCTCGCGTTCGCGGCATCCTCGTCACGATTCGCGAATTCGGTGACGGAATGGCCACCGCACGGTCGCTCCGCACGATGCTCGCACGCGTGCGCGACACCGGCCGCGACGTCGTCGTCCACCTGCCCATGGGCGGCGACACGAAGGACATCTACGTGGCGACCGGCGCACGGCGGATCTTCGTCGGCCCGCGTGCCGCCGTCGCGCCCATGGGGTTCGCCTCGCGCGTGCGCTATGTGCGCGACGCCCTCGACAAGGCCGGCGTCGTCCCCGAAGTCTACGCGCGCGGCCGCTACAAGAGCGCGGGCGAGCAGGTGATGCGGTCGTCGATGAGCGACCCCCAACGCGAGCAGGTCGGCGCGCTGCTCGACGCCCTCTACGACGACCTGGCCGACGGCATCGCCGACGGCCGCAAACTGTCGCGTGAAGCCAGCGACGGGATCATCGACGCTGCGCCGTACCATGTCGACGAAGCCGTGAAGGTCGGGCTCATCGACGGCGGGGCCTACGAAGACGAGCTTGCGACGCGCCTCGGGACGTCCGCGAAAGAGGAAGACCGCGTCCGCATCATCCCCGCCGGCGCTTACGCCCGCGCGCGCACGGCCACACAGTTTCGACGCGTCGGACCGCCGCGGACCATCGCCGTGATCGAGGTGCGCGGCGCAATTGCACACCGCGGCGGCGGGATGCCCTTCAGCGCCATCGCGACGGACGACGCGGTCATCGGCGCCGTGCGCCTCGCCCGGCGAAATAGGCGGATTCGCGGCGTCGTGCTTCTCATCGACTCGCCCGGCGGGAGCGCGCTCGCGTCCGACCGCATGCACCATGAGCTCGAACAGCTTGCTGCCGAAAAGCCGCTGGTCGCGTACATGGCCAACGTCGCCGCGAGCGGCGGCTACTACGTGGCCGCGCCTGCCCACGAGATTGTCGCGCAGCCCACGACGATCACCGGATCGATCGGCGTCGTCGCAGCACGAGCGGCCATCGACCCCGTGCTCGAGCGACTCGGCGTCGTCACCGAAGTCGTGCGCAGAGGCGCGCGCGCGGAGTTTTTCGGCGCGACGCGCGCCTTCACCGACGACGAGCAGGCGGTCATGCGTCACCAGCTCGCGGGGACCTACCGTGGCTTCCTCGAGGTCGTCGCGGCCGGGCGAAAAAAGAGCGTCGACGAGGTCGCGACGGTCGCCGAAGGGCGCGTCTGGAGTGGCAAAGACGCGCATCGCGTCGGCCTCGTCGACACCCTCGGCGGCTTCGACGTTGCCCTCGCAAGAGTGCGCGCGCGCGTCGGTCGCGGCGCGCACGCGATGGAGCCTGTCATCGTGCGCCCGCCGCGCCATTCGGAGCCGCTCGACCCACCGAAGGCGAAGCAAATGGAGGCGATGGCGATGGTCGCGAGCCTCGCGAGATTGGCGGGCATCGAAGCAGGGGAGCTCGCGCCCCTCGCCCTCGCGCTCACCGGCGAGCGCGTTCTCGCCTGGTGTGACGTGCGCGTGGGCGGGCGCCAATAGGCATATCCGTACTACCAGAATGCGAAACGAGATTGGCAAATAGGGATTCGCGGCTCCCCTGAGGTGGTTAAGCCACCTACATGCGGATCGTGCCTCTTTGGTGAGGCGCTACGTCTCAAGGAAGTAACCGTCTTCGTTTCCGCTGGCGCGATGCGTCAACTGGCCGCAAACTTTGCGGTCAAATGGCACTTCCGCGCGCTCACGGTCTTTACGATCCCGCTCACGAGCACGACGCCTGCGGTCTCGGTTTCGTAGCTGAGCTCAAACGGAGCCCTAGCCACGCGATCGTTCAGAAGGCGCTCGAAGTCCTCCGCCGCCTTGCCCACCGCGGCGCCGCCGGCTCGGACCCGCTCACCGGCGACGGCTGCGGCATTCTCGTGCAGCTCCCCCACGCGTTTTTCGAGCGGCTCCTCGCCCGCGACGGCACCGATCTGCCGCTCCCCGGCGACTACGGCGTTGCCATGTGCTTCATGTCGCGCGACCTCGATCGCGCCGACGCGCAGATGCGCCTGTTGGAGGACGCCGTTCGCCATCACGGGCAGAAGGTCCTCGCATGGCGAGACGTGGACGTGGACGCGAGCGTCGTCGGCCCGGTTGCACGCGACAGCCAGCCCACGATTCGTCAGCTCTTCATCGGTCGAATGAGCACGGCCGAAACGTTCGAGCGGGTTCTTTTCATGATTCGGAAACGTGCCGGACGCACGGCGAACGCGCTCTCGAACGACTTCTACATCGCGTCGCTGTCGTCGAAGACGGTTGTCTACAAGGGCCTCATGCTCCCCGAGCGGCTCGCCGACTTTTATCTCGATTTGAAAGAGGACGATGTTCGCTCTTCCCTCGCGCTCGTGCATTCGCGCTTCAGCACGAACACGTTTCCCACGTGGGATCGCGCGCACCCGTACCGCCGCATTGCGCACAACGGTGAGATCAACACGCTGCGCGGTAATCAAAACTGGATGGGCGCACGCGAAGGCCTTCTCGCGAGCAAAGCGTTTGGCGAATACATCGAAGAGTTCAAACCGATTATCCGCCCCGGCGGCAGCGATTCGGCGTCCCTCGACAACGTGGTCGACTTCCTCGTCGCAGGTGGGCGGTCGCTGCCCCACGTGATGATGATGCTCGTCCCCGAAGCGTGGGCGACGCAGAAGGACATGCCCGCCGAAAAGCGGGCCTTCTACGAGTACCACGCGAGCCTCGTCGAGCCCTGGGACGGCCCGGCCGCGCTCATGTTCACGGACGGCACGCTCATCGGCGCGACCCTCGATCGCAACGGCCTTCGCCCTGCCAAATACGTCATCACCGAAGGCGGTCTCGTCGTCGTCGCCAGCGAGTTCGGCGTTCTCGATTTCGACCCCGCCGAGATCGTCGAGAAGGGGCGCCTCCAGCCCGGCAAAATGTTCCTCGTCGACACGGCGCGCGGGCGCCTCGTGAGCGACGAAGAGGTGAAACACGAAGTCTCGACGAAGCAGCCCTATGCCAAATGGGTTGCCGAGAACAAGTACGATCTGGACAGCATCGGCGCGGCCGAGAACGCAAAGACCGCATCGCGCGCCGCCAACGACGTGCCTGCGATCTACACGCTTCCGCGGGGCGAGCGCGAACGGCTTCAAAAGGCCTTTGGCTACACGCGAGAGGACTTGAAAGTCCTCCTCACGCCGATGGCGCAAAACGGCGAAGAGCCCACGGGGAGCATGGGGACGGACGCCCCGTTGGCCGTGCTCTCGCGCAAACCTCAATTGCTGTTTCGGTATTTCAAACAGCAGTTCGCGCAAGTGACCAATCCGCCAATCGACCCGATTCGCGAAGAGCTCGTCATGTCGCTCGTGAGCTGCGTTGGCGGTGAGGGGAATCTCCTCGATACGACGCCGGAGCAGTGCCGCCTCCTCGAGCTCCCACAGCCGATTCTCACGAACGAAGAGATGGCGAAGCTAAAGCGAAATCCGTTTTCGGATTTTCGCACCGTGACGCTCTCGGCTCGCTTTGCGACCCGCGGCGATGCGTCGCCGGAGGAGAATCTGAGGAGCGCGGTGGACGGCCTCGCGCTGGAGGCGGCGAAGGCCGTCGACGAGGGGTCGTCGATTATCGTCATCAGCGACCGTGGGATCGACGCGGGGAACGCCGCGATTCCCAGCCTGCTCGCCGTGGGCGCCGTGCACCACCACCTGATTCGGACGGGGAAGCGCGCGCGCTGCGGCCTCGTGGTGGAGACGGGCGAGGCGCGCGAGGTGGCCGACGTGGCTCTTCTCATTGGCTACGGCGCAGGCGCGGTGAACCCGTACCTCGCCTTCGAGACGATTCACGAGCTGGCCCTCGATAAAGACCTCGGTATTTCGGATACCTATACGGCCGACAAGAAGTACGTAAAGGCCCTCGGCAAGGGGCTGCTCAAAGTGATGAGCAAGATGGGCATCTCGTGCCTGTCGTCCTATCACGGCGCGCAAATCTTCGAGGCGATTGGCGTTCACAAAGACGTGATTGGCAAATACTTCGCGGGGACGACGTCGCGCCTTGGCGGCATTGGCCTTCGCGAGATTGCCAATGAAGCCCTCGCGCGGCACAAGAACGCGTTCCCCGGCGTCCTCGCCGTGGCGGGCGTCAATACCCCCGAGGTCGCCCTCGACGTCGGCGGCGTTTACGCCTGGCGCGCGAACAGCGAGCAGCACTTGTGGAACCCGTCTTCCGTCGCGAGCCTGCAGAAGGCCGTTCGCGGAACGGGCGACCCGGCCCTCGATGCAAAGTCGTACGACGAGTATGCGCGCCTCATCAACGAGCAGGGGAACGCCCCGGTCACGCTTCGCGGCGTGTGGGATTTCAAGCCGGTCGGCCCCGCCGTTTCGGTCGACGAGGTCGAGTCGGCGAAGGAGATTGTCAGCCGTTTCGCGACCGGGGCGATGTCGTTCGGCAGCATCTCGAAAGAGGCCCACGAGAACCTCGCCATCGCGATGAACCGCATCGGCGGGCGCAGCAACACTGGCGAAGGCGGCGAGGACGAAGCGCGCTTCATCCCGGACGCCAACGGCGACTCGCGGCGCAGCGCCATCAAGCAAATTGCTTCGGCGCGCTTCGGCGTCACGGCGCACTATTTGGTGAACGCCGACGAGATTCAAATCAAAGTAGCCCAAGGGGCCAAACCCGGTGAGGGTGGGCAGCTGCCCGGGCACAAGGTCGATTCGATCATCGCGCGCGTGCGCAACGCGACGCCGGGCGTGACGCTCATCTCGCCGCCTCCTCATCACGATATCTATTCAATCGAAGATCTCGCGCAGCTGATCTTCGATTTGAAGAACGTGAATCCTAAAGCGAAGATCAGCGTCAAGCTCGTCTCCGAATCGGGCGTCGGCACCATCGCCGCGGGCGTCGCCAAGGCCCACGCCGACACGATTCTCATCGCCGGGCACGACGGCGGCACCGGCGCGTCACCGCTGTCGTCGATTCAGCACGCCGGCAGCGCGTGGGAGCTCGGCCTCGCGGAGACGCAGCAGGTACTCGTGCTCAACGGCCTCCGCTCGCGCGTGCGCCTCCAGGCCGACGGGCAGCTGAAGACCGGTCGCGATGTCGCGTTCGCGGCGCTCCTCGGCGCCGCAGAGTTCGGCTTCGCCACCGCGCCTCTCGTCGCGAGCGGCTGCATCATGATGCGCAAGTGCCACTTGAACACGTGCCCCGTGGGCATCGCGACGCAAGACCCCGTCTTGCGCGCCCGCTTTCAAGGGACGCCCGAGCACATCATCAACTACTTCTTCTTCGTCGCCGAGGAGCTCCGCCAAATCATGGCGGCCCTGGGATTCCGCACGATCGAAGAGATGGTCGGGCGCGCAGACTGCATCGTTCCCCGCAAGAATCTCGATCATCCGAAGGCGCATCTCTTGGATTTTTCGGACGTGCTTTACGTTCCCGAAGGGCACGAGCGGAGCGAAGTGTACAACACCGCGAAACAGGATCACGGCCTCGCCGGCGTGCTGGATCACACGCTCATCAAGCGAGCGCGGGCGAGCCTCGATACGAACGAGCCGACCGTCATCGCGCTGCCGATTCAGAACAAGGACCGCGCCTTCGGAGCGATGCTCGCCGGCGAGATCGCGATGCGCTTCGGCAAAGAGGGATTGAAAGAGGGGACCATCACCGTTAGCGCGGCGGGCACGGCCGGGCAGTCCTTCGGCGCCTTCGCGGTGCGCGGAATGACGCTCTCGCTCGCTGGCGACGCCAACGATTACGTGGGCAAAGGGCTCTCCGGCGGCATCATCGCGGTGCGCCCGCCGTCGCGCGCGAAGTTCAAGGCGAGCGACAACGTCATCGTCGGCAATACGGTTCTCTACGGCGCGATTCGCGGAAAGGCGTTTTTCGCCGGCCGCGGCGGCGAGCGCTTCGCCGTTCGAAACAGCGGCGCCATCGCCGTCGTCGAAGGCGTTGGCGACCACGGCTGCGAGTACATGACCGGGGGAATGGTCGTCGTGCTCGGATCGACCGGGCGCAACTTCGCGGCCGGAATGAGCGGCGGCCTTGCCTACGTGCTCGACGACGACGCGAACAACAGCTTTGCGGACCGCTGCAACATGGCAATGGTGGAGCTCGACACGCTCGACGAAGACGACGGTCCGAATCTGTACGCGCTTATCGAGGAGCACGTCGCGCGCACCGGCAGCGTGCGCGGCGAGCAGGTCGTCGACGCGTGGGATACCTACGCGCCCAAGTTCGTAAAGGTCGTTCCCATCGAGTTTAAGAAAGTGCTTCTCGCGCAGCGGGCGTCGGGTGAGCGCTCGTCGATCTACCCCGCAAAACTGCCTCTCGCCGGAGCGAGCTGACCATGGGCGACCCCAAAGGCTTTCTGAAGACCGCCCGCGCAAAAGAGCGCGAGCTCCCCGCGGCAGACCGTATTGCAAACTACACGGAGTTCGCCCTGCCGCAGCCGCAAGACGAGCTCAAGTCCCAGGCCGGGCGCTGCATGGATTGCGGCATTCCGTTCTGCCACCAAGGCTGCCCACTCGGGAACTTGATCCCCGAGTGGAACGACCTGGTCTACCGCGGCAAGCTCGACGAGGCGGCGGCGTCTCTCCACTCGACGAACAACTTCCCCGAAGTGACCGGGCGCATCTGCCCCGCGCCCTGCGAAGCGTCGTGCGTGCTCAATATCGAAAATACGCCCGTCACGATAAAGGGGGTCGAAAAGGCCATTGCGGCGCACATCATGGCGTCTGACCACTTGGACCCCGTGATTGCCAAACGGCGCTCGGGCAAGCGCGTCGCCGTCGTCGGCTCGGGCCCTGCAGGCATGGCATGCGCGCAGCAGCTCGCCCGCGCCGGGCACGAGGTCACCCTGTTCGAGCGCGACGACCGCATCGGCGGCCTTCTTCGGTATGGGATTCCCGACTTCAAAATGGAAAAGGGGATTCTCGATCGCCGCATGACGCAAATGCGCGCCGAGGGCGTGACCTTTCGTACAAGCGTCGACGTCGGCGGGGACGGCGATGGAAATACAGTGGAAGGGATGAGCGTTGCGGAGCTCCGTCGCAGCTTCGACGCGGTGGCTCTCGCCGGCGGCGCGCGGGATCCGCGCGACCTTCCCATCGGCGGTCGCGCGCTCGGCGGCGTCCACTACGCGATGGATTTTCTCACGCAGCAGAACAAGCGCGTCGCCGGCGACGTCGTGCCCGATGAAGGCGCGATTCTCGCGACGGGAAAGCACGTCGTCGTCATCGGCGGCGGCGACACCGGGTCCGACTGCGTCGGCACATCGATTCGCCAAGGCGCAGCGAGCGTCGTGCCACTCGAGTTGATGCCGAAGCCCGCGCTCGTGCGGATGCCGCAGAACCCGTGGCCGGAGTGGCCGCTCGTTCTCCGAACGTCGTCGTCGCAAGAAGAGGGGTGCGGTCGTGATTGGGCTGTGATGACGCGCGCCTTTGCAGGTGCAGACGGGTGCGGCTCTCACGTTTCGCACATCGACGCCGTACGCGTAGAACGTGTCGCTGGTGAAGGTGGAGCGCTTCGCTTTCGTGAGATCGAGGGCTCGGAGCATCGCCTCCAATGCGACCTCGCGCTCCTCGCGATGGGCTTCGTCGGCCCCGAGAAGCGCGGGCTAATCGCCTCCCTCGGCGTCGCGCTCGACGGTCGCGGCAACGTCGTCACCTCCGCCTCGGGCGCAACGAGCGTCCCCGGCGTCTTCGCAGCAGGCGACATGTCGCGCGGCCAATCGCTGGTCGTCTGGGCCATCGCCGACGGCCGACGCGTCGCGGCTGGGGTCGATTCTTGGCTCCGCGCGAATATGGAGTCCTATTCGGCCGCGTAGCCAACGAGATTCGGGCGATACTGATGGTGCATGAGCGCGGCCATCGGGATCGATCTCGGGACGACCAACACCGTTGCCGGCGCCGTACGCGACGGCACGGCAACCACCCTCGCGGACGAGCATGGGCGCAGGCTCATACCGTCGGTGGTCTCGTTCCACCCATCGGGTAAAGTCTTAGTTGGTAATTCGGCGAAGGACCGTCGAATCATCGACGCGACCAACACCATCATGTCCGTAAAGCGGCTCATTGGCCGCGCATGGACGACGCCCGAAGTTCAGGAGGCGAAAAAGCGCTTCGCCTTCGAGATGCGCGAAGGGCCGAAATCGGGAAGCGCCGTCGTCGCGCGCGGAGAGCAGTACACGCTCCCCGAGATCAGCGCCTTCGTTCTGCGTCACGCGAAAGCCGTCGCCGAGCACGCCCTCGGCGAGCCCGTCGAGCGCGCAGTGATTACCGTCCCCGCGAACTTCAACGACCTTCAACGCGCGGCCACCAAAGTCGCCGGCAAGCTCGCCGGGCTGCAGGTACTTCGTATTCTCAACGAGCCCACCGCGGCCGCGCTCGCCTACGGCCAACAGGAGCAAGCGCAGTCCGAACGCATTGCCGTCTACGACCTGGGCGGCGGCACGTTCGATGTGACGATTCTCGATTTGTCCGGCTCCGTCTACGAAGTTCTCGCCACGGCCGGAGATATGCAATTAGGCGGCGACGATCTCGACACGGCCATCGCCGAGCGCATGGCCGAGCAGTGCATGCGGCAGTTTCGCTTCGACCCGCGCGTCGACAACATCGCGATTGCGACGTTGAAGATGGTGGCCGAGTCGGTGAAGCGCGATCTCTCGACCCTCATGGAGACGACGGTCGAAATCCCCGACATCATTCCCGAGGGGCCCAAGGGGACGCCTGTTTTCAAGTTTCACATGACGCGGGCCGAGCTCGAAGACATCGCGCGGCCGTTCATCGATCGCACCTTCAAGACGTGCCAGGTGGCGCTCGAGAACGCGCATCTCAAGGTCAACGCGATCCACCGCACAATTCTCGTCGGCGGCATGACGCGCATGCCGATGCTCGTGCGCAAGGTCGAAGAGTTCTTCAAGAAGCCCGCGTACATGAAGATCAACCCCGACGAGGTCGTCGCGCTCGGCGCGGCGATTCAAGCGGGGGCGCTCGATCGCTCGAAGAAGGCGCCGGCGAAAGCGAAGGCTGCACCCTCTCCAGGTCGCGATTCGGAAACGCAGCTCATCGCGGGGCGCGCACGCCCCAATGCGGGCGCGTACGACGATCTTCCGGTCGAAGGCCGCCCACCGGCCGGGCGCATTCACCCCGATGCGCCCCTCGACATCGGGCCGGCGCGGGGGCAAGAGGCCGCGCTCTTCAACGCGCTGCCTGTCGTGGGTGGCCCGCGCGCGGCTCCACCGCCGCTGGCCGCGCCTCCGCCCGTGCAGGCGAAGCAGGCCCCGCCGCCGATCCCCGCGCCCGCGCCGTTCGTTCTCGAGTTCGACGAGAACGCCATCGCCGAGTCGCTGCAGCCCGAGATCCCGTCGTCGCGTCGTGAAGCGCCGCCGCCGATCCCGCAGGTTTCGAATGCGCATCTTCAGCCGACGCAGCGCATGCCCGTCGTAAACCCGCCCGCGGAGAAAGCGCCGGTGTCGCCTCCCGCGTTCTTCGATATCCCGCGCCAGTCCGCGGGCCTCGTTTTCGAGCCCGCGGCGTTGCCGCCAGGCCGTGGTGGGCAGCCGCCGCCGCCGCGCGCACCTGCGGCGAGCGACCCGTTCGCGAACGCGTGGGGCGGTGGCGACACGTTGCCGCGCCCTGAGCCGCCGCCCGCGCCGATTCGCCAGGCTGTGGCCGCGCCGCTCCTCATCGACGTCACGCCCCTCAGCCTGAGCATCGAGACCGTCGGCGACTTCTGCGACGTGCTCATCGCGCGAAATACGCCCGTCCCCTGCGACAAGACGCGAGTCTTCTCCACCGCGCGCGACAACCAGACGTCGGTGTCGATTCGCGTTTCCCAGGGCGAGCAGCCAAAGTTCTCGGGCAACACCTACCTTGGCGAGCTCGAGCTTTCGGGGATCGCCCCCGCCCCGCGCGGCGACGTCCAAATCGCCGTCACTTTCGAGCTCGACGCCGACGGAATCCTCAACATTCGCGCCAAGGAGCAGGCGACCGGTCGCGAAACGCGCGTGAAGATTACGCTCGTGGGCGCGCAAAACGATCCGGGCGAGATCGACGCGATGATGGCTCGTCAGGCATCCAAGTCTCTCGGTTGAGGAGATTTGAATGACTGCGGATGAGTTTAGGGACTGGGCGAAATCGCTCGAGAGCAAAACCTATTACGAGATTCTCAGCGTCCCCCTCAACGCCGACGATGCGACGATTAAAGAGGCGTTCCACTCGTTCGCACTCTCGTGCCACCCCGATAACTTCACCGACGAGCCCGAGCTCGCATCCTCCGGGGGTCTCGTCTTCAAGCGCGCCGTCGAGGCCTACCAGGTTCTCAGCCGCGCAGAGCTACGTGTAAAGTACAACGAAGGCCTCAAGGCCGGGCGAAAGCGCCTCGACGAGCGCCGGATCTCGGCGCCTCCGCCGCCCATCGCGCAGCGCACGAACGAGATGATCGCCAAGACGAAGAAGGCGAAAGTCTTCGCCGCCAAGGCCGACCGCCTCATCTCGATCGGCAAGCTCGAAGACGCGCGCCTTCAGCTGACGAACGCCTGCCAGGAGGAGCCGAACAACGAAGAGCTCGCCGAGCGCGTTCAAATTCTGTGGGAGGCGCTCGCCCTCGAGCCGCTTTGAGCGCCCCTCGACGTACTTGCCACTTCGCGCCCCGCGAGGCGCCTTCGCTATTTTGGCCTTCGTGCAATTGGCTCGGTCTATCGTTCTACATAAGCGTCGAAGATGAGTAAGTTTGCGCACATCCAGCGTGGCTTCGATCTCACTGATGGCGACATCGAAGCTGCTGTCGAATCGCGTGAAGAGACGAAGGCGCTCTTAGATCAGGTAGCTCGCATTTCCGCGCCCAACGCAGGCGCGGCGAAGTTGCTCCTGGTCTTCGCGCGCCTCGCGACGACGGCGTGCGAATGGATGGACGGCGACCTTCGCATCGAGCTCGTGCCGGCAGGCGACGTCACGGTGTTCGAGGTCATGACGGACCTCGGCGGCGGCATGCGCGAGCGCCTCTTCGCGCCGGTCGCGATGAACGTGCCGATTGATGAATACAGGCGATCGGTGGAACGCCTTCCGCAGCTCATCGAGCCTCTCCTCGCGCGCAACCAGGAGGGCGGGCGTCTTATCCTGACGGCGTCGGCCGACGCGCGTCGAAGCTCGATGCCGCCGGCGTCGGTCCACATTTCTCAAGAGAGCCTCTACGGCGCGGCGATGCCTCGCGCGCCGACGATGCCGGCGTCCCACGAGCTGAACGCCCTGCCGTCGATCGTCGAGACGATCAAACCGCCGAAAGAGGGGGGCTCGACGGTAGGGCCGTTGCCCGTCGCGCCGCCGCCGGCCGCGAAGGGGTGGCGAGGTTTTCCAGGTGGCGGTGGCCCGCCGCCGATTCCCCCCGGGCCGCCTGCTGCCGCGGCGCCCGCCGAGCCGTCGCCGTTCCGCGGAATGGAGGTCCCCGAGCGGCCGCAGCCGTCGCCGTTCCGCGGGATGGATGCGCCGATTCCCGAGCGCGCGCCCGCGTCGACGCGCGCCCGTGGGCGTGAGCCCGCAGCGCCGCCGCCGCTTCCTGTCGTGTCGAGGGCGGAGGCCGAGAGCGAGATCGATGTTCAGTTCGAGCCGACCCCCGAAGCGCCGCCGGTGAATCGTCACGCCACGAAGGCGCGGATCCCCACGCCCGTCATGGCGCAGCCCGCGGTAAAGATCCCCGCGAAGCCTGCGGCCGGGCCGCCGCCCATCCCGCTGCCCGCCGTCGCCGCACCGCCGCCCATCCCGTCGCCGCCCGCCGCCGCCGCGCCGCCGCCGATCCCACCGCCGATCGTTGCGCCGCCGCCCATTCCGCCTGCCGCTGCTGCGCCGCCCATCGCGCCCGTTCCGCTGCCCGCCGTCGCGGTCACGCCTGCCCGCCCGCGGATGGCGACGATCATGGGGGTGGCCGGGCCTGCGGGGCCGTTCGGGATCAACCTCCCCGGCGTTCCGCCGCCCATCCCCGCCGAAGCCGCGGCTGCTCCGGCGGTGGTTCCGCCTCCGATTCCCGTCGCGGGGCCTGCTGCGCCTGCTCCAGTGCCGATCGCGAAGGTCGCGCCGACGCCCGCGAAGGTGGCGCCGACGCGCGCGAAGGTCGCGCCGACGCCCGCGAAGGTGCCAGCGGCCGCTGCGAAGCCGCCGCCGATTCCGACTGCGCCGGCTGCGCCCGAGCCGGCGAAGGTGATGCTTTCGGAGCCGCCCTTCGATCTCGACACCCTCTTTTCGTCGGTAATGCCGCCGGCGGAGGCCGAGGCCGAGAAAGACCGGACGCGTATTCAGCTCATCACGCAGCCGATCCCCGCGCCCGCGAAGCTCCCTTCGTCGCTCATGATCACGCCGGAGGTCGACGAGCCGTTCCCGATGCCCTTGCCGGCCACGACCGCCTCTCCTCCGCTGCCGCTCGTCGCGCGCATTCTCACACCGGTGATGCCGAAGCCGCTGCCGAACGATGCGAAGACGCCCAGGACGCCGCCTGTCGATCTTTCCGGCCCAGGGGCCGCCGCGAAAAAAGGCGGTCGCGTCGCCGCCCTTCGGCGCGAAGAGCCCGAGTCGTCGCCCCCCGCGGGCGGCTCTGATTTCCCGCCACTGCCCCTCGTCGGTGGGACGCGCCGCGCGCCGCTTCCGAAGCTCGACCCGACGCCCCGTGCGGCGATGCCGCGTGTGGCCGTGCCCACCGATTCAGAGCCGCCGATCCCCGGCGTGATTGGGCAACGCGCGGTCGCGCCCCACGGGGCGAAGGCGATGGACGTCCCCACGTCGAAGACGCCCCACGTGCGCGGCCCCGCAACGGCGGGCGCGGCGCCGAAGACAGCCGCGGCGTCGGCAGTCACGTCGACGAAAGACCTGTTCGACGATCAAGAGCCCGAGCTCGAGATCGACTGGGGCAATAGCCCGCCGAAGCCGCGCCGCTAGAACGTGTTCTAGCCGCTGTTCTCGAGGCGCGCCGGCGTTCCCATGCGTCGGCGCGCGTCGCCATCGCGGGCTACTCGCCTTCGAGTGCGGCGAGGAGCGCGCGGGCGGTTTCGAGATGCGGGTCGTCGTCGACGGCGCGCTTGAGGAGCAGCGCCGCGCGCTTCGTGTCGCCCTGGTAGCGCGCGATCTCGCCTAGGCGCTGGTACGCGAGCGCCTTCGAGATGGGCGCCGTGCCTCGGAGCATGGTGATGGCGCGTAAAGCGCGCTGCGCGATGTCGAGCTGCGTGAGGGCGAGGGCGACGTTGGCAAGCTCGGACGCGATGATGCCGTTCTGTGCGTCCATGTCGAGGGCCGTCGAGAGCCACGCCATCTCGGCGGGCCGGTCGCCTGCGGCTTGCGAGGCGCGCGCGAGGCGATGGTAAACGGGCGCGAGCTCCTTCGAGCGACGACCCTTGTGGGACGCGACGGCCGCCGTGAGAAGCTCCGTCGGCTCGCCGACGATTCCGGATGCCGTGAGCGCGTCGGAGAGGAGCGCCGTGCATTCGAGATCCGCCGGACGAAGCGCGTGCGCCTCCCGCAAGGGCGGTGTCGCGCCCCTTGGATCGCCCGCGTTCTCGAGGAGAATTGCGCCCGCACGAAGGAGCGCCGCGAAGCGCCCGCCGACGTCCTTCGCGGCTTTCGCGTCGGAGAGGTGAAGATCGGCGAGCTCGCGGAAGGCGCCCGTCGCTTCGTAGACCCGCTCGAGGCGCGCACGGAGCGCCTCGTCGTTCGGCGCCACCAGGCGTGCCCGTTCGAGGCCGCCGCGCGCGTCGGCGAAGCGGTTCGCGCGCTCGCACGCATCGGCGAGGCGCAGCGCGGTCTCAACGACGGCGTCGCCCTCTTCGAGCGCAACGAGACGACGGTAGGTCGCGCTCGCGGCGTCCCAGCGGCCGGCTTCTTCTTCGAGGCGCGCGAGGGCGCGGAGGGCGTCGCGATCTTTCGCGTCGGCCTTCACGAGGTCGGACAGCACCGCGCGCGCTTTGTCGACCTGCCCGCCGCGCGGGTAGAGATCGGCGAGGCGAAGCGCGAGCAACCGGGCGTTCACGGCGTCGCCGCGCGTGACCGTGCGCTCGCGGGATCGCGCGAGCTGCGTGACCACCGCGTCGATCGCCACGGCGCCCACGCGGAAGGCCGCGTCGATGTCGGCGATGGCGCCGTCGTCGTCGCCGAGCTGCGCGCGGAGGCCGCCCCGTTGCGCGAGGAGCTGCCCGCGTTTCGCCGCGTTGCCGCCGCCTTCTTCGCGCGCTTCGCGTTCGAGCGCGTGGGAGATCTCGCGCTCCGCACCTTGCACGTCGCCGCCGTCGGCGAGAAGCTCGACGAGCTCGGACAGCAGCCTGAGATCGTGGGGCTGGCTCTCGAGCGCCTCGCGCAGAACGAGCGCGCCGCCTTGCCGGTCCTTCAGCTCGAGGCGGTGAATCCGCGCCGCCTCACGGAAGCGCGCGACGCGTTCGGCGTCATCCGTCGATGCGCGCGCATAGAGCGTATGAAGCTCGGCGAGCTGCTTCCACGAGCCGCGCTCGCGGTACGTCGTCTCGAGGCGCTCGCGCAGCACGCGGCTTGCGGGGTGCGCTTTGTACCCCATTTCGAGGGCTCGCTCGGCGCCTGCGTCGTCCCACGTTTCGGCGCGCAGCTGGCTCAAGGCGAGCGACAGAGTCTCGGCCGCTTCGCCCGACTCGAGGCCCAAGAGGCGCTCCATCACGTCGGCCCGCGCGACCCCGTCGGCTTCGGCGCCTTCGATCGCGAGGAGCGCGCGGAGGAGCGCGCGGTTCTGAGGATCCCACTCGAGGGCGCCTGCGTAGACGCGCTGCGCGTCGTCCGGCGAGCGCGCTTCGAGGAGAACGCCGAGGCGCAGCGCGAGGGATGCGACCGACGCGGAATCGCTGCGATCCTTCGCCGAATCGAGCTGCTTCGCGAGGAGATCGGCCAGATCGATGAGCTCGCCTCTGCGCTCGAGAATCTCGGCGAGAAGCAGCGCCGCTTCGACTTGGCTCGGGTCTTCGTCGACGATCTCCCGCAGCGGCTCGGCGGCGGCGTCGCCCATGCCGAGGTCGCGCATCATCACTTGCACGCGCTCGAAGCGCAGACGAGAGCGTTCGCTCGCTTCGTCGACGTAATCGACGACCGCGCCGAGCAGCGTGACGAGGCGCGCGCCGTCGCCGCGACGACGGTACACGTCGAGGAGCGGGCCCCACGCATCGCGGTCGGAGGGGTCGCGCTCGAGGAGGCTCTCGTAGGTTTCGGCGGCGAGGGCGAGGTCGCCGAGATCGACCGCCGCGAGCTTCGCCACCTGGAACTTGAGGTCACGTGCGTGGCTCACCTCCGAGAGCTCCGCAGCCTTGTTTTTGAGAGCGATCGCGTCGCGGACGTCGCCGCCTTCGAGACGAAACGTCGCCAGCGTGTCGAGCGCCCACGCGCGGTCGTGATCGCGCCCGACGTCGCGGGCGCGTTCGAGATAGCTGCGGAGCAGCGATTCGGCGTGCCCCGATTCGCCCATGCGTCGCGCAAGCTCGACGGCCTCGCGCAACGTGTCGGCGCTCGCCGAGGGGAGCTCCGCGCGGCGCGAGAGCGCATCGAGCAGCGCGGCTTCGCGGCCGTCCTGCCGCGCGACGCGCTCGTAAAGCGCGAGGAGCTCTTCGTTCGTCGGCGACGCAATCACCGCGGCACGCAGCGCCTCCTCGGCGCGGTCGAAGTCGTTCGACTCGTCGAGGGCCTGCGTTACGAGGGCGCACCCTTCGTCGGTCGTCCGCGGATCGCGGAGCTTCAGCGCGGCGAGGCGGAAGAGCGCATGGGAAAGCGCCGCGGCGTCGCGCGTCTCGCGCGCCAGCTCGATGCGAAGCGCGAGAACACGCGCTTGGGCCGCGCCGTCGCCCGACTGCTCGTAGACGGCGTCGAGGCGCCGCAAAATCTCCACCCGCTCGACGCCCCGCACGAGGGCCGCTTCGTAGAGCGACGCGGCGCGCGCGGCGTTGCCCAGGTCGGTCTCGGCAACGGTCGCCATCTGAACGAGAATCCGCGACGCCGCTCGCGCATCGCCCCTCGCGTCGGCCTCGCTCGCGAGCGCTTCCAGGCCGTCGATGTAGCGCCCCGAGAGCTCGGCGAAGAGACCCTTGTCGCGTAGAACGCGTTCCATCTCGAACGCTTCGGCGGTGCTGCGCGAGGCCGCTTCGAGGGCCGACTCGAGAAGCTCGGCGGCGCGCTCGTGATCGCCTTGACGCTCGGCCATCGATCGAAGCTCGAGGAGCACATGGCTGCGCGCGACGGGCGCTGGCCCCGACGCTTCGTCGTGACGGCGGAGAACGACGAGGAGCGCGCGGTACGAACGCTCGGCGCGATCGAGCTGGCCGTCATCGCGGGACAGCTCTGCGAGCGCCAGCAGGATCGCCGGATTCGCCGGGTCGATGCGGGTCGCGACATCCAGCTCGACGAGGGCTCGCGCGCGGTCGCCCATGCGCAATTCGAGCTTCGCCGAATGGTAGTGCACCGGCGCGCGCTCCTTCGGACGGCGCGTTCCGAACGCATCGATGAGCGCTCGCAGGAGCGTACGTGCCTCTTCGAAGCGCTCGGCCTCGGAGAGGGCATCGGCCAGCGCGAGGCGCATCGCCTGGTTCTCGGGCTCGAGGTCGGCCGCCTGCTCGAGGAGCGGAATCGCGCTCGCGGGGTCGCCACACTTCGTCCGGTAGAGCGCGGCCGCTTCGCCGAGGCGCGCGAGGCGTGCGGCCTTGTCGGGAGCGCGGGTTGCGGCGCGCGAGAGGAGGCGCGCGAGCAGCAGATGCTCGTCGCGATCGCGGTACATCGCGGCGAGGCGCGACCAAATCTCCTCGGCGTCGGGCGCGCGTTCGGCCTCCTCTTCGAGGCGCTCCCGTGCAAGGTCGAAACGGCCTGATTTCTCGAGGGCCGTCGCGAGGCGCAACGCGGTGGAGGCGCGCTCGGAACCGTCGCGGAGCGGCAAGAGGCTCACGAGGTAGTCGGCGGCGGCGGCGAAATCGCGGCGCGTTTCGCTGAGACGCGCGAGGGCATCGAACGACTCCGCGCGAGGGGAGAGCGCGACCACACGCTTGTGAAGCGCGATGGCCGCCGTGGTGTCGGTCGCCTCCTCGGCGCACCCCGCCGCGCGCGCCCACAGCTCGGCGGCCGACGACGGATCGCCCGCCGCTTCGGCGAGCTCGGCTTGGGACGCGAAGAGATCCCGCAGCGACGTCGCGTGCCCCAAGGTCTCGAGCATCTGCGCGAGGGCCGCGACGCTCTCGAGGTCGCGCGGATCTTCCGCGAGGTTTTCTTGAAGCGTGGCGACGGCGCGCTCGGCGTCGTCGAGGTCGAAGAGCAGCGTCGCGACCGCACGGCGGAGAACGACGCGCGCGGCCACGGTCTTCGCGCGCGCGACCTGGCGCCGACGGAGCGCGAGGAGCGGGTAGGCCTGCTTTTGCTGCTCGTAGATCGCCACGAGCTTCTGCACGGAAACGTCGTCGCTCGGCTCTTCCTCGAAGAGGCCGATGTACAGGCTCGTCGCGCGATCGGTATCGCCGAGCTTCTCGAAGGCGACCCGCGCGGCTTCGTGGCGCATCCCGCGCGCGACGTCGCGTTCGAACGGAAGGCGCGCCGTCTCGCTCAGGAGATCGACCACGCGCGCGGCGTCGCCGTCTTCACCGTGCAGACGAACGAGCGCTTCGAGAGCCCACGTGACGAACGTCGACGGCGCCTCGGGGCTCCCGACCGTGGGCGGCGCCTCGTCGCTCGTCGAGGGCGTCCAACGCTCGGCGGCGAGCTTCAAAAGCTTCTCGAGAATCGATCGCGACAGCGCGCGATCCCCCACGGATCCGAGGGCGATCTCGGCGGCTTCACGCAAGAGGGCGAGGTCGCCGCCGGTGGCGTTCGAGAGGCGCACGAGGCTCTCGACGAGGGGGCGACCTTTCTCGCGGCGTTGAAGCTCGGCGAGGGGCGCGAGCAGCGACGCGTTCTCCGGATCGACGGCGAGGGCGCGCACGAAGGCCGCTTCGGCCGCATCGTGATTGCCGAGGCGGTCCCGTTCCCAAATGCCGATGCGCGCTTCGAGATCCCGCGTGACGCGTGGCGGAAGCTCGCCGTGACCGTCGAGGGCCGCGGCGAGCGAGCCTGTCATGCTTTCCCACGCCTGCGACGTCGTGGCCGATGCGTCGACGAGATCGAGAAGCGCCGGCGACGCCGAGCCGACGGCCCGCGCGTGGTCGACGATGACCTTCGCGACGGCGTCCCACCGGCCGATGCGCGCGGCGACCGTGGCGGCGGCGAG
>JANXMC010000559.1 GCA_025354825.1 Myxococcales bacterium
ATTTCGACCTTTGTCGAAAGCCGTGCTTCGTAAGCTGCCGGAATCACTGGGCTTGTGCACGAGAAGGGACTTGAACCCCCACGCCTTGCGGCGGCGGAACCTAAATCCGCTGCGTCTGCCAATTCCGCCACTCGTGCTTGCTACGGCGCGAAGCATAGCCGCCGTCCCCCGTCGACGCGAGCCCTGTCTTCCCCCTCTCTTCCCTCTCCCCTCCCCTCACTCTTTCCGCTCCCATCCTCCCCCTCCCGGGCGACACTGCGCCCATGAATCGCATCGTCGTCGCTCTCGACTCCTCGCCTCGTGCTGCGGCCGTTCTTGCCACGGCGGTCGATCTCGCCCGTCGCATGAATGCCAAGGTGCTGCTCTTTCGCGCCGTGGGCGTGCCGCCCGAAGTTCCTGCGGCGGCCTTTGGGCTGGCACCCGAGAACGTTGTGGGAATGCTCACGACCACCGCCACGAAGGCGCTCAGCGAGCTTGCGGCGACCGTCCCCCCCGAGCTCCTTGAAGGCATCGAAATCGGCATGGGCTCGCCGTGGCAGGCGATCTGCGCCGAGGCCACCAAGCGCGACGCCGATCTCATTGTCATCGGCTCCCACGGCTACGGAATGCTCGATCGACTCGTCGGCACCACCGCCGCCAAGGTCGTGAACCACGCCGATCGCTCCGTCCTCGTCGTACGCCCGCACCCGAGCACGAATCCGACGTGACGCTCGCTCGCTCTCTGTCTGGCCGCGGCGATCGTTTCCTAACGATCGACCGTAGCCCGATTGCCAAATAGCGATGTCAGGGGGTCTCGAGCTCGATGCGGTCGACGCCGAGCGGCAGGCGCTCTTCCATTTGAATCACGTTGCCGTGGCACTTGGGGCAACGCCCCATCGAGTGCACGGGCTCGTACGTTGTCCCGCACGCCACGCATCGTGCGCGTGGGCCGAGGATGCGCACCGTGAACTGTGCCCCCTCGGCGGCGGTGCCGTGGGCGAGCTCGCGGAAGTGGATCGCCATGCACTCGGCCGAGAGGGCGCCCTCGGGCGACACCCATCCGTGGACGGCGCGGACGCGGCCGTGGCCGTGCCCGACGCTCGCGAGCACCGTGCTCAGCATCTGGCGTGCGAAGGACGATTCATGCACGACGCACCTCACGACTCGCCTCGCTCCTGATGTCGCCATTTTCCTCCCTCACGCACGGCGCGTCCTCGTTCGTCTCCATCGGCGCGTCGAAGCTCGGATTCATGGTCGCTGTCCTTCGGCCGGTCCGCCCCTCCTTGTGGGATGCCACGGCGGCGCGGTCGTGTCGCGAAACGCGTTAACCAATTTGCTTATGCCTTCGCGCGTCAGCTGCATCACGACGTTGTCGCGCGGTGCGGCGAAATGCGCCGCTGCTCGCGGTGTTTCGCCATCGTGCCCCAATCGTGCGAATCGCCACGACGCCATCGCGCGCGCTTCATCTGCGCTTCATCTCCCCACTACCTACTTTTTAATTCAGGACGTACGCGGCCCCCGATCCTGCAATCCACACTTCTGCCGATGCGAGCTCCGCCGCATCGCCGACAGAAGGCACGGAGGCATGGACGGCGCCGTCGCTCTTCTCCGCGACGCGAAATCGCGGGTTCCGGTGCATACGGTCGCGCTGAGCCGCGACGGCATGGACCTCTTCGGATTGCCGCGCGGAACGGTCGATATGCCGCTCCTCCGGCCAGTGCCCATCGCCGCGCTCGTCGAGTCGGTCGAAAGTTTCCTTCCCCACACGGCCGCCAGGCTGGGATAGTTCTGAGATCAATCAACAAAGCGGTGAGGGTCTTGGAGCCCTCGCGCGAGGAGGCGGCTTTATGGATGGCGAGCGCAAAGAGTCGAAGGCGGACAAGAGGAAGCAGAGCCTCTACTTTCCCGAATCGATGCTCGTGGAGATTAAGCTCGAAGCGCAGCGATTGAATCGCTCGCTTTCTTGGGTCATCCAGCGCGCATGGAAGGTCGCCCGCAAGAACGTGCGTGAGCTGCCGGGCACGAACGACGTCCGAGAGTAGCGACCTGCATCGTGCCGTCTCCCCGAAGCCCCGCGGTGCTCAGAGGACTGCGGGGAGGCTGCCGCGGAGCATGAAGTAGATCACCACGCCCGTGACCGACACATAGAGCCAGATGGGCAGCGTGACCTTCGCGACGCGCTTGTGGCGGGCGAATTCGCCTCGCAGCGCGAAGTAGAATGACGTCAGTGCGAGGGGGACGATGCTCATCGACAGGAGCACGTGACTCGCGAGGATGATGAGATACAGGGCTTTGAGCGCGCCGCTGCCGGCGTAGTGCGTGTCGCCGTGCGTGTAGTGGTACGCGAGGTAGCAGACGAGAAAGAGCGACGACGCCACGAAGGCCGCGACCATGCAGAACTTGTGAAGGCGCGCGTTGCCTCGGCGGATGGCGACGTAGCCGGTCGCGAGGAACGTGGCCGCGAGGGCGTTGAACGACGCGTTCACCGGGGGGAGAAACCTGAGATCGAGCCCATGGCTCTCTCCGCCGCGGCGAATCAGTAAGATGTACGCGAGAAACGCCAGTGCGCCGGCCGACGCGACCGCGTTGAACAGGAAGAAAATGCGGTCTTGCTGGGCAACCGGGGGGCGGGACGCGGTGTTCGTCGGCATGGCGCGCTCTCCTTAGAGCCATGGGCTCGGGCGAGCCACCCCGAACCGCGTGGACCGCCCAAATTGCGCCCCGTGTTGTGCTAGGTTCCGCGCCGCCATGGTCGCCCAGGACACGCTCCGCGCCGCGCTCTCCCGCACCCTCGACGGCACCGATTTTCCCGGGCTAGGCGCCCGTTACGAGGGGAAAGTCCGCGACAACTACTCGGGATCCGGCGGCAAACGGCTGCTGGTCGTCACCGACCGCATCAGCGCCTTCGACCAGGTGTTGGGGACGCTGCCGTTCAAGGGGCAAGTGCTCAACAGGCTCGCCGCCTGGTGGTTCGAAAAGACCGCGCCGGTGGTTCCGAATCACTTTATCGCGCTGCCCGATCCGAACGTTCTCGAATGCGTGGAATGTACACCCATCCTCGTCGAGATGGTCGTTCGCGCGTACGTCACGGGCGGCACGTCGACGAGCATTTGGACGCATTATCAAAACGGCTCCCGCGTCTTCTGTGGCCACGTTCTCCCCGAGGGGCTGAAGAAGAACCAGCGCCTCCCGCAGCCGATTCTCACGCCCGCCACCAAGGCGCCGAAGGGGCAGCACGACGTGAGCGGCTCGCGCGAAGAGATCCTCGCGACCGGCACGGTGACGGCCGAAGACTTCGACGAAGCCGCGTCGATGGCGTTTCGTCTGTTCGCCGAAGGGTCGCGCATCTGCGCCGAGCGCGGGCTCATTCTTGTCGACACGAAGTACGAGTTTGGCCGCGATAAACACGGCAAGATGCTTGTCATCGACGAGATTCACACGCCCGACTCGTCCCGCTTCTGGCGCGAAGCCACCTACGCCGAGCGCTTTGCCCGCGGGGAAGATCCCGAGCCCCTCGACAAGGACTTCGTGCGCCGCCACTACACGAGCATCGGCTACTCGGGCGACGGCGCCGCGCCGCCCATTCCCGACGACGTTCGCGTCGGCGCCTCGGCGCGCTACATCGACGCGTACGAGCAAATCACGGGCACCGCGTTCGAGCCCAACGTCGAAGCGCCTTTGCCCCGCATCAAGAAGAACCTCGGCATACAGGAATCGCAAACCCCATGAAGGCAACCGTCCTCGTCAGGCTCAAAACCGAAGTCCTCGATCCGCAGGGCGACGCCGTTCGGCGCGCGCTCGAGAAGCTCGGATTTCAGGGTGTGCGCGGCGTTCGCGTGGGCAAGCTCATCGAAATCGAGATCGACGAAGCCCACGAGAATGCGCCCGATCTCGCCGTTCGCCTTCAAAAAATGGCCGACGAGATGCTCGCGAACCCGGTTATCGAGGATTACGAAGTAAAGCTCTAATCGGGTTTGCGATTCGGCGTTTGGGCGCCCTAGGGCCGCAACAACTCAGTTGTTCGCGGCCCCTTGTGCGATCCATCTTCGGATCGTGTCGCGGTTCGCCACCGAGATAGGGTCGAGGTTCTGCGGCATGCGAACGCCGCAGGTTTCCCCTTCGCATTGCGTGTCGAAGAGGCACTGATCGCCGTCGACTTTGTGCATTAGAAAGCTCTTCGCGGTGTCGCTGGGCGCGACGAAGCTCATCGTCGTAAGCGCCGTCGACGGAATGCCGACGAGATGGCCGTAAATCGTTGCCGTCGCAATGGGCGACGAGCGTGAGCCGACGACGGGCGGGCGGTTCGTGCTGTGGCACGAGCTGCTGATGCCACAGCTCGTAACGAGAATGGGCACCACGTCGGTGTTGAACGAGACGACCGGCGTCGTGAGATCGAGCCCCGCGGGTGCCGCGTAGGCCGTGCACGTGGCCGACGGGGTGCTCGACGAGCAGGCAGCGGCGCCCACGACGAGCGCGGCGAGCGAGACGGCGGCGGCGCCGAGCGCGAGTGAGACCGAGCCAAAGCGAAGTGATTTCGAAGTCACGCGGAGTACCTCCAGCCCCTCGTTGTTGGCGTTGGGCACGCGAAGGTCAAGTCACCGGACCGTCCGTTTGAAATCGAGCACGTGCGCGCGACGCGTGCGGGCGCGTCTTCAGCGAACGCTACGACAGCGGCGGATTCCAAGGCGATTGGCCATTAGGCCACGCCCGCCCGCGCGCATTTCAAACGCGAGTAACGGCGCGTGCGGCGTCGTGGTTCAGTGTGCCCTCGAATCGAGCCGTGCCGCGAATCGGCGCGCGGGGGAGACAGTCCATGAAGTTCAATCTCGGACGCGCGCACGTGTCGCGCGTGCTGTCGTCGGCGTGTCTCTTCGGTGTGGGCGCGGCGGCGCTCTCCCCCGCGAGCTGCTCGGTGGATGCCACCGTTTCTTCGACCAAGCCGTCCGTTCCCTACGAGAGCGGCAGCCCGTGGCCGAAGTTTCGTCGCAACGCCGTGCAAGACGGCGCGAGCACTATTCACGCGACGCCGACGGACGGTGCGCTCTGGTCGTACCGCACCGCAAAAGGGATCTTCAGCTCGCCGGTGATTGCCGCCGACGGCACGATCTACATCGGATCGGCCGATCGCTACTTCTATGCGCTCAACGCGGACGGCACGCTCAAATGGAAAAAGCAGACGGGCGAAATCATCGATTCGTCGGCGCTGCTCGACAACCAAGGGCGCGTCTATTTTGGTTCGGGCGACGGCAAATTGCGCGCCCTCGACGCGAAGACCGGTAACGACGTTTGGGCGATGACAGCCGACGATCCAAGCGTCAATACGGCCTTCATCAACTGGTTCGAAGGGAACGTCGCGATGGCGGCCGACGGCACGCTCTACGTGCCGAACGACAACTTCTTCGTCTACGCGATCGATCGCGCGACGGGGAACGTGAGCCAGCGCCTGAAGATGCCCGATCAGACGTGGTCGCTCCCCGCCATCGATACGGCGACGGGCAGCGTCTTCATTGGCAACAATAACTTATTGCCTATTTTGGGGCGCAATACCTTTTCGTTCGATTCGAAGGGGAACGAGCTCTGGACGGCGCGCACTCTTGGCAGCATCGCCGCGAGCCCGCTCCTCACGCCCGACGGCAAGATGATCGTCGGCGGCTTCGACGGCTACGTCCGCGCCTACGATTCGATTCGAGGCGAGCAGCTCTGGGAGACCGGCACGCGCGAGCATGTCTACGCGAGCCCCGCGCGCCTCCCGACTGGCCTCATCGTGCAACCCTCGGCAGACGGCACGATTTACGCCCTAAACCCGGCCGACGGCACGGTTCGCTGGGCATTCGATACGCGCGAGCCGATCCGATCGTCGCCCGCTGTGGACGCCGACGGCAACGTCTACGTCGGCTCGGGCGAGGGGCGCCTGTTCGTCCTAAAGCCCGACGGCACGTTGCGCTGGTCGATGAAGCTCATCGACGAGGAGCGGAACGACTTGAATGCGTCGCCGGCCCTTGGCACCAATGCCATCTACATCGCCGGCGAAAGTGGCGACATCTTTAGTATTCCCTACGACTACTGCCTTCGCGCGCCTGGCCTTGCAGATCGGCGATGCACGAGCACGGGCGGCGAGGATCTCCCGCCGGACGGCGCGTTTCTCTTTTACACGACGCCCCTCGGCGCCATGCTCGCCGAATCGCCCGCGGCCATCGACGAGAACCAGGCGCTCACGTTCTCGCTGCAGGTTCGCGCGGCGGGCGATACGCACTTGGCTCTGCTCGACAGCGCGTCGCTCAAGGTGACGACCGATCCGCCGAGCGACGTCGCCGTGGAGGTCGCAGGCGACGGGAAGTTCGTGACGGTTACGCCGAAAACCGTATTTGCCAAAGGGGCGGATGGCGGCGTTCAGCTTTCCGTGACGGGCAATTACCTCGAGGGGTTCGATCGCAACGGCCTTCGCCTCCGCGGCGGCACCGTCGCCGGCGTGGTCTCGTCGAGCCACGCCTTTCACGTGAACGAGCCGGCCGCAGCCCCTTATGCGATGACGGCGCCTGCGATCGGTGCACCCGCGCCCGTTTGGGAAATTGCGCGCCTCGCGATGCCGCTCCCCGTGGTGATGCCGAGCTACAACCAAATTGGTTTCGACTCGCTCCACTACGCCCTCGGCGTCGTCGAGATGAGCGAGGGGCACGGCGTGGCGTGGATGGCCGGCGCGCACCTCGTCGGCGAAGACAACGTCGCCGTCGTCGATCCCGCGACGAAAGCGCTCTTTCCGCTCGAGGCCGACTACCGAAATGGGTATTTGACCCTTCGCAACGAAGACGGCCTGCAGGTCGAAATCATGAATGCGACGATTCCGTTTCGGGCGTTCCGGATTGGTGCGCCGATTGGCAACGATGGGAGCGCGCTTCGAACGGCGACGCTCTCGGGCAGCACGGTCTGCGCAACGGTGCCGTTTTACGGGCAGTTCTTGCAGGTGCTTGGCCTGTGCAATCCGCAGACGGACATCTTGAGCGTCTTCGGCGGCGCCATCTTCCGAAAGCGCGCGACCGACGCGCAGATCGCGGAGACCGATGCCGGCGCCGTCGTGCTCACGCGCACGGCGACGGGGACGACGGCGACGATCACGGGCTCGACGCTGAAGCTCGCGCAGCACGTCTTCGGTCTGCTCCTCGTGGACACGGCGACGGGGAAACCGGTGACGCTCGACTATGGCCTCGCGACGACGCGCACGGCGACGCCGACGGGCGAAATTGCGAGCGTCACGGTTCCCTTCGGCGAACGGGTCGTCCCCGCGAGCGTGCGCGCGTATTTGATGGTCGACACCGTCGCCGCGGCGACCGGAGCGCTCACGCCGTAACCGCGACGACGCGACCGCCGGCGCCGCTTAGAAGAGAAACGGCGTCGGCATGAACAGGAGAGCGAAGAACGCGAGGGAGACGACCGCGATGACCGCGCGAACCGGGCCGAGGGCGTCGTCTCCCGTGGGCGGGTGATTGAGCAGCGTGTGCGGCCGCAACACGCCGCCGCGCGCTTCCATCGCGAGGAGCATCGCGAGCGACGCGAGCCATGCGATGCAAATGGGGAGGGACCCTTCGTCGCGCGCGATTCCTGCGACGACAGCGAGGCCGAGGGTCGCGACGCCGCGGGTGCGCACCGAGAGCGTTTTCTCGTCGGCGGACGCATCGCGCTCGCCGCCGAGGCTGCCGAGAATCGCGAGCCCCTCGAACCAGACGAGCCACGAGACCGAGTTTTGAATGTGCCGCCCCAAAAACGCGAACCCCGCGCCGCTT
This sequence comes from Myxococcales bacterium, assembly GCA_025354825.1. GTDB lineage: Bacteria > Myxococcota_A > Polyangia > Polyangiales > Polyangiaceae > JANXMC01. The sequence goes on from JANXMC010000559.1 coordinate 7,758, forward strand.
TGGATATCGCGGAAGACGAAGCTGCCGAGGCTCACGAAGAAGAACGCCAGCATCGCGCGGTGGGCGATGGTCGCGTAGCCGTTCTGCTTTTTGCCAAAGAGCGAATAGGCAATATGGCCGCCGTCGAGCTGCCCCACGGGAATGAGGTTGAGCATCGTCACGAACATGCCGCCCCACGCGGCGAAGGCGACGGGCGACAGCGCGATCTGCATCCCCTCGGGCGCGGAAGGGCCAAAGACGTGATCGAGCGCCCTCAGCAAAATCGATTCGCCGAGATTAATGCCACCTTCGCCCCCCTCGAGCGGGACGAGGGTCGAATGCCGAACACCCCAAATGTACGCGGGAATGGCAATCATCAGCCCGGCGAGGGGGCCCGACGCGCCAATGTCGAGAAGCGCGCGCCGCGTGGGAATCTTGCCGCGCATGCGGATGACGGCGCCCATCGTTCCAAATGGCGAGAGCACCGGCAGTGGCAAGAAGTAGGGGAGCGACGCGTCGACCTTGTGAATGCGTGCGGCGAAGAAGTGGCCGAACTCGTGGAACAGAAGAATCGTCAGAAGCGTGCCGGTGAACTGCGCGGCCGCGACGACGCGCGCGTGGTGGGAAGGCTCCCCACCGCTCACGGCGTACGTCGTGCCGAAGACGCTCGCGACGGTGGCGACGAAGAGCGCGAGGTTCACGCGCCACGTGATGCGCGGCAATTGCGTCGCCTCGGCGGCGTCTCCGCCGTTGCCGTCAGCCGGGCCGGAGGGCGTCTCGGAGAGCCTGGGCGAGTCGTTCGAGCTGGGGGGTGATTCGCGCATGAAGGGTGCCTAGATCTGTGTGGAGGCACAGGTCGCCCCGCGCAAGGGTATCGTTGACGGTCACGTGTACGGCTCCGTCGGGCAAGCCGAGTGTCGAAAGGTGGGCGCGGAGCGGCTCGGCGTCGGCCGCGCACGCTTCGATGAGCACGCGACGAGCGCCGCGGGCTTCGGCGAGGGCGCGCTTGGCGAGGCTCGCAATCAGCTCGGGGTCGAGCGCAAGGGCGCCGCCCACGAGGCGCTCCGCGAGTGCGACGGCAAGGGCGATCGAGCGGTCGCGGTCGCGATCGGCACGGCGCTCGTCCTCGGCACGGAGCGCCAAGTACAGGCTGCCGAACTTCGCGAGCTCCGTGGCGCGCACCTCGTCGATGGCGTGCATCGAGAGCACCTCGGCGCGAATGCGGGTCTCTTCCACGAGGGCATCGGCCTGGGCGCGCGCCTCCCGGAGAATGCGGGCGGCTTCGGTTCGGGCTTCGACCTCTTCGCGGGCGACGCGCCGACGCTGCGCGACGCTCGGCCCCGCGACGAAGACGGACGACACCTTGTGCGCGGCCAGCTCGGCGGCGCGAATCACGCGAGCTCGCGTTACGGTTGTCATGTCAACCCTCGCGCTCGCGTCTTCACCGGAGCCCCATCGCGACGACGTCGCGGGCAACTTCGGCGAGCGCCGATGCAAGGGCCTGGGCGCGCGCGACTTTGGTCGACGCCTCGAGCGTCCGGGCGAGGGTCGCGACCGAGCGTGCCTCGCGATCCGAGAGGCGAGCGAGGGTCACCTCGCGCGGCTCGCCGAGGGCGACGCTGACGGCGAGATAGGCCTCTTCCCACGATTCGGCGCGGCTCATGGTGCTGCCTTCGCGGCTTTTGCCTTGCGCGACGGGCTCGGCGACGATGCGATGAAGCGGTCGCCCCGAAGCGCGACGCGCCCGTCGCCCACGAGCTTGTCGAGGTGCGCGCGGAGGCTCAACAGCGCGAGCGGCCAGATGTGGGCCGCCGTGTCGGCGTAGGCGTCGGGAACGAGCTCTTCGGCCGTCGCGCCCAGAGGGCCGTGCGCGTCGACGGCGTGAAGGACCTTGTTTTCTCGAAGCAGACGGTGAAGCACGTAGTGCCGAAAGAGGCGTGACGGCTCGTCGATGGGGTTGCCGTGGGCCGGAAGCGCGACGCGCGCATCGAAGGCTGCGAGCCGTTCGAGCTGTTGCATGTACACCGCCATGTCGCCGTCGCCGGGCGCGATGAGAATCGTCCCCACGCTCGCCACCATGTCGCCCACGACGAGGGTGCGCGACGTCTCGTTCCACAAGCACAGGTGCCCCGGCGCGTGGCCCGGCGTGTGGAGCGCGGTCCACTGTTCGGGGAAGGGGCCGTCGAGAACGAACGTCTCGCCGTCTTCGAGAGTGCGGGCGAACTTGTCGCGGCCGAGGTGATCGGCCGTCCATGCGTGGGCCCATACCGGCACGCCGAGCTCGCGTGAAAGCTCGTCGAGGCCTCCCACATGGTCGGCGTGGTGGTGCGTCGCGAAGAGCGCTTTGATCACGCGCCCCTTCGACGCGAGGGCGCGCGCCCATTCGATCCACGCGCGCTGCTCGCCCTCGTACGGCGTCGACGGCTCGACGAGGACCACGTCGCGGCCCCCGAGCGCGTAGCTGTTGGTGTGGGTGGCGGGCGCGAGCGTTGGCGTCTTCACGGGGAAGAGCTCGATGCTGAGAGACAGCTCGCGCGGGCGCACCATGGGTTCCAATCGCCTCTCTCGCCTCTATCGCCGAGGTTCGGGGCGCGCTCAGCGCTCGACGACGAGGGCGATGGCTTCGCCGCCACCGATGCAGATGCTGGCGACGCCGCGCTTGGCGTTGCGGTCTTTCATCGAGTGGAGGAGCGTCGTGAGGATGCGCGCGCCGCTGGCGCCGATGGGGTGGCCGATGGCCACGGCCCCGCCGCGAACGTTGACCTTCTGAAGGTCGAGGTTGCAGATCTGCGCGCACGCCATCGCGACCACCGCGAAGGCCTCGTTGATCTCGAACAGGTCGATGTCGTTGGGCGTGAGACCGAGCTTCTTCATGGTCGCGTCCATCGCCTTCGCGGGGGCCGTCGTGAAGAGCTCGGGCGCCTGCGCCGCGCTGCCGTAGCCGATGATTCGGCCGAGGGTCGGCAAGTTGTGCTTCTTCACGGCGGCTTCGCTCGCGAGGATGAGCGCGCTCGCGCCGTCGTTGATCGACGACGCGTTGGCCGCGGTGATCGTTCCGTCCTTCGTAAACGCCGGCTTGAGCCCCGCGAACTTCGACGGATCGCCCTTCGCGGGCCCCTCGTCGAGCTTCACGAGAACCGGGTCGCCCTTGCGCTGCGGCACGCTGACGGCCTCGATCTCACCCTCGAAAAGCCCTTCTTTTTGCGCCGAAAGGGCGCGTCGGAAGCTCTCCTTCGAGTACTCGTCCTGCGCCTCGCGCGAGAACTTGAACTCTTTCGCGCACGCGTCGCCGCACGCGCCCATGTGGACGTTGCCGTACGGATCCCAAAGGCCATCGAAGATCATCCCGTCGGTGATTTTGCCGTCGCCCATGCGGTACCCTTCGCGGGCCTTCTGCAGGTAGTACGGCACGTTCGACATCGACTCCATGCCGCCCGTGACGACGATCTCGGCGTCGCCCAACGCCACGGTGCGTGCGCCGAAGACGACGGCTTGAAGGCCCGAGCCGCAGACCTTGCTGATGGTCGTTGCGGGGACGGTGTTGGGGAGGCCGGCGTAGATCATCGCCTGGCGCGCCGGGGCCTGGCCAATGCCGGCCGAGAGCACGTTTCCCATGAACACTTCGTCGACGAGGTTCGCGGCGAGCCCGGCGCGGGAGAGCGCGCCTCGAATCGCCGTGGCGCCGAGGTTGGGCGCGGTGACGGAGGAGAGCGACCCCAAGAAAGCCCCGATGGGCGTGCGGGCCGCAGAGACAATGTAAACGGGAGCGGAGGATGCCATGGCGGACTTCTCTCGTGAGGTTCGAGCGTTTCGCGTGAAAGACCGACGCTCGGGGTTTATAGCGTCACCGCGGGCCGCCGCCCACCGTGCGAGTCTTCCCGCCCGAGCGTCGCCGCTGGGCGATCGCGGCGGTTTGCGCACTTTAGTGCACGACGCCCCCACGCCTTGCGCGGCTCGCAAACGTCGAGTATGAATCCGACCCCTTTCTCCACGGTCTGTTCCGTGGCTACGAAACGCTGAGGAATTGCCCATGTCCGCCACGAAGTTCTCCGAGTTCGTCACGTCGAAGAAGCTCCACCTCGGTCGCATCGTCGCCGCGTCGAAGGAGCTCGAAGGGCTTCTCCCCGAGGACCGGACGATCCGCCTCGCCAAGCGCAACGGCCGCAAGAACGAAGTCCCCGCGGACAAGCGCGAGACGCG
>JANXMC010000561.1 GCA_025354825.1 Myxococcales bacterium
CCACGCTTCGTCAGAGAGCAATCATTGGGTGATGCACCGAAGAAGCGATCCCGGATCGACCCTCGACGCCCAAATCACCCTGAGCATCCCCGACCCGTCGCTCTACGCCGGGGGCCGGCTGCTGGCGGGCGCCGCTCCGCTCGCCAACGCCACGCACGAGATCTTGAAAGCTCGCGACGAGCTTTTGCACGTCGGTGATCGCAGGCCCGCCACCGGTGGGCGCAGGCGCGTTTGCCGTGGGGAGCCAGGCGAGAAAGCTCGACGGCGCCGCTTCGGCGACGGGCTGGCCGCTCGCCCCCGAGATGTTCAACAGGCGGCCCTTGTCGTCGTTGCGACCGACCTTGCACGCATCGGAGCCGCGCCCACCGAGGGACGACGAGACGATGCCAATATGGATGTCTGTAATCGGTTTGAACTCGAGCTCACCCTGGGTGCACGCGCCGGCAACCGACCGGCCGTAGCGAACCGAAGGGTCGTCGGGGCTCACGCAGTCGGGGACGACGAAGCGCTCGAGGAGATCGGGAATCGCGTCGCTTAGAATCTGCTGTTTGTCGCCCATGGACGCCGAATTATCGATGGCGAAGAGCAGATCGATTTTATCGACGGCCGTCTCGCGCACTTCGAGGCTCACGGTCGTTCGCGTGTCGGGCTCGATGACCGCGACGGGGAGCGTGCGACAGCCGCCGCATATGCCAAATAGCGCGGCGGTCGCGAAAACGGGCGCGCGAATCGAGGCGCGAATCGAGGCTGTGGCGCGGGCCGAAAATACACGACGGCCGGCGCGGGCGTGGGCTCGCATGACGGATCTCCTCGGTGAGCGCCGTGTCGTCCGAGGTGCCGGATGTACACGCAAGCGCGCTCTGTCTGACGAACGCCCATGTCCGATGCCTCGCCGATCCGTCACACCCACCAATCGATTTTCCGTAGTGCCTCAACGCATTGCCGAATCGGGCGCGGGCGATACGCTTTCTTACAATGCGAATTGCTGCGACCTCGCTTCTCTTTTCGGCAAGTGCCCTCTTCGTCCTGATCGCATGTTCCGACAGCTCGGACACGACGAACGCGCCGACCACCGGCACCGCCGACGCCGCCGTCGTCGACGCGACGAGCCACGCGGATGCGCGCTCCACAGTCAACGACAGCGCTGCAACGACGTCGGACGCGCCAACGACGTGTGACGTCTCCCCGCTGCCCGCGAGCGCTCCGGCGATCACGTCGGAGGTTACGATTGCCGACGCCGATGGTGGCGGCCTACCGCCCACGTCCTCGGGTGGGGACGAGAAGGGCGTCTGGCTCTACTCGAAGGTGCACATCTACCTCGAGGCGTCGGCCCAGGGGCTCGTCGACCCTGCGAAGTCGACCGTGACCGGGAACGGCTGGATCGCCTTCGACGGGGCCCGCTTCCGCACATCGACGGATACTCTGGTGACGCTCGTCACGAGCGTCGCCGGCACCGTCGTGAGGCCCATGACCACGGTCGCCTTCGGAACCTACGCCCACGCGGATGCAGGGGCCGCCCTGACGCTGACGCAAGAGTGCCGCGTGAGCGACTCCGATCTCAACGGGGCTCCGCTCGGCTTCACGCGCCTCACGGACACCACGGCGCGCCTGATCGTGACGACGTCGAACGCTCTCGGCAACTTCACGATCGTCACCGATCTCACCCGCGGAACCTGAAGCACCGATGCCAAACCAGAATCCGAAGCGCTCGAAGGTCCCCTTCAACGGCGGCAGTCTCGTCGCCATCGCCATCGCGCTTGCCGCCGCCGCCTGCAGCCAAGCAAAGTCGGAGAACGCCGCCACGGTTTCCTCCGCGTCGACGTTGCCGTGTGACATCGGCGACGTGCTTCAACGGAACTGCCAAAGTTGCCATTCGGCGACTCCCAAGTTCGGAGCGCCGATGCCGCTCGTGACCTATGCCAACACCCAGGCCGTGGCGAAAAGCGACCCCTCGAAGAAGGTCGTCGAGCTGATGGCGGGTCGCATTCACGACGCCGTCCACCCTATGCCCCCCGTCGACGCGCTCTCCGCCGCCGACACGGCGACCCTCGACGCGTGGTTCAAGGCAGGGGCGACCGAAGGCGCGGCGACCGCGAGCTGCGACGCGTCGCTCGACGCGGGCACGACGACGCCCAGCGTAGGCCCCTCGTCGTTGCCGTGTCCCGCTTCGGAACAGACGGTTTTTCGAGCCCACGGCGACGCGGTCGACGCTCCGTTTCATGTCGAAGAGAACGCGGGAAATCTCTACCAATGCTTCTCGTGGAAGGCGCCGTGGACCAACACGGTGCAGGCCACGTCGTTCGCCCCCGTCATCGACGACGCGCGCGTAGTTCACCACTGGATTCTCTACGAGACCGCGACGCCGCAGCCTGAAGGTGTCGGGCGCGCATGCCAAATGCCGGCGGACGCGACGTTTCTGCAAGGGTGGGCGCCCGGCGGGCAGAACAACGTGTTCCCGTCGGATATCGGATTACGACTGCCCACGAGCGAGAAGTGGCTCATTCTCCAAGTGCACTACTGGAACGTCGCGCGCCTCACCGACGCAAACGACCGCAGCGGCGTCGCCATGTGCACGACGCCGCCGAACGCGCTCCGCCCGAAGACCGCCGTGGTCTCGACCCTCGGCTCGCTCAACATCGCGCTGCCGGCGCGCTCGACCAACGTCGACGTCGTAGGCAAATGCACCCCTGAAATAGCCGAGCCGATGCACGTGCTCAGCGCCGGCCCACACATGCATACGCTGGGGCAGAAGATCAAAACCGAGGTGCTTCGCGGCGGGCAGGCGAGCACGACGGAGACCCTCGTCGACGTGCCGCGCTGGGACTTCAACGCCCAGGCGAGCCATGCCGTCGACATGGTCATCAACCCCGGCGACGTGTTGAAGACCACATGCACCTATTCGAACGGTACGGACAAGGCAGTCTACTTCGGCGAGAAGACCGAAAATGAGATGTGCTTCGACTTCGTCACCGTCTGGCCCGCGCCAGGCCTCACGACGACGGGCGGGCGAAAAACGGGGCGGTGCATCGACCCCTGACAAGGGAGACGGGCCCGACGGGACCTACGCGACGCGCGCGAAATGCGCGTATCGTCGTTCGCCATGCGCACCGAGAGCTCCGACGAGGTCATCGCCCGCATCCGTGATGCAAGCGCGTCCGCATGCGACAGCGGCGCCCATCGCGGCGTCATCGCCTTCGACGGCGACGGCACGCTGTGGAGCGGCGACGTTGGCGACGACATGCTCGCGGCGCTCCTCGCGTCGGGGCGATTGCTTTCGCAAGCGCGCGACGCCCTCGTCGAAATCGCCCGCACGGCCGACGTCCCCTTCGACGACGGCGGCGACGCCGAAGCGGTCGCCCGCGCCTTCGTCCATGCGTACGAAGCCGGGACCTTCGAGGAGCCTCGCTTCTACGAGGTCACGGCGTGGCTCTGCGCCGGCTGGAAGCGCGCGGCGGTCCACGCCTTCGCGCGCGATCTCTTGGTCTCTGGCGCGCTGACCACGCGCTTCCATCGCGAGGCCATCTGCGTTCTCGAATGGGCCCACACCGAGGGGCACGAGGTCTTCATCGTCAGCGCATCGCCGCGCCCCGTGGTCGAAGAGGCCGCCGCGCTCTTGGGCGTCGCGGCCGACCACGTCGTCGCCGTCTCGCCGCTCTACGACGCCGACACGATGCTCGCCGCGGTCGCCCACCCGATGCCCTACGGCCCGGGGAAAGTTACAGCGCTCCGTGAGCGGATCGGCGCGCGGCCGCTCTACGCAGCCTTCGGCGACAACGCGTTCGATCTCGCGCTCCTCTCGGCGGCGGCCGTTCCCGTCGCGGTGCGGCCGAAAGATCGCCTTCGCGCTCTCGCGGAGAAGCTGCCGTCGCTCGTTGAAATGGTCGCGCCGCCTCTCTCCGTCGCCCCGTAGGCGCGGGGCACCGTGGATTTTTCACCTCCTCGCCGCTAGGTTCCGCGCTCCCGAGACAAGAGGAGCGTCCATGGACTTCGAGCTAACCGACGAGCAGAAGATGATTCGCGACACCGCCCGCGACTTTGCGACGCGTGAGGTTGCCCCCAAGGCTTCTCAGCTCGACAAAGCGAGCGAGTGGCCGACCGACATCATCGCGCGCATGGCGGGCCTCGGCTTCATGGGCATGGCGATCCCGGAAGAGTACGGCGGCGCCGGCCTCGACACGCTTAGCTACGCCCTCGCGATGGAGGAGATCAGCGCGGCCTGCGCCTCCTGCGGCGTCATCATGAGCGTCAACAACTCGCTCTTCTGCGACCCCGTTTACAAATTCGGAACGGACGATCAGAAGAAGAACATCCTCACGCCCGTCGCGAGCGGCAAGAAGCTCGGCTGCTTCGGCCTCACGGAGCCGATGAGCGGCTCCGACGCGCAGACGATGATCACCGGCGCGGAAAAAGTGGCCGACGGCTGGGTGCTCAACGGCGCGAAAAACTGGATCACGAACGGCCCCCACGCAGACTTCATCATCGTCTTCGCGGTGACCGATCGCAGCGGCCCGAAGGTGAAGCACACGGCCTTTTTGGTTCCCAAAGGCACCGCCGGCTTCACGCAAAACGCGCGCGATCACAAGCTTGGCATTCACGCCGCCCACTCGTGCACGGTCTTCTTCGAGAACTGCAAAGTCCCCGACAGCGCCGTCGTCGGCAAGGTCGGCGAGGGGTTCAAAGTCGCGATGGCGACGCTTGATGGCGGGCGTATCGGCATTGCGACGCAGGCCATCGGCATCGCTCGCGCCGCGCTCGAAGTCTCCATCGCCTATGCGAAAGAGCGAAAGAGCTTCGGCGTGCCGATCGCGCAGCACCAGGCGATTCAGTTCATGCTCGCCGACATGGCCGTCGAGCTCGACGCGGCCCGCCTCCTCACGTGGCGCGCTGCGACGATGAAAGACGCAAAGGTTCGCCACTCCCTCGAGAGCGCGCAGGCGAAGCTCTACGCGAGCGAGATGGCGACGCGCGTCGCCCACAAGGCGATTCAGATTCACGGCGGCTACGGCTACTCCACCGAGTTCCCGGTTGAGCGTCACTACCGCGAC
>JANXMC010000563.1 GCA_025354825.1 Myxococcales bacterium
GACCAGGCCTTCTGGCCGGTCGCTGTGGCCTGACCCAGCTGCCCGTTCGGAGCCGGCGCGGGTGCCGGAACGGGAGCCGCCGGTGCGCGTGCGGGCGCTTGGGCGCCGGCGACCGTGGCCAACGAAAACAGAGCAAAAACGGGGAGCGTGGAGCGGAAAAGTCTCGGGATCATGGATCCAATGTCCTTCGTGGTTTCGGCGCAGGGTACACGTCAACGCGCCCGGGCGTGCGCCCAGAGGTGACGTTGCGTTCGTAAAGTTGTGAAAAAACGGGGCCGGTCTACTCCGCGGGATTCGGTGCGGCCGCTCCATCCAGGATCGCCGCGTCGTCGGCGCTCACGGCGCTCCCCCCTCCGATGCCGAGCCACTTCTTCACGGTTTCGATCCCCAAGTAGAAGACGGGCACGACGATGAGCGAAAGGAACGTCGAGCTGATGACGCCGCCGATGACGACGACGGCCATGGGCGCGCGAAACTCGCTCCCCTCGCCTTTGCCGACGGCCGTGGGCCACATGCCGAGGACCATCGCGGCGCTCGTCATGAGAATGGGGCGAAGGCGCTCCGGGCCGGCCTCGAGGATCGCCTGGAGGGGCGTTTCGCCGTTATCGCGCACGCGCACGAGGGCGCGGTCGACGAGGAGAATCGCGTTCTTCGTGACGAGCCCCATCAGCAAGATGATGCCGATGATGCTCCCCATGGCGATCGTCGTCTTCGTGAGAAACAGACCCAAAATCGCGCCGACAAGGGCAAGCGGGAGGGTGACCATGATGGTCAAGGGGTGGATGAAGCTCTCGAACTGCGACGCGAGGATGATGTAGATGAAGACGATTCCGAGCACCAATGCGATGAGCATGTTGCCGTTGGTCTCGTTCATCATCTTAATCTGCCCGTCGTAGAGGAACGTCGTCCCCGGCGGCAGCTTGAGCGCCGCGATGCGCGGCTGAATGTCGGCGACGATAGCGCCGAGAGGGCGGTCCATCGGCGCAGCCCAGATCTGAATCTGGCGGCTGCGGTTCTCGCGTTCGATCACCTGCGGCCCTTCGGCGCGCGTGAACGTCGCAATGTCGCTCAGCTTCACGGCGCCCTTCGGCGTGGGGAGCGTGAGGTTCGCGATCGAGTCCGAGTCGTCACGATCGGTCTTGGCAAGGCGAACACGTATAGGAATCTCGTCTTTGCCTTGGCGAAGCTTGGTGGCCTCGTCGCCTTCCATCGCCGTGCGCAACGAGAGCGCCACGTTCGCAACCTGAAGGCCGTAGTCGGCGGCGCGCTGGCGATCGACTTCGACCTGCAGCTCGGGGCGACCGGGCGAATACTTGATCTGCACGTCTTGCACGCCCGGCGTCGTATTAAGAATCGCGCCGATGCTGTTCGCGACGGGTCCGATGTCTTGGTATGTGAGGCCGCGCACGTCGATCATGATCGGCGCTTCGGTGTTGCCGCCTTCGACGAACGGCGGATCCGTCACGATGATCTTCGCCTTGGGAAGGGTCGCGGCCGCGAGGCGCACGTTCTCTTTGATCGTCTTGATCGACGTGGTGCGCTGATCCTTCGGCGTGGTCACGATGCGCCACTTGATCTTATTCACCTCTTCGGACGGTCCGACGGTTGTGAAGATCGTCTTCACTTCGTTCACCGCGGCCATCCCTTTTTCGGCGGCCGCCGCGAGGCGCGACGTCTCCTCGAGAGAGGTGCCGGCGGGGAGCTCGGCTTCGATGATGAACTGGCTGCGGTCTTCGGCGGCGACGAACTCGGCGCCCGTGAGCCCCGCGATGAAGATCATGAACGCGAAGCTGCCGATGGCCATGAGGCCGACGACGATCTTGTGCCTCACCGACCACCCGAGCATGCGGCGGTAGCCGTGCTCCATCCCTTCGAACGCCCACTCGAAGGGGCGTTTGAGCCATTTGAACGTGTCGCTCTTGTCGTGAATGCTCTTCGAGAACCGCGACGAGAGCATCGGGTCGAGCGTGAACGCGACGAAGAGCGAGATGACGACGGCGACCGAAATGGTGATGCCGAACTGCCGGAAGAACTGCCCGACCATCCCTTTGACGAAGGCGACGGGGATGAACACGGCGACGATCGTCAGCGTCGTCGCGAGGACGCTCAACGCAACCTCTTTGGTGCCGTCGAGGGCGGCGGCGACGGGCGATTTGCCGCGTTCGAGGTGCTTGAAAATGTTCTCGCGAACGACGACGGCGTCGTCGATAAGAAGCCCAATGGCCAACGAGAGGCCGAGGAGCGTCATCATGTTGAGCGTGTAATCGAGCACGTACATCACGAAGAACGTGCCGATGACGCTGGTGGGGAGCGCGACCGAGCTGATGAGCGTCGAGCGCAGGTCCAACATGAACACGAGAATGATCAGAATGGCCATGCCGCCGCCGAACACGATGTCGTGCTCGACCTGCTCGACGTCGTGCTCGATGAAACGCGACTGATCGATGATGAGCGCGGCTTTCAGCCCCTTCGGGAACGCGTTCTCGAGCTCGGCGAACTTGTCTTTCACGCCGTGGGCGACGGCGACGGTGTTCGTGCCAGACTGCTTTAAGACTTCGAACGTGACCGCCTCGTCTCCGTTCACGCGAACGTTGGTTCGGCGATCGGCAAAGCCGTCTTCGACGTTGGCGACGTCGCGAAGGTGCACGGCCGATCCGTCGGCAGCTGTGGCGACGATGACGTTTCGAACCTGCTCGACGTTCTGGAACTCGCCAATCGTGCGGACGCTGACCTCGCGTGTCCCTTCGTCGTAGCGACCCGCGGGGACGTTGAGGTTTTCGCCGCGGAGGCGCGTGACGATGGCGCCGGGGCTGAGGCCGAGGGCGTCGATGCGACTGCGATCGATGTTGACGCGGATCTCGCGGACGCCGCCGCCTTTGACTTCGACCGCAGCCACGCCATCGACCTGCTCGAGGGCGGGGCGAACGACGTCGTCGGCGTATTTGCGCGTGGCCGAGAGCGAGAGATCGCCGCGAAGCGCATAGGTGAGAATCGGCGCGGCGGAGACGTCGAAGCGGTTGACGACCGGCTCCTTCGACTCGACGGGGAGCTTGTAGCGCGCCTGAGAAACGCGCTCGCGCACTTCGGTCGCGGCGTCGGAGACGTTCGTACCGAGCTTGAACATGACGATCGTCGACGAGAGACCTTCGCGCGAAAACGACCGAACGCGGTCGATGCCGTTCAGGCTGATGACGGCGTCTTCGATCTGTTTGGTGACGAGGTTTTCGACCTCCGTCGGGCTCGCTCCGGGATACGGAATCGTGATCGCGACGACGGGGAACGAGATATCGGGAAAAAGATCGGTCCCGAGGCGCGAGAAGCCGACGAAGCCCAAAACGAGAATGGCGAGCGTCACCATGACCGTGAACACCGGCCTGCGAATGGCGATGGCGGAGATGTTCACGGCGTCCCCGTCACGACAACCTTGTCGCCCGACTTCGCCTCTGGCGACGGCGCCAAGAGAACAGACTCGCTGCCGTCGGCGCTAAGCCCCGAACGCACCAACAGCGAGCCGTCGGGCGTCGTCACGAAGAGAATCGGTCGGGCCTGCAGAACGTTGTTTTTGACGACCATCACTTCGTCTTGCGAACCGGGGCGGAGAACGCCGGCCGGGTAGTGCAGAACGGGAATCGATGCGCCGCCGCGAATCTGCGCGCGAACGAAGGAACCTGCGCGCAGCGCCGGCTTTTCGCCCGCCGCCGTGTGACCCTGGTTCACGACTTCGGCTTCGACGGGGACGCGGCGCGTGGCCGCATCGACGGACGCGAGCACCGACGACACTTTGCCGACGGCCGTCTGACCGTCGCCCTGAATCTCGACCTCTTCGCCGACGGTCACGAGCGACGCCGCGCCTTCGCCCACAGTGCCGACGAGCTTCAGCGTCGAGAGATCCGCCACGTGAAATTGTGGCGCGCCTGCTGCGACGACCGCGCCCGGGCCCGCGGGAACCCGCGTGACGATGCCGGCGAAGGGCGACGTGAGCGCGTGGTTCTGAAGGTTCACGCGCGCGAGGGCGACCTGCGCGCGCGCCGCGTCCAGTTGCGCGGTCGCGAGGGCGGTCTGGTTCATCGACTGCACGCCGGTCGCTTCGGCCATGCCTCCTGCTTCGACCATCGCCGCCGTGCGTTTATGCGCGTCCGCCGCGAGCGCGTGCTGCGCTTCCGCCGCGCGAACCTGCGCTTCGGCGGCGACGAGCTGCGCCGCGGCCTCCGACGACTCGAGGGCCGCCAACAGCGCCCCCGCCGCGACCTTGTCGCCAACCTTCACGCGAATCGCACCGATGCGCCCGGTCGCTTTGAAGCCCAAATCGGCTTCGCGCACGGGGGTCAGGCTCCCCTCGAAGGGGACCTGCGGCTGCCACGTTTCGGCCGTTCCGTGGGTGACCGCCACCGTCGTCGGCCTGTTTGCCGCTTCGGTCGCCGCCTTCGCAACCTCGTCACGCTTTGCCGCCACCGTCTGCTTGTTCGCAAGCTCGGTCTTCACGCGAACGCCGACCCATCCCGCGAGCCCTAGGACGAGCGCGACCGCGACGACCGGCCCCACCCGGAAGCCGCCCCGACGAGCCGGCGGAACCGTCGACAGGTGTTGGGATCCGAGCACCCTTGCCTTGAGATCCGACGCCTCCGACGCCTCGAGGCGATCCGTGCGGCGTGACGCCGTGGCGAAGGGGGGACTCGAGTCCGTCGTGTCTGGCTGCATGGCAATCCTGGTTCTTTCGTCGTCGAAGGGCCGATGAAACGTCGGGGAAACGCGGGTTGAAGGGGCCGCCTCAGCGGTCGCCGCCGGCCAATGCACGAGTTGGGCCGACGGGTTGAGCAGGAACAATGACCGGTGAGTCACCACTCACCGCGGCGGCGCGCGGGCGCACGTGTGCGAGGAGCGCGTCGCTGCCGACGCCCCGCACCACCATCGTCTGCATCTTTCGAAGAGCGCCCTCGAGGTCGGGCTTCTTCGCGAGCTGGACGAGCTGCCGCGCGTAGCGGTCGTAGGCGCCGGCGATGAAGGCGCTGGCAAGGTCGGAATCGAGGTCGTCGCGGTAGAAGCCGCGCCCCGCGCCCAGCGCGATGCTCTGCACAATCACGTGACGGGTCCGCTCCGCGAACTCGTCCATGAGGTGGCGGTAGCGAAGCGACGAGCCGCCCTCGAGCAGAAGGCGCATCAAACCGCGGTTTTGCCAGATGAATTCGAAGATTTCGAGATCCTTCGCGAGCCAAAATTCCATCGACCGCGCCATGTCCTCGAAGACCTCGTTCGCCTCCTCGCGGGGGATGGCGTCCACGAAGTGGGCGAGGCGCGCGAGCGTTGTCTCGACGAGCTGCTTGAACGCGTCTTCCTTGCTCGCGAAGTGGAGATAGAACGCCCCTTTCGACAGCCCCGCGCGGGCGGAAATGTCTTCGACCTTCGCGCGATCGAGACCGTGCTCGACGAACTCTTCTTCGGCCGCCGTAAGCAGCTTGATCTTGGCGTGCGGGTCGCTTTGTCGCGGCATGGTCCTCGAACGGCTGTCAGTGACTGGCGGGTCAACTATGGTTTCGGTCGCGACTGCGTCAAGGAGTGGAGGCTGGTTTGTTCGGGATGAAGTGCGCGATGCCGGCAGATGAAGGGGCATCTCCGCGCGCCGCTTGCGCCGCCGCGTTCCTTGACCGCCCCGGCGTCGTCCGGGACATTCAACGCAATGGAGACGTTCTCGAGCGGCGACTTGACGATCGAAGTGCGCGAAACCGCGCTCTCTCCCTCGGGTCCTGCGAGCCTCGCTCTTCTCTGGTCGGGAACGAGCAACCACCGTCAGCCAACGACTCTTTTGGCGCCGTTCTTCAGCGCCGTGCTCGCGCGGGCGACGCTGCAGGCGGCGTCGATCGAGATGCGCTTCGAGCTGCTCGAGCACTTCAACTCGTCGACCATCACGGCCATCATTCAGGTCGTTCAGGAGGCGCGAGCGCGGGGCGTGAAGCTCGTGTTGGCTTTCGACCCCACGCTAAAGTGGCAGCGATTGAGCTTCGATGCTCTGCGCATTTTCGTGAAGAGCGACGGGCTGCTCGAGCTGCTCGCGATCCCGTCGGCCCCGCGCACGCCGTCGCTCTCGCAAAAAGCCGCGTCGGTTCACGAGCCGTGAGCGCCGACTCCGACTTGAAGATCGAAATGGCGATCCCTCCCGAGTGGGATCGCATCGACCCGCTTCGCAAAGCCGTCTCGTTCTGCGTGGCCGCCGTCTTCGCCAACGACGGCCTCAAAGACGCGCTCTCCATGGCGTGCTCGGAGCTGCTCGAGAACGCGATTAAATACGGCCCGCGCGAGACGTCCCTCGTGCGTGTCGTGGTCCACGAGGTCGGGCGCCCCGCGTCCGCACGGCTCACGGTTTCGGTCAGCCATGCGATCTCGGAGGCCGACGCCGACGACTCGGCGCACGTTGCGACGCTCCGCGCGCGCCTCGCGTGGCTCCGGAGCTTCGCGTCGCCGTCCCTGGCGTACGAGGCCGCGCTCGCCCGCGTGGGGACGCGCAGCGCCCCCGACGAGGGGACCGACAGCGCGAGAGAGCGCGCCGAAGCTGAAAGCGGGCTCGGCCTCGCGCGCATCGCCTACGAGGGAGGCTGCGAGCTCGAGTGCGATACCTCGTCTCCCGGAGTGCTCACGATGCACGCGTCCTGCGCCGTGTAGACTCGCGACTCGTGAGCGACAAAGCAGACTCGAGCGATGGGCTTTTGCGGCGTGCGCTCCTTCGGGCGTGTGTTGCGCTGGGCGCGGCGCAGGCGGCGGCGTGCACCCCGGGCCTCGGTTCGAGGGTTCCCCGTGGAGGTCCGATGAATCCGTCCGTACCGAAGGGCGCCCTCGACGAGCTGACGTTGAGCGAGCTCGGGGCGAAGCTCGCCTCGGGCACGCGCGCGACCGATCTCGTCGCGCAGTACGCCGCGCGCATCGATGCGATGGATCGCAAAGGGCCGTGTCTTCGCGCCGTCCTCGAGATGAACCCGGATGCGATGGCGACCGCCGAGGCGCTCGATCGCGAGCTTCGCGCAAAGGGGTCGCGAGGGCCGCTCCACGGCATCCCGGTTCTCTTGAAGGACAACATCGACACGGGCGATCGCATGCACACGACAGCGGGCTCCCTCGCGCTCGCGGCGGCCCCTGCAGCGCGCGACGCGTTCATCGTCGAGCGCCTGCGCGCAGCCGGCGCCGTGATTCTCGGGAAGACCAACTTGAGCGAATGGGCGAACCTCCGTTCGACGCGCTCGAGTAGTGGATGGAGCGCGCGCGGCGGGCAGACGCGCAATCCGTACAGGCTCGATCGCACGCCCAGCGGCTCGAGCTCAGGGTCGGCCGTCGCGGTCTCGGCGAGCCTGTGCGCCGTCGCCATCGGCACCGAGACCGACGGCTCCATCGTCTCGCCCGCGAGCGTCTCGGGCATCGTCGGCATCAAGCCCACCGCGGGGCTCGTGAGCCGCTCGGGTGTCGTCCCCATATCGCACAACTACGACACGCCCGGCCCCATGGCGCGCACGGTGACCGACGCTGCGCTTCTCCTCGCCGCGATCGCCGGCCCCGATCCACGCGATGCATCGACCGAGCTGTCACGCGGCAAGGCGCTCGACTTCGCGTCGCAGCTCGCCCCTGATGCCCTTCGCGGCGTTCGGCTCGGCGTCGCGCGGCGGCTCTTCGCCGACCACGATCGCGTGCGTGCCGTGGCCGCGAAGGCCATCGATGTTCTCAAAGGTCTCGGCGCGATCGTCGTCGACCCGGTCGACCTCCCCTCGCCCGACGAGCTTCAGCGCGCGCAGCTCGACGTGCTCTTGTGGGACCTCCGCGCCGACCTCGAGGCGTACCTCGCCACGCGCCCGGGGCTCTCGCTGCGAACGCTGCGCGACGTCATCGCCTTCAACGAGGCCCATGCCGCCGAGGAGATGCCGTTCTTCGCGCAGGAGCTCTTCGAGATGGCCGAGCGCAAAGGCCCTCCCAACGACGCATACCGAACGGCTGTCGCCACGGTGCGCAGGCTCTCGCGTGAGCAGGGCCTCGAGCTTGCGATGACGCGCGCCAACGTCGACGCGCTCGTGATGCCCACGGACGGACCGGCCTGGCCCATCGACCCGGCCCTCGGCGACCACGCCATCAGCTCGGCGTCGACCTACGCTGCCACCGCCGGCTACCCCCACGTCACGGTGCCTGCAGGCGACGTCTTCGGCTTGCCCATCGGCCTCTCGTTCGTCGGCCGCCCTTTCACCGAAGCGCGCCTCCTCGGCTTAGCGTTCGCATTCGAGCAGGCAACCCACGCGCGGCGCGCGCCACAGTACATTTCACCACCCACACCGGAAGACGACGACGTCCATCCGATGTGGGGCGCCACCCTCCCGCAGGGCGCAGAAGCGCGGTAGAAGCGGAACTGAATCGAGTCTGGCGCGTATACGTCCAACAGAGCACGCGCTCGAAGGGCGCCGCCTCGTGTTCGACGCCCGACCCGCCGCGCTCCCCGCACACCCCCTTCCCGCTTCGGAGGATTCATGTTCCGCACCCGTCACCTCGTTGCCGCCGCCGCGTTCGTCGCACTGCTCGCCCCCTCGCTCGCGGATGCGAAGCTCACGAAGGTCGACGGCGCGAGCTTCGCGCACTTCAGCGCGTCCGGGCCGGGCGGCTTGAAAATCGAAGGGACGACGCCCGACGTCCTGGTCGCGGATGACGGCACGAACATCACAGTGACGGTGCCTCTCGCGAATCTCGACACGGGGATCAAGCTTCGAAACGGCCACATGCGGGACAAGTATCTCGAGGTCGGCAAGTACCCGAACGCGACCCTCGTCGTCGCGCGCTCGGCGATCAAGATGCCCGCCGTGAACGGCAACCAGGCGGCGGACGCGCCGGGCCAGATGACGATTCACGGCGAGACGCGCCCCGTGACGGTTCACTACACGGCTACGCGCAACGTCAACTTGACGCAGATCGTCGGCAATCTTGATATCAACATCAACGACTACAAGATCACCGTCCCGAGCTACCTCGGCGTGACCGTGAAGCCCGACATCAAGGTCGACATCAAGCTCAACGTGAACGACGCCTGAGAGCGCGACGCGGTCGATGCGTGGCGCCCGCTGGGGGCGTGTTGTGAAGACAGTTCGGCGGCTGGGTGCAAAAGACGGTGCCCGAGCCGCTGCGCGCGCGCGCGACGATCATCGAAGGGTTCGAACGGACGTCGGCGACGCTGCGGCTCACCGCTGCGCGACACGCCACGGGCTTTCCCGCCCTTGGCGAGAACGCGCGCGCGCGAAGACGGCGGTGGCTCGCGGGCAACGCCGCGGTCTCCATGGTGGCGCGGACGACGGCGTGGATGGGGAAAACCATGCGCCGACGCCCGAGGGTGCGGGTATGAGCGCGCGTATCTCGACAACCGTGCTCCCCAGCGCGAACGGACAGCCGCTTGCGAACGCGAGCGCAAGGGAGCTCCCGCGCGAGGTGCGGGACGCGGGGGCGGCGGTGGGAAAAGCCGGCGCGAGAGACGCCGGCCTATGGCCGAAAGAGAAGGAGCGAAGGGGCGGGCGGCGAGCACCGTGAGACGGGGGCGCCACTACGAACAAAAAGGCTTTAGGCGCTAGAGATGACTCGGACAGCTCACAACACCGCGCGTTTGATCTCCTACTAACACCAACGTCGAGCACGCTGCGCCATCGCAGTGTCAGTGGCATTTTAGAACTATCGTAGAACTCACACGTGTATCGATCGTTTGTAGGCAACTCCTCCATTACGCGGGTCGACACCCAGATGCTGTTCGCCGAACGGGCGGGCAACTTCCAAAACGCGAGCGCTCTCGACACGAGCGATCCGTAGGCTGTTTGTAGAAAACTGGGTGACCACTATGTTCAAGCGATTGATTCTAGGAGGAGTACTTTCCTCGCTCATGGCCATGGCCTGTGCCGGACAGATATCGACGGAGGAGGCAGAACGAGAGCTCGCGGCCTCTGCTCCTGAGGAAACCGGTCAGGCCCCGGCAGCCGATGCGGAGAAGGTCGGCCAGACGGCGTCGGCTCAAAAATGCACGGACTGCGATCCGGGGCCGGGTCACGACCCGGGCGACCCGCAGACGACACCCAGCACGCCACCGATTCCACCCGTCATCCCGCCCGCGGGGGGACAATGCTTGCTCCCTTACACACAAACGACGTGCTGGGGCGTTGGGGCTGGCGTCATGGGATGCGACGACTACTACGATTGCAAATTCCACGGGTGGTATGCCTGCGGGGTCTGCTTCGGATCTCCCTTTTGATCCGATCGAGATAGCCACTCGTCCTAGCGAATGTTCCTGGCGCGCGCGGCTTGGGCGGGGGTGTTGCTCCGTTCGGCCGCGTCGTGCCTTCGCACGTGTCGCGTCAACGCGGCCGCCCCCTTTCGCGG
>JANXMC010000629.1 GCA_025354825.1 Myxococcales bacterium
GCTCCTACGACTACACGGCGAGCGTGGGCGTCACGGCCAACGAGCAGCGCATGACCCACCCCGCGTGCGACTTCGCGCGGCACATGATGCAGGTCGCGTTCGCGGGCACAGGCGTCACGCTCTCCGATGGAGCCACCAACACGCTCCCCGTGGGCGCCGACACCGCCGTCGTCCACGCCGCGTGGCGCTTGCATTATGCAAACATTCGCGACTCGCTCATGCGCGGCTTTTTTCAGGGGTGGGATCTCCACCCCGCGCAGCTCCCGGTGCGCTACGCGGCGACCTACGCGTTCTTCCTCGAAGGGGCCGACGCCGCCGCGCGACGCCTCCGCGGCTTCGTCGACAAAGCCGCCCAGGCGACCCTCGCCGGCGCGGTCTTCGACGACGCGGCCACGGGGCAAGGGCTTCTCAACTTCTTTCTACGCGGCCTCGGCTGCGGCGCGTTCGTCGAGGCGGACGTGATCGCGAGCACGGGGCTCACACTCCGCGCGCTGCGGTCGCGCTCGTTCGCCCACATTGTCGCGGGCCGGGAATAAGCTAAACCGTCAGCGGTTCGCAGAGCCGGAGGTTTTTTGTTTGGCAAAGTGGTGGTCGCGACCGTCGCTCGATCGCGCCCTCGCCTGTGCCATCGTGGCCCACGCGCTGGCGGCGTTTTTCGTTGCGCGATCACGCCTGCCAGTCGCCTCCCACGGCGATGCCCCGCCGCCGAGCACGCTCGAAATCGAGGTCTCTCAAGAGGCGCTGCCGCGGAGCGACACACCCGCGGCGCCTCCCGCCGAGACGCCGCCCGCGGTGGCCGCCGTTGTGCCGCCGCAAAGCGCGCCAGGTGCCCAGGCGCGTGAGCGTGAGAAGGAGAGCGCGCCGCCGAACGACACGGTGGCGACGGGCGGCGACGGCTCACCGAGCGACGGCACCGCGACGGCAGCAGGAGCTTCCGGCGCGCCCGCGGCTGCGGGCTCGGCCTCGGCGGGCAACGGCGCACCGGGCGGGCACGCGCCGCTCTCCCTCGGTGCCTTGGGCCTCGCCGGCCCCAATCGCTACATGGGAAATTCCCACGATCAAGACGGCCCAACGCCCGAGCAGATGGCGCGCTCGCTCGAAAAGAAGATTGCCGAAGACCTCATGGTCCACGACCGCGCCCTCGGCCTCGGCGCCGACGGGCCGGTGATCGCCGCCCTCGAAGTGGCCACCGCCGCGGGGACGACGCCGGTGAACGGGCGCGCGGTCTTCCGCGTGATCGCCGACAGCGAGGGGACGGTGACCGAGCTCGTTGCCGTCGACGTGAGCGAAGGGCGCGGCGCATGGGAAGAGGCGGCCACGCGCGCGCTGCGCGACCTCAAAGGGAAAAAGCTTCGAATGCCGATTCACGGCAAAAACGCCAAAGGCGTTTCGATGCATATCGAAATAACGTCGGCCAACAAGATGCCGAGCGGTGCGGATCCGGGGACCGACGTGACGGTGCTTCATATTCCGATAAAAAAGGGCGAGGGGAAAAAGTCGGCGCGCGTCGATCTCCTCGATCCGATTCCCAAAGTCGTCACGGTCGATCCCCCGGCCGATTCGACCTCGCCCGTGAAGCTTCCGCACCAGGAAGTTCAGTGGACGATCATCAACATGCAGGGCGACCTCTCGGACATCGGCGCGCGTCCCCGGCGCGTGATCCACGGGCGCGTCCTCGACCAGCACCTCCTTTAGAACGCCCCTTCGACGCCGAGGCTCGGCACCGAGATGGGGCCAACCTTCTCGAAGGTGCACGGATCGGGCAGCGGGTGCGCGTAGGAGAGCGGTGGGTCGGCGGCGGGGCGCGGCGTGCAGTTGACGTTCACGACCTCCTTTTTGAAAAGGACGTTGAGCCCCTCGAGCACGATCGAGATTCGCCCCGACGTTCCCACGTGGAAGCTCTTCTCGAAGCGCACGTCGAGCCGTTGAAAACCGGGCATTCGCTCGGAGTTGAACGGCGGGTACGGGTACCCCATGAACGTGCGCGTGTAGGGCCTCCCGGAGTAGACGAAGAAGCGCGACCCCGCGCGAAAACCGGAGCCGAGATCGAGGGCGCCGACCACGCTGAGCACGTGGGTGCGGTCGAACTCGCTCGGGATTTCCGAGGCGGGAATCGAAGGGAAGACGCGACTGCCGACGATGGGCGACGTCTCCCGCGTCGACCGCGAGAGCGTGTACGACAGCCAGCCCGTGAGGCGCTTGGTGAGCGACCGACGGAGGAGAAGCTCGAGACCGATCGTGCGGCCGCGCACGCGCTGCTCGGCGCAGCTCTCGCCCGAATTTCCGGCGGTCGTGAACGACGCGCAGGTCGCCGTGACGTCCGTGAGATCGAGATACGTATGCAGAAATGTCGTCGCCGTGAGGGACAGCTCGGCGGGGAGCATCACGTCGACGCCTTCGCTCCACTGCGCCGACGTTTGAAGGCCGCCGCCCAGGCTCCCTGGACGAAATCCGGGAACGGGGACGAGAAAGCTCGGCGGCTGGTGGGAGATTCCGAAGGTCGAAACCCATGCGAGCTTCTTCGTAATCGCAATGCGAACCGAAAGCCGCGGGTCGAGCGCGGGGACTGCACGCGTCGGCGTGTCGATCCGCGTGTCGGCGCTCGCAGCGCGGGTGTTGCCCGCCGTCTGCTGCGCCACGAAGACGTCGAGCCGCAGCCCCGGCACCATCTCGATGCGCGGATGGGGCCGCCACACGGCATCCCCACGCACGCCAAAAATAAGCTCGTTTCGCGGCGGATAGAGGTCGGTCGCCGTCGTCACCGTTTTGTCCGGCGGCCCCGTGTCGGTCGACGTGTAAGTCGTGTCGCGCGTCGACGTGACGAGGTCGTAGCGCTCGAGCGTCGCGTCGGCCCCCGCACGAACACGCAGCGAATCGGACAGCTTGGCGTCGTACGCCACGCGCAGGCCGACCATGCGCTCACGAATCGATTGCGTCTCGTTGCCCGAGTCGCTGCCGTCGGTTTGAAAAAGCGTGGAATCGATCCCGAGCGTCGCGGCGACGCGCAAATGGCTATCGCCCAAGTTGCGGTCGTACCGGAGATCGACGCGGTGAAACTGCGTATTGAAGAGGGGTCGCAGCGGCTCGTCGTGCGCTTCCCTATTTTGAAGATCATCGTAACTGCCAAATACGAAAATGCCAATCGTATCGCGTTTCGTGAGGTCGAAGGTCACGCGCCCCTGGTAGTCCCAATAGTGGAGTCGTGTATCGGGGGCGACCAGGGAGAGCACTGCCGCGGTGTAGCTGTAGCGCCCGGCGAGAAGCACGGTGCCGCGCCCCTCGGCGAAGGGGGCCGACACGAGCGCGCCGGTGTCGAAGAGCCGAATGTTCGCTTCGCCTGAGAGCGCCGTCGCGGGTGGGCGCGTCTCGCCGGCGAGGATGCCGCCGACGAAACGGCCATATTGAGCGGGGTAGCCGCCGGGAAAAAAGTCGACGTGATCGACGAGGCCGGGATGGACGACGCTTGGGCCGAAGCCCAGGTGGTACAGAAGCGGGACGCGAACGCCGTCGAGGAAGTAGCCCACGTTGCCGGGCGGCGCGCCGCGCACGAAGAAAAACGGCAGCCCGCTGACGATGGGCGTGACGCCGGGGAGCGCTTCGAGGGCGCGAAACGCATCGCCGAACGCGCCAGGCATTTGGCGCACTTCGCTACCGCGAAGCTGCGTCTCCGACTGCTCGTGGCGGTCGCCCAAAACCGTGACCTCTTCGACCTCCGCGGGCGGCTTCGGCACGGCGGGCGCACCGGCATCCGCCCCAAGAGAGACCCCCGCGTCCGCCGAAAGCGCTGCGGCCGAGGGTGGCGCGTGAAAGGCGATGCGGATGCGGACGCGTGCGCGGACCGGCGCGCCGTCACGCGTGGCAGGCTCGAAGCGGAACGAGGGCGCAGCGGCGAGCACCGCCGCGCCGAACGGATCGTCCCCCGCGACGATGCGCGCCTCGGCCACCTGGCCCCCCTCCCCGACGACCAGCTCACACACAACCTCGGCTTCCCCCTCCCCGCCGTCGGGGTAGCCAACGGGGGCTAGGTCGAGCGCGACGGGCGGGGTGATCACGGCGGGCGTCGGAGCGTTTCCGGCGTCTGCGTCGTGTAGGGAAGGCGCCGCAAGCTGCGAATCCCCCGCAAATGCGAGTCCTGCGGAGGCGGCGAACGCCGCGCACGCCGCGCCGAACCCCAATGCGAACGCCGAAACGTACGGCGCCGCGCGATCGGGCCGCGGCGCGCGGAGCGTGCACACCGCACACACCGGGCGGCGCGCGGCTCTCGGCTTGTCGAGCGATGTCACGGAAGACGGTGCATACTACCGGCTTGGCTGCGAAAAGAGCGCGTTGACGCTCCGCAGTCGGGATGGGAGCCTGGCGCGCGTGGGGGCCTCAGCAAAGGATCCGGGCGAGCTCGATGTCTCCGCGAAAGATGCCGGCGATGGAACGGACAGCCTCGTGAACGACGACAGCCTTCGCCAAGACGCGGCCGACGCGGCCGATATCCCCCCCAGCTCGCGCGATATCTTGGACGACGCCGATTCGTCGGACGCGCTCGATCAAGAAGAGACCCCGCTGCTTCAGGAGGAGACACCGTTCCTCGTCTCCTACGGCACGGCGGCCTACAGCGACGTGAGCGCCCCGATCGACGCGTCCCGCGCAGTCTCCAACGCCGCGCCCAGGTATGAGAGCGAGGCGCTCACGCGCGTCGGCAGCGTCTCCGACCTCGCCCGCTTGGTCCCCGACCACGACGACGGAGGGCCCGACAGCGACGGACCCACGCGCGTCGGCACGCTCGAAGAGATCATGCGCATGAACGCCGGAGCACGGGCCTCGGCGACGTCGCTGCCGCCGTCGTCGAGCTTCGACCGCGAGACCGAGGTCGGCGAGAACGACGTCGAGCTCATTTCGGTCCGCTCGCCCTCTGTTTTGCCGGCGGTGCCTTTCGGCGCGCCGACGTCGAAGCCGCCGTCGTCCAAGGCGCGGCGCCTCCTCGAGGAGGAAGACGACGACACCACACGTAATCCCGACGCCTCGCCGTGGGACGCCCACGTCGGCCATGTCGTCGACGGGCGCTACCGCCTCGTTGCGCTCATCGCCGCGGGCGGCATGGGCGCGGTCTTCGAAGCCGAGCACACCGACATCGGCAAACGCGTCGCGGTGAAGCTTTTGCGCGCCCTCGGCGCCCTTCGCCACGAAGCACGCGCGCGCTTTCTTCGCGAGGCTCGCGCGGCGTCGGCCGTCGACAGCGACAACGTCGTACAGGTTTACGACGCCGGCGAAGATCCCCAGCTGGGGCTCTACATGGTGATGGAGCTCTTGAAGGGGCTCGATCTCGCCCGCTACATCGATCTCCACGGAAAGCTCGCCCCCGCCGAGGCCGCCGGCGTCGCGATCCAAGCGTGCCATGCCCTCGAGCGCGCCCACGGCGCCGGCATCGTGCACCGTGATCTCAAGCCGGCGAACGTGTTCCTCGTGCGCTGCGACGACGGCTCCACGCGCGTGAAGCTCGTCGACTTCGGCTTGGCGAAGCTCGTTCGCGAGGCTCAAGGGTGGACGGGGACGCAGATCACGCGCGGCGGAAGCGCCATCGGCACGCCGCAGTACATGTCGCCCGAGCAAGCCCAGGGGCTCGACACCATCGACCACCGCACGGACGTCTATTCGCTCGGCGCGTCGCTCTTCGAAGCGCTCACGGGCGATGCGCCCTACGAGCTTTTGCCGTCGTACGAGATGACGATCCTGCAGATCATTCTGCAGCCCCGCCCGCGCGTGTCGTCGCTCCTGCCGGAAACGCCCGAGCGGCTCGACGAGCTCGTCGCCAAAATGATGGCCCGCGATCCGTCGGCGAGGCCGCAGTCGGTCGCGGACGTGAAGCGCCGGCTGCTCGAGATTTTCCCCGAGCTCGAGGCGCGCCACCTCGTCCTCGCCGACATTCCAACGGGCACGGGCTTCACGCCGGCAGAGGCGCCGACGGTGATCTTGTCTGGGCACTCGTCGGCGACGACCGTCGAGGTCACGGCAGCCGAAATCACGCCGGTGGGCGTCGAAAGCGGCATTCGTCGCGCGCCGTCGGCTCCGTCGGGCGACGAGCTGTCGGCGCCTTCGACGCCGCGCACGTCGCGCCCGTCGGCCCCGTCCGCACCCACGCGCCCTTCAGCAACGTCCACCCCCCCGCCCTCTTCGCGATCGTCGACGCCGCCGCCGTCTGCGCGCGCTGCCGCGGTGACCGTAACGACGTCGGCGCCGCGCCTCACGAGCGTCACGGCTTCGCCGACCGTTCCGATGTGGATGCTCATCGCCGTGGCGCTCGTCTCGGGCGTGCTCGTCGTGCTGATTTTCCGCAGCGCCACGAGCACGGGCCCCACGGAGACGAGCCCCGCGCGCACGCCCGTCGCAAGCGCTGCGTCCGCGGTGACCGACCCGAGCATCGGCCCCGTGGTCATCACCTCGGCGACGCCCACGCCCGCCGCGACGGACGACGTCGAGCCGCCCGCAAGCGCCGCCGCAATCCGCGACCCCGCGCCGTCGACCGACCCCACCGTCGAGCCTCCCGCCACACACCCCGCGGCCCAAGTGCCCGCCGCCCGAGCGCCCGTCGTGACGTCGGCGCCCACGCCGCCCGTCGAGCCAGCGCCGAAGCCCGTCGCGCCCGCCGTCGTCGCGGCTCCCGCAGCCAAATCGACCGGCGGTTCCCTCACGAAACAGGCTCAGCGCGCGCTCGCCGACGGGTCTGCCGACGAAGCGGTGCGCCTCGCCAAAAAGGCGACCGATCGCAACCCCGAAGACGAAGACGCGTGGCTCGTCCTCGGCTCTGCCTACGAGCAGCTCGGCAACGCGCTCGCAGCCCGTGGCGCCTACGGCAATTGCGCGATGCATCCCGCGGCCACGCGGTGCGCGGCAAAGCTTCGCTGACGTCGCCGTCGCCGTAACCAACGCCCCCCCTCACGCGTAGTGACCGGGAGACCTACGCTGATGCGTGACGCGCGCTCTCGAGCGCGCTTCAGGAGGCTTTCGACCGTATGCGCAACACCGACAAAGACCCATCGCCTCTCCTCGTACGCCCTTCGATGGAACGGCGAACGTTTCTCCGCGGCGCGCTCGCCGCCGGTGCCGTCATCACCGCGTTCGGCGGAGGCGCTTACGTCCTCGCCGACGAGGCCGAGACCGAGAAGGCACGCGCGCAGACAAAACCTGACGGCCGCCCGCGCCTTCCGCCTCGGCAGTATCTCTTGAAGTCGCTACGCCCCATGGGCGGCACCGAAGGCGACGCGAGCCCAGGCGCGTTTCGCCTCAAGGTCTATGGCGAGGTCGACGCGCCGTTCGAGATCGACTTCGCCGAGCTGCTCAAGATGCCGCAGATCGAGCAGGTCTGCGACGTCCACTGCGTCACGCGCTGGAGCATGCTCGACGCCGCCTGGACCGGCGTGCGCGTTTCGGATTTGGCAGCGCGTGCGAAAGTGAAGCCGACCGCACGCCACGTGATTTTCGAAGCCGCCTACGGCTACACGTCGAACGTGCTCTTGCGCGAAGCGATGGCGCCGAACGTTCTCGTCGCCCATCGCCACGAGGGCAAGCCGCTGGGGCGCCCCCACGGGGCTCCGGTGCGCGCGCTCGTGCCCGACTTGTACTTTTGGAAGAGCGCGAAGTGGCTCACGGGCATTCGCTTCTCGGCGGTCGATCGCCCCGGTTATTGGGAGCTTCGTGGGTACAGCAACCACGCCGACCCTTGGAAAGAAGAGCGGTACAGCTAATCGATGGTGAAAAAAGGGATAAGCCTCCGCCCATGGCTCCGCGCGTTTCACCGCGACGCGGGCTATCTCGCCGTGGGGCTCACGCTCGTCTACGCGATAAGCGGCCTCGCGGTGAATCACATCGCCGATTGGGATCCGAACTTTCGTAATTACGAAAAGCTCGTCGAAGTTGGCGCCCTCGCCAACCCGGCCGACGACAACGCCGTGAGCCTCGCGGTCACCGAGCGCCTCGCGATCACCGACGCGCCGCGCGAGGTGTACCGGGCCGCGCCCGACCAGCTGGACCTCGTCTTCGAGCACCGCACGCTCCACGTGAATCCGCTCAACGGCCACGTCATCGACGAAGGGCAGAAACCGCGATTCCTCCTTCGCGCCGCGAACTTCCTCCACTTGAACCGCGGCAAGACGGCGTGGAAATACTTCGCGGACGCCTACGCCGCGGCGCTCCTGTTTCTCGCCATCTCGGGCATCTTCATGCTCCCGGGCCGGCGCGGCATCCTGGGACGCGGCGCGATCTTCGTTGGCATCGGGATTGCGATTCCGGTCCTCTACGTGACGCTCACGGGGACGTGAAACCGGCGTATAACGCGTTTCATGCACACGCTGGTCGGTCTGTCGGTTTCGCCCTGGTCCGAGAAAGCGCGCTGGGCCCTCGACCACCATCACATCCCGTTCACCTTCGAGGAGTACGTCCCCCTTCTCGGTGAGCCGGCGCTCCGTCTGAAAATGCGAAAGGTGTTCGGCAAGGTGTGCGTGCCCGTGCTTTTTCACGAGAAGCAGGCCACGGGCGAGTCGATCGAAATCGCTCGCTTTGCCGAGAAAAACGGCAGCGGAAAAGCGCTCTTCGGGGTCGACCGCGAATCGCAGGTCGCCGCGTGGAACGAGCGGAGCGACGCGCTCCTGCGCGGCGGGCGCGCCCTCGTCGTGTTCCGCACGAGTGACGACGAGCAGGCGAAAGAAGAGGCGCTCCCGTCCTTCATTCCGGGTGCGCTGAAGCCGATGCTCTCGCCCGTCGCGAAGATCGGCTGCGAGTACTTGAAGATGAAATACGGCACCACCGCGGCGACCACGTTCGACCACGAGTCGGCGATGCGCGACGCGCTCGATGCCCTTCGTCGCGGGCTCGAAGGTGGCAAGTCGTACCTCCTCGGCGACTTCTCGTTCGC
>JANXMC010000680.1 GCA_025354825.1 Myxococcales bacterium
CCGAATCCCTTCCTTCTTCTTTCGCGGCGAGTCCGAGAAGGTGCGCTCGATACGAAAGAGCGCGCCGATCAAGTCGAGCGCGATCCGCGCGCGTCCCGGTGCTCGGCGCCCGCGTCACGCTATCGACGAGCGCTCGGGGACAAGTACGTCTTCGGGCAACTCAACGGTCCGCGTCTTGCGGAAAAGGGGATGCGTCTCATGCAGAGCAATGAAGCGTCGTGGTCTTCGGTCGTGCGCCGGTGGGCGCGATCGCTAGCGCGGGCGGACGTCGATCGCGTCGACGTCGCGTTCTCTCGTGCCGCGGCTGCGGTCGCACATGGTCCGCGCGACTTCAGCGGGGGGGACGACTGCGTCGCGGATACCGACGGTGCCCGTTCGGTGCGTGCAACGCGGCGATGCTCGGACATCGGTAGCGTGAGACCGGCGGTGCCGCGCGAGTTGTGACGCGGCACCGCTTCGGCCTCCGAGACGGGCCGTTTTCGTCGCCAGTTCCACGCCCGCCGTCACTGCGATGGACTGCGGCCCGGTCGATCGCCCGGACGAGCGATACGCGCAACGGGTGCAGCGCCCGTCTAAGATGGTCACGTGGCTGCCATCACGAAGTCGGAGGGGCTGACCGCCTCGGAGCGCTACCTCAAGGGGCTGTGCGAACGGTCTTTCTTGAGCTTGTGGAGCTACCCCAACTTGTTCAGGGACCAGGGCGGGGGCCACGAGCTGTGCGACCTGCTCGTCGTCTTCGGCGACGACGTGATCATCTTTTCCGACAAGTCGTGCGCATTCCCGAGGACAGGCAAGCTCGAAACGGACTGGTCACGTTGGTACCGTCGTTCGGTTCGTGATTCTGCGAAACAGGTCTTCGGCGCGGAGCGCTGGATTCGTCGGCATCCGGACCGGGTGTTCCTGGACCAGGCGTGCACCCGCCCCTTCCCACTCGACCTATCGAAGCCGGAGCGATTCTGGTTCCATCGGATCGTGGTCGCCATCGGCGCGACGGACCGCTGCCGCGAGGAACTCGGCGGGAGTGGGAGCCTCATGCTGACTCCGAAGATGTCCGACGGGCAGTCCCCTGACGACCGGTTCCCCTTCACCGTCGGTTGGGTCTTCACGGAGAAGCCGTACGTCCACGTGTTCGACGACGTCACGCTCGACATCCTCCTCGGCGAGCTCGACACGGTCAGCGACTTCACCGCGTACCTGCGCAAGAAGGAGGACTTCATTGGGAAGGGGCACCTCGGCTCGGCCGCTGGCGAAGAAGATCTGCTCGCAGCCTACCTGCGGACCATGAACGCGGCGGAAGAGCATGACTTTCCGCGGCCGGGCGATGCCGACATCGTCTACTTCGATGAAAGCGGTTGGCGATCGCTTATGTCTAGGCCCGAGTTCCTCGCGCGAAGGGAGCGAGATGCGGTGAGCTACACGTGGGACCGGCTCATCGAGGTCTTCGCGAAGCCCATCGCCGACGGATCGCTGGCGTTCGGCCAGGAGCTGGGCGTGCAAGCGCACGAACGCGGTGTTCGTGTGATGGCGGCAGAGGGACGTCTCGGTCGCCGCGTGCTTGCCGACTTGCTGCTGGATCTTCTTGCCAAGACCTCTCTGCAAGGCACGAACGCGCGCCTCGTCCTCTCGCGACAACGTCCGGACGTGGGCTACGTGCTGCTGCTGACAAGTCCGATCGAATACAGCGACTACGACGAGTACCGGAAGAATCGATCCACCAGACTTAGCGCCTACGGCTTCGTCGCCAAGTATCTGTATCCGGCGCTCCAGGACATCGTCGGTATCGGAACCGAGCCAACAGGCAACAACGGTAGCTCGCAGGATCTCTTCTACTTCGACGCGCGCGAGTGGTCAGCCGAGGATGCTGAGAAGGCTCGTCGCCTTCACGAGGACGTCGGGCTATTCAAGAATATGCGTGTAAGTAACCATAGTGAGAAAGAATTTCCGGTTGGCGTCGGGAGGTTCACTCCGGATCAGGCACGACGCGCACGGAATAGGCGGAAGCAAGATGCACGAAGGGCTCGTGAGCGTGGCACGCGCAACAAGTGACCAGTGCGGGACTCACTCCGCGACGAGGTCGACCTCATCCAATGTTGAAGTTGGAGGGCGTACTGCATCTGCGGGGGCTCATCAGTGGGAGCATCGAGTTGAGACTTCGCAGCTCACGTCAAGACAACGGCGCGATGCCCTGCGGACGGCACTCACCAACTTTCGCTCGTCCTCGGTCGTCGCGGAGGCACAGCACTCCTGTCGAAGGCGTTCTCCTGGCGCGTACTTCTGGCGGTCGATTGTGCGGTCGAAACACCCAGCGAAATCTTCGTTGGTCGCGGTTGACGAATAGAAGCATTGCGCGAGGTCGCCGATCGTATACGAAACGAGCCAAACCTTGGTCGCATCGTCGTAACCGTTGTCAGTGAAGGCGTAGCCGAGCTGTTGACCAGGTCGGACCACGCATCCGATGAGGCCGACGCTGTCGCCGATTACGTGCGTACTTTCGTGCGCGATCGTGTTCACCATGTGCTCGACATCGTCGATGTGTTTCTCGTCGATCCTGATCACGCCACACACGTCGGTATCGGCAATAGTGCCTCCCATGAAGATCTGCAGCTTCGACCAACCGATATCGGTGAGGCGGTAGTGGTTCGACGATGGCACCATTGGCACCAGAGCCTGTACAACTTTCAACCCAGGCATCGGCTCGAGCGCCATCGGACTAGCCAGCCACCAGCGGTCTTCGACGAGTCTCCAAAATCGAGGATCCGCGTACACCGTGTCCGCGGCCGCGACGGCATTCGCGACAACAGCGGACTCCTCCGAGTTTCCACCCGCTATGTCACGCAGATCGTCCGCGCCCCGACGTGGCCACACGTACCTTGAGCAACCCAAGGAGAGGATTCCTGGCGCCAGAAGCAAGACGAGCAGGGTCGATCGTTCGGTGTGCACCGCCGGAGGATAGTGGTACGCCGTCGGCGTGTACAAGCGTCCTCCGACGCTAGGTTCTCGTCGCAACTCTGGTCATGTTGCCCCTCGGCTCGGCGGTGTCATCGATCGCGCGAGCGTTGCATTCAACTCGATGCCAAGCGAACCACCAGCGCCTACGCCGCACAGAGCGCAACGAGACCGGCTCTGGGCTGCGCGGTTACGTTGAACGATATGGACAGCTCGACCGGCGGCGTGTCGACGGTCGGTCGGCGAAGAAGTGCAGCTCATTTCGCCCCGCTGCGCTGATTCGATGACGAGCCGTCTGGCGATTCTCCCGGACGTCGCAGCCGGGCAGACACCTCTCGCGCCGCCTCGAGCGTGCCGCGAGATCCACGGCGGGCGCAGCCCTCCGGCGTCGTCTTCGACTGGTATCCGTTCGACGAACCGCGTCCGGTCGACCGAGCGGCTATCTATCCGCGGTCGAGCGTGAGGCGCCGGAACACGTTGGCGTCGAGAAGCTGCTGAACGTCTTCGCGAGCGCGTGTGCGTGACCACTCGACGGGCGAGAG
>JANXMC010000684.1 GCA_025354825.1 Myxococcales bacterium
GGAGGCGATCACGTTGGAGCCACTCATTGCGAGCGACCGGACGACGCCGGTGGCGTCCGGATCCTCAAGCTCCCAGTCCTCCTCAGAATCTTCTTCGGCCCCATCCGTAATCATGCGCGTCGATGTTGAGACCCGACGCACGTCCTTGAGCGTTAAGCTCGTCAGCCTGAACAGCTCGGTAAAGAACCTCGTGCGCTGCTCCAAGTTCGCCACAGCGCGCAGCGAGACCTCAGCCTGCTCAAGCTCCTTGACCTTGACCTCATCCGCCAACGCCTCTCGAAACGCCGCCATGATCCGGTTGCCCATATCGCTTGCCTGATGCCGCACCCGTACTGTGCCTGCCGGGTCGATCTCCACAAGGAGGTTTAGATCACGTTGGGAGTACTGACGGAGCATCGTCAAGGATTCGTCCGTCTCCGCATAAACGACCTTGACCGCGACGCTGTTGCCGCTGGCACTCGAGCTGTAGATCTCTTCCGAGGACGCTCTCTTCTCCTTTACCTTCTTCAGCGCCGCGAGGATTTGATCGACGCTTGCAGTCGTCTTTAGCTGGCGATCAGTGAATCGTTCGGCGCGTTCGGCGGACACGACATATGCCAGTAGCGCTTCGAGCTGAGGCCAACTGAAGTCCAACACCGAAAGTTGCCTGGCGAGCTCACGCTGCGTCAGATCCGCAGATAGGTGGAGCCCACGCATGCGCGCGATATCCAAGAGTCGAGTCTTGGTAAACCTGTTACTTGAGAGCAACAGATCGTTTATCGCCTTATCGTCGGCATAGAACAGCGAGACGTGGGCAATGCGAGTCACGACGTCCTCATTCCGATCTCCTTCTGAAAGAAGACCTCGGCGTACCGCGTCGCATGCTGTGGCTTTATCTGCGCCAAGGCGACTCTCATATCCTCTATATTCGGATACCGACTTACGTATGTATCCACTGCATGCGCCCAGGTCTCCGTTGCATTGGATGCCGCGGCAGTAAGCTTGAGATCTATTCGGGAGTTGCTCTCGCGAAGAAGATCAAGGCGAAAGATGACGTCAATGAGATAAACGAACTCGTTAATGGACGTGCCAGGACCGCGATAGTACACCACCATCCAGTCGTCAGAGAGCGCAGGATGATCGTTCTTTCGCTTGAGCGGCGCCCGATCTCGAAGTCGCACTATGAGCAACGGGCCAAGCAGCATCTCCAACGTCGCTGAAGACTGAAAGACGCGAGCCGCGCGATGAATAACACCTTGATGAGAATAGAATTGTCGCTCCCCGCCGCATCGTTCGCTGAAGCGAATGAGATCGGTGGCCACGGTGAGTAGATGGCGAACGTCTCCAGGCCCAACGATATAGACACGTCGGCCTTTGGAAATGAGGCGATACGCTTCGTCGATAGCGGTGAGCACTGAAGGCCACTTGCTCTCGTCATATTGATTGTCGTTGTTATATATAAGAAGCATTCCGACGGCGTCCCAGTTGGAGAGCCCGTTGGTATAGGCCGTTTGCCAGTCTTCAGACTTGTGCACGCATTCGACAGCTTGTGCCAAGCTGAAGAGGGCTCGCTCCACACCGGCAAGTGTAATGCTTTCCTTTTTTAGAGACTTCAAGTCGGCATTAACGAGGACGACGTTTGGGGTGTAGGGGTCCTTATAGGCGCCGACTACGTCGGACGGATGCGTCGCGCGTCCATCATGGCGCTCGGGGTCCTTGCAGTCCCAATTGCGATTGAAGCCACCGCATCGCGACCATCCGAAGACCTCGAAGATCTCAACGAAGAGCTTCTCGGCCATCTCCTGAATATTGGCTGTTTCCGACATCTCCCCCACGTCTCCGATGAAGCCACTTCGGACACGGCTGACGCCGTGGAGCACCTTCCCTCGACGGCGCGCTTCATGAGAGGAGCCGATTGGACGGGCCAGCGCAAGGGTCCCTACGACCCAGCTAGGGCCGGGGCATGCTCGCGACCGTGTCTCGTTTCCATAAGATCTCCTCCACGATCGTGGTGCGTGCCGAGCGCGACACGCCAATACCTGGATTTCTCAGGAGATCTTGAAGGCCGAGCGCGAATCGCCGAGACGTGAGCGTTCAAGCTGCACAGGCGTGCATGCACCCGCGGGGTCAACGCCAGCACAGGCAGGCGCTCGGAGCGATCACGTGCGACTACGCGTCGCGAGCTCGGCATTGAGCCAATGCATCGAACGAATCAGCGACCTCAGCAGGTTCCTGATCCTCCCCCTCGTCGTGGTCCCAGAAGACCGTCCGGCAGCGGCCGAAGGTCTTACGCGAGTGATTCGGCGGGCGGTTGCCACCGTGCGCCCCCCTGTGCTTGGAGACGTACGATCAAGCCGAGCGCCGCGAGACTCTCGAGCACGGGCTCGACGTCGTCCGTGACCGCCCCCTTGAACTTGGCCGCTATGTCGTCGCTCGTGAGGCTGCCCACGCGGGCCGCCAACAGATCTCGGACGGCGGCGATCTGCTCGTGCATTTTCTTCGGCCACGCTCTGGCGGCGAACGCGGGCACGTTCGCTACATCGGCCGCGCCGTCGTCGTCGTCGTCCTCGTCGACGCCTGCGAGCTCGACCTGGGTCGGCTGACCGGTTGGATTCTGAAACTCGGGACGCAGCCAACGAACGAACCCGTTACGCTCCTCCTCGGCGCGCGCGGCATTTAGCACGACGAGCTTTTCGACTATCTGCTCGTCGTTCAGATCGCGCGGCCACCCGTATGCGTCGAGCACCGCCCCGTCGAGGTCGGCGTGAAGCTGTCGCAACAACGCGACGAGCCCGCGCTCATGCGTCACGCGCTCCTTCGCCGTGAGCTCCTCCTTCGCGCGAAGCTTCGCCAACACGTTGTAAACGTCTGTGAGCTTCAAGCCCGGGTGCGCGGCCTGCTGCTTCTTGCGGTGAGCGTCGAGCCCGTCGGCCAACTTGGCGACTCGTGCGCGCTGATCCGCCGAGGGTACGGGGAACGGGAAGGGGTCGAAGCATACTGAGTTGTTCCACCTCGGCCTGTCTTCGAGCGTTCCGCCGGCGGCGAGCGCCCACGCGACATGGACGCGCGACGAGAGCACACCGAGGACAAAGTCGTCGTCCGTTGCGATGGCAAACAAGGAACCATCCCACAGCACGTCCCGATCGAGAGCGACGAAGAACCTGTGCTTCGCCGTTTCGAGGGTGACGAAGTAACGCGAGAGCCCCCGCAGCGCCTTGCGGACGACCGGGCGCTCCCACGCGAAGCGCCACCAAATCTCGCGGATTGGCTTCCGCTTGTTATGGTCGCGGAACGGCTTCACGTGATCGAGCAGGCGCTGATACGCGGCGGGGTGCAGTGCACGAGCGGTGTCCTCGTCGAGACCGAAGAAGTCGATCACGAGTTTGCCGGGCGTTCCCTTCAACACGTCCTGGGGGTTGATGAAGCGACGGACGATCGACGCCTCTGTCGTCGGGGAGGTCACGGACGGCCAATCGTTCGGGGGCGCGTCGAAGTCGCCGACGAGCTTCATACCCTGACCGCAGATCCCCATGTTTGCGCGCAACCGGACGGCCGACGCGACATTCGCGCCGAGCGTTAGGTCCTCATGGATCCGGCCGGTCTGGGCGGTGCAAAGAACCTGATACTCTCCGTCGGCGAGTGGGATCTCGCGCGCGACCTCCTGCAACATCCCGTCACTCGTGCCCATCTCGGCGACGGTCATGGCGATCCGAACCGCGGCCCCATCGGCCGTGTCGACCCACGGGTGATCTGGCACCGCGAACACGAAGCTGATCCCCGACGCGAGGTGCGAGCGCACGACCTTCCGATTGAACGGTTGGGTAATGCTGTTCGTCGTGACCAACCCAAATCGGCGTATCTTTCCCTCGGCGAGAAGCCGAGCGGCCTGATCCCACCAATACATGACGAAGTCGCTCGTCTCAGGAACCCCGTCGTGCGCCTCGCGAATTGCGTCGATATACCCCCAGCCGAGCACGTTGCGCATTTGCCGGTTCCCGATAAAGGGTGGGTTGCCGACGATGAACGTCGCCGGCGGCCACGTGGCCTTGCGCGGCCGCACGTACTGCTCGACGGGCACACGCGCGTCCTCATTGGGGACAAGTTCGCCGGTCACGGGGCTCCGCTTCATGGACACCTCGTCCCATCGCGTCTCGGGCTCGCCGGTCTTCGAATCGACGACGGCCTCGATTCGGTCCCATACGATCAGCGCGTCGCGGCACTCAATGTTCCGGTAGTCCTGCAACACCGGCTCCGGCGGCGGCTGCGTGCGTTGGTGCGTGCGGTAGTGCCACTGGAGGTAGCCGATCCAGAGGACGAGGTCAGCGATCTCCTTTGCTCGCGGGTTTTTTTCGATGCCGAGGAACTGCGCTGGAGTAACGGCGTCGGTTGCCAAGAGCTCGCCGCGCTTCTCGCCGAGCCCCACGAGAAAATCGGTGACGTCGCTCTCTAGCCGCTTGAACGCGTCGAGCGTCACGTAGAGGAAGTTCCCCGACCCACAAGCCGGATCGAGGACGACAGTTTCTGTCAGTTGCTTTCGGAAACGGCGGGCGCAAACACGCGCCGCCTCACGAGCCCTCGCGACCGCCTTGCCGTACTTTCCCGTTTCTTCGTCGAGCTCCCTTCGTTTGGTTGGTGTCAATTTCTCGTACTCGGGAAGGGTCATGCCGAGCCCGGGCGGGCTTCGTGCCTCGATCCGCTGCAAGATGCCGAGCGCTTCGGCTTTCACCCTTGCCCAATCCTCGCGGAGGGGCTCCTCGACCGTCGGACGCACGAGCCGCTCGACATATGAGCGGGGGGTGAAGTGCGCGCCGAGCTTGTGACGTTCCTCCGCGTTGAGAGCGCGCTCTAGCAGAGTGCCGAAGATCGCCGGCTCGACGCTCGACCAATCGCATTCGGCAGCGTCGAGTAGTAGCCGAAGCTGCTTTTCGTTGAGTGGAAGCGCAGCGGGATCGACAAATAGGCCGCCGTTGAACCTCAGGAGCTTTCCGACCTTGAAAAGGTTGCGCCCGTCGTTCATCGCGGCCCAAAGCGTCTCGATTTCGGTGGCGAATCGGCTCGGGTTCGGGATCCAGTCGTCCTTGATCAAGTCGGTGAAGAGTCGTCTCGGAAGCAAGTCGACATCCTCCGCGAACATCGTAAACAAGCATCGCATGAGGAAACGCGCGACCGCCTCGGGGGCATGCCCCGCGGTTTCGAGCTCCTTCGCCAACTTCGCGAGGTGCGCCGCAACGATGCGCGTCACCTTGACCGAGTGCGTGCGAGGGTCGAGCGATTCGGGCGCCTCGAAGATCGCCTTGAGTCGTGCGCGAATGTCGGGGTCGCCGAGGTCGCGCACATAGATCCGCTTCTCGATCGTCGAAGGAAAGGGCGTGTACTCACCCGAATCGTTGAACTTGGCGAACAGGTCGAAACAAAAGCCGACGTCGCACAAGAGGATGAACGGAGGCGCGGGGTCCACCGACCTCGCGTAGCCGACGGCTTGCCCGCGCGCGCGCTCCATTTCCAGTTGCCAGCCGGGACGCTCGCGCTTTCCGATGCCGAGCTTGCGGAGCGCTTGGGCTTGAAGGGCCGGCGCGTCACCGATGTCGTTCGAACCCTGCTTCGCCTCCATGATGAAGTGGCGATGCTTGTAGAGGTCGACGCTCATCGTAGCGACCTTCCCGCCCTCCTGACGGATCTGCACGGCGCGCTCGAACACGTAGAAGTTGCACCGGTCGTCAGACTTCGACGGCTCGGGCTTGGGCACCCCGAGTAGATCACACAGGTCGGTTAGGAAGGGCTGAAAGTTGGCGCGCTCGCTACCGCCTGACTTGGTCCACTTCTCGATGAACGCCTCGGGGGTCATGAGGGCGAGGAGCGTCTCACAGTTGCCCCTTGTGCGGGCACCGCTTCGCGCACGAGCTAACCCCGAGGCGCGATGGCCGGCGGTCAGCGCTCGCCGAGTTGGCGGCGTCGTCCGGCCCCGATCGGCGTCACGATCCCTGCTGTCGGGCGGGGCGAGAAGAAGGCCTGACGGCGGGCAAGTAAGGCACGCGCAGTGGCGAGGCCGCCGCGCTCCGCTACGCGTGCCATCTGGACAGGCTTAGGGGTTCAAGTCCCCTCCTTCGCCTCCCCGACGACGTAAATCGAGCCTCCCGCCCGCCCGCTCTGTCGGCGCAGAACGCGCCCGCCACGTAGGAGAAGCCCCGCGCGGTCGACGAACCGCACCGGATTCGCACCAGCGTAGGTGTACGAGGCCGCCGAGAAGTGGCCCACGAGCGCTTCGGGGTTCTGCGCCGCGATCGGATCGGGGCTGATCCACACGCCGAGGTCGGCGGCGTAGCTTCGAGCCCCCATCTGGTCGAGGCCGAGCGCCTCGTCCTCGACCCTCGGCGGCGCGATCCCGAGAATCTCGTGCGCCTTTATCTGCAGCTCGATGAGACCGCGCTGGATGCGAATCTCCTTTTCGAGCTTCGCCTTCTCGCGCTCGAGCTTCTCGATGCGACGGACCGAACGCTTCGGGACGTTGATCCGGCGGACGTTGCGCAGGAAGTAGATTGGGTCCCACGGATGCTCTCCCACGATCGGCCAGAGGCGATTCCCGAACGGACGATTCTCGATCTTGCCCGTGACCTGGCCGTAGTGCGTGAACGCGCGCCCGTGCCTCGCTCGGCGATGAGGACATCGTCGCCCGGTTTTATCGGCTCGAAGAGGCCAGCGCGGTTCGCCGTCATGGCCCAGCAACGAAGACCTTCGACCCCGGCAACGCGCCGCAGCTCAAGGAGTGCGACGGGGTCGATGAGATCGGCGTCGGCGGCCGACACGTCCCTCTCGACCGTCTTCTGTAGCCGCTACACCAACACGCGTCCTCGACGGCGCAGGTTCGGAGCCGCATTCTCTCGGCCGTGCTCACCGAGGCCCGTTCAACCCGTCGTGCTTTGCTCTTCCGCGCTTCCGCGGCCATGTGCGGCGGCACGGAGACGTGGCCGAGGGGCAGGTCGAGCTCCCGTGGGTCGAGCCGCGCGCGGGTATGTGCCCAGTACTTGGGGGTGAGCTCGAGGAGCCGGTCGGTCGGCCAATAGGGAAAGACGCGAATGACGTCGGCGAGGTAGGCCTCGGGGTCGAGGTCGCGGAGCTTGCAAGAGGCGATGAGCGAGAAGAGGTTTCCGGCGGCGGCGGCGTGATCGTCGGAGCCGAAGAAGAGCCAAGCTTTTCGTCCGACGGCGATGGTCCTCAATGCCCTTTCGGCGCCGTTGTTGTCGAGTCGCAGTCTGCCGTCGTCGAGGAATCGCCGCAAGGCCTCGCGCTGGTTGTGGGCATAGCCGAGGGCGGAGGCGAGCCGGCTGCGTCCCGGGAGCTTCTTGGACTCGGTCTCGACCCAGTTGAAGAAGTCGTCGACGACGGGGCGAAGGAGCTGGTCTCTACGGAGCTTTCGCTTCGTCGGCGGAAGCTCTTGAAGAGGCCTATCGAGCTCGAAGAGCGTGTTGATTCGCTGCAGGCCCTCGAGGCCGACCGCATAGCCGCAGACGGCGGCTTCCCACATGTGCCGTCGCGTGTGCGCCCAGCAGGCGACCTCGAGCGGTGGCGGCGCGCGTGTCGAGGCGTCTTCGCCGGAGTCGTCGACCCCCGCGGGCGGAGTCCCCCGGAAGACAGCGTCGTAGATGACGTGTGCGTCGGCCTGGATGTATCCGCGATAGCCCTTGAACATCTCCCAGACGGCGAGGCTATTGTGTTTGGCCTGATAGTCGAAGAAGACGTGGTCGCGATCGGCGAGGACGACGAAGAAGTGTCCTTTTCGGCAGGGTTGTCGTCGTCCGTCGTCGAGTGGCTCGGGTTGAATCGAGACGCCGGTGGCGTCGGTGGAGAGACAGAAGGCGTTTGCGATCGCCTCGCGTCGCGCCGCCTCGACGATGAAGCCGAGGACGGCGCCGATCTCTTCGGCGTAGCGTGCCATCGTGCCGCGATCGAGGGAGAATCCCTCGCGCGCGAACTGCTGCTCGAGGCGATGAAAGGGCATACCCATGAGGTATTTCTGCGCGAGCAGGTGCGCGATCATCGAGGGAGTGAGCATCCCGCGGCGAACGATTTCGCGCGGACGTGGCGCACGCACGAAGCACGTCGTTGTGGGTGTCGCGCTGGGCTCCGGCGTCACCGTCGAAGCTTCGGTCGGTTGCGGCGTCGCGACTGGCTGCTTCTTGTAGACGGCAGTCTGCAGGACGATGCAGCGCGGTCCACCTCGCTCGTGGCCGAGCTTGTAGCTCTCGACGACGCCGATTTTCTCGACCTTGCCCTCCAACGCGGGATCGAGAATCGGGACGAGGATTTTCGGCAGATTGGCGAGGTCGAGGTCACGTCGCCCCGTCGGTGGAGTCTTGCGCTTCTTGCGCCCGTCGGTTTTTCCTGACCCGGGAAGCTTGGCGCTCGGCTTGGCGGGCGCGAGCTGCTCGACCGCCTGCTCGGCGACGGCGAGCTGCTGCTTGAGCGCCTCGACCTCGGCGACGCGCAGCTCGAGCTCGAGCTGATCGGTGCTCGTCTCGGGGCGTCGCTCGGCGCTGCTGATGACGATGCGTCGCTGCATCAGCACGAGCTTCTCGAGCGCGGCCGTGTACCGATCGCGAAGGCGCGCGATGGTCCGCATCGCCTCGGCGAGCTGCTGTTGGTGATCTGCGAGCATCGCCTCGAGCTCGACGACGCGCTCTTCGAGAGTCTTCGTTTGCGCGCTCGTCGCCTCGGACACGAACGTGTCTGTAGGCATCGCGTGCGAGCTTGTCGAGTCCAATCGTCGGTGCGTGAGTCGCGATTCAGTGCACGCGTCGCGCGGGCTTCTTTGGAGGCGTCGTCTTTGGGAGATCGACGCCATCGAGCAGAAGCTCCAGCGCCGCTTCGTCGATCTCTACATGCGTGACTCCCTCGCGGGGAGCCGCCGGCAGCACGAACGTGCCGCGGTCCAATCGCTTGTAAAATAGGCACATCCCGCTGCCGTCGAAGAAGAGCAGTTTCAGCGTCTCGCGGCGGCGACCGACGAAGAGAAAGAGCGCACCACTTCGCGGCTCGTAGCCAACCCGCTCACGCGCCAACCCGCCGAGCCGCTCGAACCCCAGCCGCATGTCGACCGTCTCGAGCGCGATGAAGATCTGCACGCCAGTAGGTATCATCGGCGCGCTCCGGAGAGCGCCGCGACCACCTCGACGAGTAGCTCGCAGTCGAAGCCCCGCTCGATTCGGATGCGCGCCGCGCCAACCTCGATGAGCATCTCGCGCGCTCGCTCCGCCCTGCGCGTCACCAACTCCA
>JANXMC010000570.1 GCA_025354825.1 Myxococcales bacterium
CGCGCGTCGACGGCGACGAGCTTGATGTGGAAGTTCTCGCGAAAGGTGGCCGCCACCTGTTCGAACTCGCCGTCGCGGAGGAGGCCGTTGTCGACGAAGATGCACGTGAGCCTGTCGCCCAGCGCGCGGTGGCAGATGACCGCGGCGACGGACGAGTCCACGCCGCCGGAGAGGCCGCAGATGGCGTGGGCCGTGGGGCCGACCTTCTCGCGCACGGCGGCGATCGCCTCTTCGGCGAAGGACGACGGCGTCCAGGTGGGGGAGAGGCCGGCGACGTCGAACAGGAAGGCCGCGAGGATCTCGTTGCCGCGGGCCGTGTGGACGACCTCGGGGTGGAACTGCACGCCGTAGATCTTCCGGGCGGCGTCGCCCACGGCGCAGAACGGCGTGTTGCCCGAGACGCCGATGGTTTGAAAGCCCGGCGGCACCGAGACGATGCGGTCGCCGTGGGACATCCACACGTCGAGCGCTTCACGCTTGGCGAAGCGGTGGAGCACGCCCTCGTTCTTCTCGACCACGAGGCGCGCGGCGCCGTACTCGCGCGCGGCAGCTCGTTCGACTTTGCCTCCGAGGAGGTGCGCGATGAGCTGCATGCCGTAGCAAATCCCGAACACGGGGACGCCCATCTCGAAGATGCGCACATCGACCGAAGGCGCCCCTTCGTCGTAGACGCTGGCCGGGCCGCCCGAGAGGACGATGGCGCGAGGGTTGAGAGCCTTGAGGCTTTCGAAGCTCGCCGTGCAGGGGTGAATCTCGCAGTAAACGCGCTGCTCGCGAATGCGGCGAGCAATGAGCTGCGTGTACTGCGAACCGAAATCGAGGATCAGTACCGTGTCGCGCGGTGCCGTCATGCGGCGTTGGCTAGCACGACCATCGCCTCGGCGACACGACGGCGTGCGCGTTTCGAGGCGAGCGCACGGGCGAACGCGCTAGAGTCCGCGCCAATGGTTCCCGATATCGTGATTCGCGTTCAGCGTGTGGGCGCGATCGAAGTGCCCCTCCCGCGGTACCAAACCGAAGGAGCTGCAGGCATGGATCTCCATGCGGCGCTCTCGGCACCCGTCACGTTGGAGCCGCTCGCGCGCGTGCGAATTCCCACGGGACTTCGCCTTGCGATTCCCGACAAGTTCGAGGGGCAAATCCGCCCGCGCTCGGGCCTCGCGTCGCGCTTCGGCATCACGGTGCTCAATGCGCCCGGGACGATCGACGGCGACTTCCGCGGCGAGATCGAAGTGCTCCTCGTGAACCTGAGCGACGCGGCGGCGGTCATCGCGCCACTCGACCGGATCGCGCAGCTCGTCTTCTCGCCGGTAGCCCGCGCGGCGCTCGAATTTCACGACACGCTGCCACCGACCACACGCGGCTCGGGCGGCTACGGATCGACGGGCGGGATGTAAGTCCGCGCGCGCGGAAGCTATACTCGGTAGCCCGATGAGCGACGGACGCGAGCCGCAGCCGCAGCCTCCTTTGAGCGTGCGGGTGCTCACCGCGGCGAAAGAAGAGCCGATCCCCGTCGAGCTCTCGTTCGCCGAGCGCGAGGCGCTTTCGCTCGCCCGCGTGAACACGCAGATTCGCGGCTGGCGACTGTCGCGGCTTCTCGGCGTCGGGCCGGTGAGCGCCGCCTACGAGGCCGTGAAGGGGGCGAAGGACGCCGCCGAGCGCGGGACGTTGCGATTGATGATCGGCAACGTCGCGAAGCACGAGCGCTCGAAGAGCCTCTTCTTGCGCGCGGCCTACGCCGCGAATCGCTTTCAACATGCGCGCGTGCTCTCGATTCTCGAAGACGGCGCGGACGGCGACGGCATTGCCTACGTCGTGCGCCCGTGGGCCGAGGCGGAGCCGCTCGATGCGCTCGTCGCGAAGCGGACGAAGCTCCCCGAGCCCGACGTTCTGCGCATCGCCGAGCAGGTGCTCGACGCCCTCGAGATGGCCCACGCCCACGGCATTCTTCACGGCGCCATCGCGCCGGGGAACATCTTGGTCACGCCGCGCGGCTCGATTCGGCTTTGCGATTT
This sequence comes from Myxococcales bacterium, assembly GCA_025354825.1. Lineage (GTDB taxonomy): Bacteria > Myxococcota_A > Polyangia > Polyangiales > Polyangiaceae > JANXMC01. The sequence continues at coordinate 2,016 of JANXMC010000570.1, forward strand.
CGCGACGCCACCGGGCCTAGGCGCGCGCGCGGCGTCGGAGATGGAGGGGATCGCGCAGATGCGCACCTCGCCGTTCACGGCGCCGGAGCGCTGCGCCGTTCCGCCCCAAGCGACCTCGGAGCAGGCCGACGTCTACGCCCTCGCGGCATGCATGTACTTTGCACTCACCGGTCTGCACCCGCGCGGCGAGGCGCGCGCCGCGTTCGAGCTCGCGCAGACGGCCGCCAAGAAGCTTCGCGACGTGGCGCCGAGCGTGAGCGAGCCCATCGCTTCGGTGATCGATCACGCCCTCAATTTCGATCCGATTCACAGGTACGAGAGCGCGTACGCGATGCTTGGCGACGTGCGGCGCGTGATGGCGGGGCGGAAACCGAAGCTGTCCGATTCGGCGGGGCCGGTGCCGTCGCAGAGCGCGCTCGATCTCGCGGTTGGCCATCCCGCGTCGAGTCGTCGTCTGCTGGTCGCGCGCGACGGGCTCACCGCCGCAGGCCACGGCGCCGCGCAGAGCATCCGTGCGCGGCAGCCGCCGAGTGAGTGGAAGGGGAACCTCGCGCTCATTCTGGCGATCGCGCTCCTCGTGGGCGTGGCCACGTTCGTCGTCGTGCGCGAGAAGATCGAAGAGCTGCGGCGCGACGAGGTGCCGCGCGGAGCGTCGTCGGCTTCGCCCAAACGCGCGAACTAGCGCGAGATGCGCGCGACGCGAGCGAGGAACGCAAGGACGTCGGCTTGGACGTCGAGGCGGTCGACGTCGGCCGCGATGATGTGGGCGCTACGCGCGTAGACCTTCGTCGTCACGTCGGTCGCGCCGAGCCGCGCGGCCGCGAAGGCCGCGTTCGACGGCGGGCAGACCAGATCGTGGGCGCCGTGCAGGACGAGCGTGGGGCAGTGCACGTCGGGGAGGCGCGCGCGTTCGCGTTTGCCGGCGCGGTACACCTCGAGAGCTGCGCGAAGAGGCTGGCGATCGTACGTGGTGATGCGGCGCGCCTCGACGCGATCGCGCATGTCGGCCGCGCGGATCTTCATCATGTATGCGTCGGGAAGCCCGCGACCGGTGCGTGCGGCGATCGCGAGTGGGCCTCGTGAATAGAAGGGGAGCTTGAGAGCGTTGCCGAGAAGGACGAGCCCCTGGAGCCACGACGCGTGCCCGGCGTCGGCCGCGAGGTGGAGCGCGAGGAGGCTGCCGTAGGAGAAACCCGCGAGGATCACGCGGGCGTGGCGCTGTCGCACCCGTTCGAGCTCACGCCTGCCGAACTCGACGACCTCGTCGAAGCGGACGTTTTGAAGGTCGGTTGATGCGGTTCCGTGCCCGGGCAACAGCGGCGCGCGGACCGCGTACCCTTCGTGCGCGAGCCTGTCGATGAGCGGACGAAGCTCGGACGGCGTGCCCGTGTAGCCGTGGAACGCCAGCACCGCGGGGTGGTGGCCGCCGCCGTCGCTCTCGAAGGTCGCGCCGTCGCCCGAGCCGAGAAGCGCCTGGGTTCGCGTCGTCTGCGCGCGGCCGTGAAACACGTGCGGCCGACGCGCTAGGCCTCGCCCCGCTTAATGGCGTAGGCGCGAATCTTCTTGTGGAGGTTCGTGCGCTCGACCCCGAGCAGAACCGCGGTGCGCGAGATGTTCCACCCCGTCCCCTTGAGCGTGTCGACGATGTACTGACGCTCCGACTTTTCACGGAACTCACGGAGCGTGAGATGGAGCCCCTGCGCGGAGTGCGGCGAGGGGGCACCGCTCGAGGTCGCCGGCGCCGATCCGGGGCGCGTGGCCAGCGCGAGGTCCGAGGCGTCGTCGTCGATTCCGGCTCCGTCGTTCGCCTCGGAGGCCGTGTCGTCGTCGGTGTCGCCGAAGGGGCTCTCGTGCGGATCCTCGGGGAGATCGGCGATGGTCACGCGGTCGCCGGAGAGGATTGCCATGCGCTCGACGACGTTTTTGAGCTCGCGAACATTCCCGGGCCATTTGCGACTCGAGAGCGCGCTGATGACGCCTTCGTCCATCGGCTTCGGCTTTGTTCCGTTCTCGCGCGAGAAGGCGAGCATGAACGTCTGGGCGAGGAGCGGGATGTCCTCGACGCGCTCGCGCAACGCGGGGCTGCGAATCGGAAATACGTTGAGGCGGAAGAAGAGGTCTTCGCGGAAAACGCCCTGGTCGACGGCCTTCGATAGATCTTTGTTCGTCGCGGCGAGGACGCGCACGTCGACGTGCATCACGTGCTCGCTGCCAACGCGCGAGATCTCTCCCGACTGCAGCGCGCGGAGCACCTTGGCCTGAGCCATGAGCTCCATGTCGCCGATTTCGTCGAGAAACAGCGTGCCGCCGTGGGCTTGCTCGAAGAACCCGCGCTTGCGCGACTGCGCGCCCGTGAAGGCGCCGCGCTCGTGGCCGAAGAGCTCACTTTCGATGAGCTCGCGCGGAATGGCGGCGCAGTTCACCTTCACGAAGGGGTCATCGGCGCGCGGGCTGAGCCTGTGGATCGCGCGGGAGATGAGCTCCTTGCCGGTGCCGCTCTCGCCCGTGATGAGGACGCTCGCTCGCGTGGGGGCGACCTTTTCGATCTCGTGGAAAAGCTTCTTCATGCCGGCGCTGCGGCCGAACATTTCGTAGCGCTGCGTCTCGAGGGCCGACGCTTCGAGGAGGGCGCGCTTGGTCTTCGCGGCGTCGAGAACGTTTTTGACGCTGACGAGAACGCGCTCGCGGTTGAGCGGCTTCTCGAAGAAGTCGGCGGCGCCGAGCTTGATCGCCTGCACGGCGTCGTTCACCGTCGCGTGGCCGCTGATGACGATGATGGGCGTGCCTTGCATCGCCTCGTCGCGGCGAATGCGCTCCAGGGCCTCGAGGCCGCTCATGCCGGGGAGCTTTACGTCGAAAATCGCGAGATCGACGGGCGAATCCGGGCTCGCGAGAATCTCGAGGGCGCTCTCCGCGGTCTCGGCGCCGAGGACTCTGTACCCCTCGCCGTTGAGCACCAGCTGCAACGTGCGGCGGATGTTCTTCTCGTCATCGACGACGAGGACGGTGCGTTGCGCCGGCCCCCCCGCGGCGTCGTTCTCTTCGGTCACACGCCACGCTCCCGCATATGCTCGAGGAAGTTTTTCGCCTGCACCGTCTCGGCGCTGGTTGCGTAGCGCTGAAGCACTGTGACGAACGCCTCGCGGGCTTCGCGCCACTTGTGCATCTTCAAGTAGGTCTCGCCGAGAAGGACGAGGGCCTCGGGCTCGAGGCCGCGGTACTGGAGCGACTCGGCGGGGTTCGCGTAGTTTTTGAGCGCGTAGAGAATGCGGGCGACGGCGGCGTCGTAGTTGTCGCGGTTGAGATAAAAGCGCGCGACGTAGAGCTCGTGCTTGATGAGGCGGCCGGTGACGTCCTCGAGCAGCTCGCGCATGTGCTTCGATTCGCGCGCGTCGGGGTAGTCGTGGAGGTAGCCGCGGAGCTCTTTGTAGGCGTCGGCGGTGGCGGCTTGATCGCGCTCGTCGGCCGAAGGCAAAAGGAGGGAGTCCGAAATCTCTTTGTACTGCCCCTCGGCGATGCGCGAACGCGCGTAGGAGACTTCGTCGTTGTCCGACCGGTGGTCGTGGACGAACTGTTTGTACTCGCGAATCGCGTCGGCGAACTTGTCCTGCTCGAAGTCGGCGTCGGCGATGCGCAGCTCGGCGAGGCGCGCGTACTTCGAATAGCCGTACTTCCTCTTCACCTCGCGCATGAGATTTTGCGCGTCGATGTAGTTCTTGTCTTTGAACTCTTCGAGGGCGCTCTCGTAGGCGCGTTTCGCGTCGGCCGAGTAGTTCAGCGCGGTGCGCGCCTCGGGCTTGTCGCAGCCGGCGAGGGGGAGCGCCGCCACGAGGACGAGCGACGTGAGAACGGAGAGGACGGGGAGGCGGCCAGAGCCATAAGAAGAGCGACGCACGGTGTTGGCCGGTTTCTTACGTCGGTTCGGCCGCCGTATCCAGCGCGGAACACGGCCTCGGGCGCCGGTGGGTCTACTTCTCGCCCCGCCAGCGGACGATGCGCCGCGGCGGCGGCATGCCGTCGGCGTGGGCGTGCTTGAAGGCCGCCCGCAAAATGAACTTCGCCTTCTCGCCGACGGACGTCGCGAGCGCGGCGTCGCTGCACCCTTCGAGCGTCACGCGGACCGCGCCTTGAAGGTCGATGCTCGCGCGCATCGCGAAGCGCGCTTCGGCCGTGAACGCGTCCCCCTCGTACATCCACGGCGGACCCCCATCGCGTGATCGCTCGAGGACGAGGCGAACGCCGGTCTCAGGATGGTGCCCAACGATGGCCATGCGGTTCTAGGTGCCACGTTTACCCGGCGCCGGCGGCCCACGCAAACCTGCGCGCCACAAGCCGAAAAATGCTAAGACCCGCGGTCCGCCATGGATAAAAACCCTATCACTCCCGAAGGCCACGCCCGGCTTCGCGACGAGCTTCACAACCTCCGGAGCGTCGAGCGGCCCGCGGTCATCCAGGCCATCGCGACCGCACGCGAGCACGGCGACCTCAAAGAGAACGCCGAGTATCACGCCGCGCGCGACAAGCAGTCGTTCATCGAAGGTCGCGTCAAAGAGCTCGAAGACAAGCTCTCGCGCGCCGAGATCATCGACCCGACGAAGCTCGCGGGCGACCGGGTCGCGTTCGGCGCCACGGTGAAGCTTTCGAACTCGCAGACGAACGAGGAGTCGGTCTACCGCATTCTCGGCGCCGACGAAGCCGACCTCAGCCAAGGAACGATTAGCGTCACGAGCCCCCTCGCCAAGTCGCTCCTCGGGAAAGAGGCCGGCGACGAAGTGAAGGTCCGCATGCCCGGTGGCGACCGCGTGTACGAGGTTCTCGAGGTTAGCTTCAAGTCGTCCTGACGTAGCGAGGCACCACGATTTCGCAGCAGGGTCGGGGGGCCGAAGAGAGCTCGCGCGCACGCAGCGCGAGGGCCGTGGCGAGGTTCGCCGCGTCGGCCGGTGCCGTGCTCGCCGTGTGGGGCGCGGTGCTGCTCCTCGAGACGTCGGTCGTCTCCGCCGCGTACCGCGCTTACTTCGCGGGGTCGTGGGAGACGTCGATGGCGCGCACGCAGGTCGTGCCCATCGGCGTCGCGCTCCTCGTGCCGTGGGCGTGTGTCGTCGTCGCGCTCGCATGGGCGGCGCGTCTCGCCCGCGGGCACGATCGCGCGCGGCGCGGGCTGCTCGCCGCCGTGGCGGTGCTGTTCGGCGGCGCGACGGCCTACGGCGTCTCGTTCGGCCGCCACATGGCGAACCTCACCCTCCGCGGGGCGTTCATCATGGCGGTCGCGTCGAGCGCCGGCGTGGCGACGTGGATGCTCGCGCCCCGCGCCGTCCGGTGGGTTCGTCGCGCAAACGCGGGCGCGCTCGTCGGCGTCGCCGCCGTTTCGGGGGCTCTTTTCTGGTGCGCCGACGCCTTCGTCTTGCCTCGTCTCTATCCAGCGTTTCATGCGGCGCTCGGCGTCCTCGCGCTCGTCGCATTCGCCCTCGCCGCCGTGCCCGTCACGCGATCCCGCGCGGGGCGCGTCGTCGGCGTCGTGGTCCTCGCCCTCGCGGCGCTGTCGGCCCTTCGCGTGGGCGGCGCCGCGGCGAAGCTCGCGGGGGCCGACAACCTGCGGCTGATCCTCGTCGAGCGGGCGCCGCTCCTCGGCACCGTGGTTCGTATCGCGAGCCTTCTTCATCCGCCGGATGCCGAGAGCGACGACTCGGCTGCGCCGACGGCACCGTCGACGACGGCCGAAGGTGCGCGCGCACTCGATTGGTCGGGGCATGACATCGTGCTGCTCACGGTCGACGCGCTTCGCGCCGACCACGTTTCCGCCTACGGCTACGGCCGCGTGACGACGCCGGCAATCGACGCGCTCGCCCGGGAGGGGGCGCTCTTCGACGCGGCCTACTGCCCCACGCCGCATACATCGTATTCGGTGACGTCGCTGATGACAGGCAAGTACATGCGCCCGCTCTTGGCGCTCGGCCGCGGCGAAGACTCCGAGACGTGGGCCGCGCTTCTTCGGCGTTACGGCTACCGAACGGCGGCGTTCTACCCGCCGGCGGTCTTCTTCATCGACGAGGAGCGCTTCACGCGCTTTCGCGATCGTGGTCTCGATTTCGAGTACCGCAAAGTCGAGTTCGCCGGCCCCGATCTCCACGCCTCGCAGATCGACGCGTACCTCACCGAGCAGCCCGCGGCGGCCGGACGGGACGCGAACGACACGCGCCCGCTCTTTTTGTGGGTCCACTTTTTCGAGCCCCACGAGCCCTACGTCGCGCACGACGCCTACCCCTTCGGCGACCCCGGGCGACGCACCGACGTCGACGCCTACGACAGCGAAATCGCCGAGGCCGACCACGGAATCGGCGCCGTCGTGGCGCGGGTGCGGGCGCGACGGCCCAATGCCGTCGTCATCGTCACGGCGGACCACGGCGAAGAGTTCGGCGAGCACGGCGGCCGCTACCACGGCACCACCGTGTACGAAGAGCAGGTCCGCGTGCCGCTCGTGGTCGTCGGCCCCGGCGTGGTGGGAGGGCACGTGACGAGCGTCGTGCAGACCGTGGATCTCTTGCCGACGGTCCTCTCGGCGCTCGGCATCCCTCGCCCCGCGCGCGTGCGCGGGCGCGACCTCGGCGCGGTGCTCGCGGCGACGGGGACCGCGCGCACCGAGCCGGGGCTCGCGTTCTCCGAAACGGACGACTACACGCTCGTCGCGCAGGGCGACGCGCGCCTCGTTTGCGCGCGAAAAATAGGCGCGTGCGCGCTCCATCGGCTGCCCCAAGATCCGCTCGAGCAGCGCGACATCACGTCGAGCGAGCCGGCCCTTGCCAAGGCGCTTCGCGAAGGCGGCGCACGCATCGCGCGCGAGCACGGCAAGTACGAGCCGGTCGCCGGCGGCGAGCTACCCGAGGCGCTCCGTCGCGGAATGCAGGGGGACGCCGAGGCGGCCGAAGAGGTCGCCGCGCTGCTCGACGACGCGCGGCTCTCGGTGCGTCGCAAGGCCGCCGAGGTGAGCTTCGAGCTCCACGCGGAGGCGGCGCTGGCGCAGCTGCAGCGCGGCTTCGCCCGTGCCGACGACGACGAGACGAAGCGGTTCTGCGCCTTGGCCCTCGTCCGCATGGGCGCGCCTCCGTCGCAAACCGCCGACGCGCTTTTGACCGACGCGAACCGCGAGTGGCGAAGGCGTGCGGCCCTCGCGTTCGGCGCGCGCGGCGATGCCCGCGGGGGGGACGAGCTGACGGCGTACTGGCGCGACGAGGCGCCGCCGAAGGCGGGCGGCACCATGCCGTTCGAGCGACAAAAGGAGCTTCTTGCGGCCTTCGTGGCGATGCGGTGGAAGCGCGCCGCGCCGCTCCTCGTGGCCTCGCTCGAAGACGTGCGCCTCCGCCCCGCCGTCGCCGATGCGCTCGGGAAGCTCGCCGACCCGCAGGCGCGCGGCCCCCTTGCCATCGCGTTCGCGAACGAGCGCTATGTCCACGCGCGCATCCCCGAGGCGCAGGCGCTCGCCGCGTTGGGTGCCCGCGACGATCTGCGCACGCCGCTCGCGCGGTTCGCCGGGCTTCCGCAGCCGATGCTCGAGGCGATCACGATCGCCCGCGACGCCGACCTGTTGGCCCCCGTCCAGGGCGGCCTGTCGTTCGCACGGGGCACGGACGGCGGGTCTGCTCCGACGTCCGTCGACGGCGTCGTCACGATCGCGCCGTCGGCGTCGGGCCACCGGCTGATCGTGCTCCTCGCGAAGGGGGGCGAGGCGCTCACGGGCGCGGTCGACGGCGCGCCGTTCGCGTCGCCCGCGGCCCCGACCGACCCCGTGCGCGTCGTCGACGCGTCGGCGCTCGCGGCGGCCTCGGACGGCTTGAAACGGGACGTCAAGCGGGCGATTCGCCTGGAGTCGACCGCAGGGATCCTAGGCCTTTGGGTCGTTCCGAGGTCGCAGGAGCTCCCGCCCCCGCCACCTGCCGCGTGGTCGCCTCCGCCGGCGGAAAGCGGCGTTCGGCTCGAAACGGCTTCGCCGCCGTGATAAGGGGCACCTACCGTGTCCGATAAAATCGACGAAAAAGCCGAGAGCGAAGCCGAGAACCCCGTCCCCTCCGAGGCGCCGACCGAGGCGGCGAGCGTGGCCGACGCGACCGAGCCGGCCGAGCCGACGCAGGAAGACTTCGCGCGCCGCGTCGACGCGCTCGCGAAAGACGAGGACGAGGGCGATCGCATCGCGCGCGTCGAAGAGGCGAAGCTCGCCGAGCGACGCGCCAAGTTGAAGAAGGCGAAAAAGAGCGGCCTCGAGACTGCCGCCTCGAAGCGCCTCGCCCGCATCGGCGCGAAAGACGAAGATCGCGTGGTCTCGCGCCGCACCGCTTCGCAAGCGGTCGACGGCGATCCGCTCATCGACAGAACGGCGCAGCTCGGCAAGTGGATCGAGAAAAACTCGAAGCTCGTGGCCAGCGTCGTCGGGCTCGCGTTCCTCGGCGCCATCGGCGTGATGACGGCGAACTACCTTCACGAGAAGAAGGAGACCGACGCGTCCGCCGAGCTCACGGTCGCCGTGGCCGATCAGCACGGCCGCATCGGCGATCCGGACAAGGACACGAGCGGCGACCGCTTTAAGGATCCGACGCCGATCTTCAAAACGGAGGCCGAGCGTCGCGACAGCGCGCTGAAGCATTACCGCGAAGTGAGCGGGAAGTTTGCCGGCACGGGCGCCGCGACCCTCGCGCGCCTCGCCGAGGGCGGGCTGCTTCTCGACAGCCACGACGCCGACGGCGCGCTCGCCGCGTATAAGGACGTCATCGCGTCACCCCTCGGCAAGGCCGACGGCGACGTGCGCGCCCGCGCGATGGAGGGGACGGGGTTTGCCTACGAGCTGAAGGCGGCGCAGGCCACCGACGGCACCAAGCCCGCGGGCGCCGACAAGGCCCTCGACGACGCGCTCCACGCCTTCAAAGACCTCGAATCGACCGATCTGCGCGGCTTCAAAGAGCTCGGCATGTACCACGAGGCCCGCGTCTACGAGGCCAAGGGCGACAAGGCCAAGGCGATCGAAACGCTGAAGAGTCTTCACGAGCGCGTGAACAAGGCCGGCGAGAACCACCCGTTCCCGTACCTCGAGCCGGTGACCGACGACCGCCTGCGCGCGCTCGATCCGACGGCGATCCCGCCGAAGAAGGAGCCGCAATTCGGCGGCGGACCAGGGGCCCACGGCGCGGGCGGGCAGCCGCAAATGTCGCAAGAGCAGATCAAGAAGCTCATCGAGCAGATGCAGAAGGGCGGAGGCGCGGGCGGTGGTGGAATGCCCCCCATGCCGATGCCGCCGCCGGAGAAGAAGTGATGCACGCCGCGCGAAGCGTGGGACGTCTCGCGGCGACGTTGGCGCTCGCGGGGCTCGGCCTCGGAGCGAGCGCGTGTGCCACGACCGAGCGCGCGAACGATCGTGTGAATCCCGAGGTGCCGCTCTGGTTCAACCACCGCAGCGGCGCTCTTCACACGACGATTCACCGCGAGCTGACGTTCGACGGTCGCCTCGTCGGAGAGGCCTACGAGCGCGGTCGCGCCGAGGTCGATCCGCTCGGCGGCCGCGTCTTCATCGGCTCGTCCGACCACGGGCTCTACGCGCTCCGTGCGAGCGACGGCAGCTCCATTTGGCGCTTCGAAACGTTGAGCGTCGTGCAGTGCGAGCCGCTCTACGACGCCGACGCCGACGTCGTCTACTTCGGCTCCCACGACGGCGCGTTCTACGCGGTGCGCGCGCTCGACGGGAAGCTCCTCTGGCGCTTCAACACGAGCGCCGAGGTCGCGCGAAGGCCGGTTCTCGTGGGCGACACGCTCTACGTCGCCAACGGCGCAGACCAGCTGTACGCCCTCGACAAGACCACCGGTAAATCCAAGTGGTACGTCCACCGGACGAGCGCCCTCGGAATGGAAGTCGCGGGCTATGCAGGGCCGGCCTACGACCGTGGCAAGGTCTTCATGGCCTACTCCGACGGCCACGTCATCGCGTACGACGCGAAGGACGGGAACGAGAAGTGGACGCCGGTCGACCTCTCCGCCGACGCCGAGCACGCCGCGGGCGGTGAAGCCCCGCGCTACCTCGACGTCGACACGACCCCCGTTCTCGACGACGGCCCCCACGGGTCGGGCGTGGCTCGCGTCGTCTACGTCGGCAGCTACGGCGGCGGCGTGGTCGCCCTCGATGCCGAAACGGGCACGCGCGTCTGGGGGAACGACAAGGTCGTCGGCGTGACCGATCTCGTGCTCTGGCGCGAGCCCGCGCACATGCCGAGCGACTTCGGCCCCGATCACGGCGGCCCGATGATCCCCGAGCGCAAGATTCTCCTCGCGTCGAGCGCGGGGACCGGCCTCTGGGCCCTCGACCCCGCGACCGGGCGCATGCTTTGGCGCAACAAGCTCCCCGAGGGCGGCATCACCGCGCCCGTGCCGATCGCCGGCGCGCTCCTCGTGGGGACGACGCGCTACGGACTGTTTCTCCTGTCGCCCCTCAATGGCCGGGTCATCGACGGCCTCGATACGGGGACCGGCTTCGCCTACACGCCCGGCGCGTACGGCAACCGCGCGTACGCGCTCTCCAACTCCGGAGTGCTCGTGGGCGTCACCGTCGAGCCGCCCGTCGATCGAACGCCGCTCGGCACGCGAACGGCGCGCAACGAGGGCTCACCCTTCTGAACCGCGGTCGCGAGGTCGCCCCTCGCGACGCCCAAGGCGGACGCCCGGTCGCGGAGAGGCTTGGCGAGGCGGGCGGCCGTTGGTCGCCTGGGCCGTCGCAAACAGCATGCAGAGTGCAGCTACGTTCGCCCGACGTCATCCCGTCGCCGCGCGGGAGCGGCTATCGAGATCACGCTCTGGAAGCTTACGGATGCTTCGGTGATCCCGACGCTGCCCGGCGCGTTCCACTTCAACGTTTGGCACACGAGCGAGCACGGGTACTTGCCCTTCGGCGCGGCCAACTACCCGCGCGAGAACGCGACGATGCGCGTCGACGCGTTCTCGTTCACGAGCCTCTAAAGCGCCTTCAAGAACGCGAGAATCGAGGCCCGCTGGGCCAAGTTCATGTTCACGAACGCAAACTTCACGCGCTCGGCTTCGCCGCCGTGCCAGAGAATCGCTTCGGTCAGGCTGCGGGCCCGGCCGTCGTGGAGATAGGCCTCGCCGCCGCTGACGTCGGCCGTGTGGCCGATGCCCCAGAGCGGCGGCGTGCGCCATTCGGAACCGCTCGCGACCCCCTCGGGTAGGTTGTCGGCGAGGTCGTCGCCCATGTCGTGGAGCAGCAGATCGGTATAGGGGTGCACCGTCTGCCCTCGGAGCTCGGCGAACGGGTGGAACGCGCTCGTCGTGAGCGTGGTCGTGTGGCAGCTCGCGCAGCCCGCGCTCGTGAAGAGCGCCTCGCCGGCGAGGGCCTGGGCGTCGGTGAGATTGCGCCGCGCGGGGACGCCGAGAAGGGCGTTGTAGCGCGCGAGCTTCGCCAAATCGGTGTCTACGATCGGCGTCGCCGAGCTCGCGCAGCCGGTCTGCGTGGAGCCGCAATCGAGCGACGGAAAGAGCGACGACGTTACCCCCATCTCGCGGTTCAGCGCGCTCGCGATCTGGTCCATCACCGTGGGCTGCGCCCCCTTCCATCCGAAGCGCCCCATGCGCGTCTTGCCGGCCTTGTCGGTCACCACCTGCATGCGCCCCGAGATGCCGTCGTTGTTCGCGTCGTTCGCGTCGACCATCGCCGCAATCGTGCTCTCGGGCACCGCTTCGAGGAGCCCCACGCCAATGATCTGCGGTGAGATGCGCGCCGAATACGCCGCGGGCAGCGGCCCCTTTCCACTGTAGCGCGGCGCGCGGAGCTCGAACGGTGTGCCGTCGTGCATCGTCCCCGTCGTCGTCGCCCAGGCGCGAATCTGCGCGGTGCCCTCAGGCGCGCCGGATCGGCTCATCGGCTGAATGCTGCTGCCGAGCGCCGGATGCGACGTCGCGACCGCGGTCGTGCCGGCGCCGGTCACGACGCCCACCTTCATCGCGTACGTCGTGAGTGTCGTGTTCAGCGCGGGCGGCAGCGCACGCCCGTTGTTGGCGTGGCACGAGACGCAGCGCGTGGCGACGAATCGCGGGCCGACTTTATTCGCCTGCTCGGTGAAAACAGGATTCTCCGGCTCGGAGTGCTCACCCGTGATGAAGTCGGTGTGCAGAAGCCTTCGCCCCTCCACCCACGGCTGCGCGCTCCCCGCAGCCATGCTCGTGGCCATTTGCATGAAGCTCAGATTCGGCTCGTTCGAATAGGGATAGCTGAGCGTCGTGCCGCCGCCTTGAAGCGCCGTCGCGGAGAGCGGGAACGAGTCGAGCGTCGAGCCTCTCCCTTCGAACGGTTGAATGCCGCCCGAGCCGACGACGTAGAGGAAGACACTCGAATAGTAGTTGAACCGCCCCTCGAACGGCGGCGCGAGGAAGATGCCGACTTCCATCTCCATGCGGTCGCCGACACGAATGGCGCGCCCCTCTTTGCCATTGAAGGTGAGGGTCGACGTGTACGAGGTCGGCGTGATTTGCGTGAAATCCTCGTTCGAAAAATACTCGGCGACCGTCGTGATCCCGCGGAAGAAGGCGCGGATGTTCGGTTTGTCTTGGGGGGACTGCGTCTTCAAGTTGAGGGTGATGGACGTCCCTTCTTTCGCGACGGTGTCGACGATCTCGACGGCGTACGTTCGGTCTTTGAAATAGAGCGGGAGGAAGTGCTCGTAGATATGAAACTGCGCCTCGCGCGCATGGCGGTCGCGCACGCGGTCGCCCACGCGCGTGATGAGCGCGCTCGGGGTGTCGACGACCGACGCGGCCTCGAGGGCGGTCGCATTGGAGTAAAGCGAAGCGACCGTTCGACTGAGATCGCTGCCGCCCGTCGTCGGCACGTGGGTAATGGTTCGCGTGGGATACGGCGTGCCTTGATCGACGCCGCCGCCGGTCGTTCCGCCGCCGGTCGTTCCGCCGCCGGTTGTTCCACCGGTGCCGCCGCCCTGTACGTAGAGCGCAGGGGCGGAGTCGTGCGCGCAGGAGCAGCCGAGATCGAAGTACGTGAAGTTGTAATTGACCGTCGCGCCTGTCGTGAGGTTCGCGAGCGTGTACTCGTTGTGCGTCCCCGTATTCGTCATTCGAACGTTCTGCGGTCCCGCGCCATTCAGTTGGTAGTGGATGTCGGCCCAACTCGCGTTCTCGACGAAAAACACGGCCGAAGAGCCGGATTGGTTCGCCCCGGTTCCCGCCGTGAGCGCCGCTCGGCCCGCCGCCGACGGTTCGAGATCGTCACCCCCGCGGTCGCCGTTCTCGCTGGCGACGCCGCAGCCGGCCGCGAGGAGAATTGCACCGACCGCCCAACGTGTTGCAGCCATAGGAGCCTCGTTTTCAAGAGCTTTCGTCCACCGTGGCCGCGCCTCGACCGCCCTCGGTCACGCGCCGCACACGGGGCGCGAGCGCCCATCGACCGCCCATCCACGGGCAGTCGCAGCGCTCGCGTCGCCCTTGGATTGTCCGCGCCCGCGGATTCGATCTCCAAATCGACACATTCACGATACGAAACCGAAATAGCGCCACGGCCCCTCGTCGGTAGGCGGCCCCGACTGCACGTTTGCGTGTGCAATGTCCCGCCATTGCGATTCGGCCGAGACTCGACGCGATTGGCAACTTCGTGCACGACACTTATCCCACATATGGATTGCGGGGTAGCGACCGCGTCCGAAGGATTGCTCGCCGACACCCGGTCGCGTCAAATGCCGTCGTGCCCTATCGCGTCACGGGCATGCGGCGCGCGACGGCCGGCACCGGTCGGCGCAATGGCAATCGTTCGCGGCGTTGGGGCAAATGGGTGATCGACGCGGTCGCGAGGGCGCTCTCG
>JANXMC010000733.1 GCA_025354825.1 Myxococcales bacterium
GCCGCCGCGAAGGCCTGATCACGCACTCGAACGCGTTCTACGCCGGCGAGCCTGCGCATTTGCAGGGCTCGCCGGTTTCCATTTCGTCCTACCAACCGGCGGCGAATGCCCCACCGCGACGGGGTTCGGGCGCGCCCATCCAGCCCGTAGGCGTGCGCCCGATGGCGGGTGAATCGGCCAGGTGGTCGCGCTCCTTCAGCGTGTACCCCATCGTCTCGAGGCCTGTCTTCAGCTCCGGCGTGAGGCCGTCCTTCTCGTACACGACGACATCGGGCATGTGCTGCTGGTGGAAGCGCGGCGCGTTGACGGCGGAGGAAACGTCGAAGCCGTGATCGACGACGTTCGACAGAATGCCGAAGACGGCCGTGATGATCGTCGGCCCGCCCGCGGCACCAAGGACCAGTCGCACCTTGCCGTCGGCATCGAGCACGATGGTTGGCGACATCGATGAGAGCATCCGCTTGCCCGGCGCGATGGCGTTGGGCTCGCCCTGCACCAGGCCGAAGCCGTTGGCCGTACCCGGCACCGACGCGAAGTCGTCCATCTCGTTGTTCATCAAGAAGCCGCCGCCCGCGACGGTCACGCCCGACCCGAACCACCAGTTGATCGTCGTCGTGAGCGCGACCGCATTCCCCTTCGCATCGACGACCGAGAAGTGCGTCGTGTGGGGCCCCACTCCGGACGCGGGCCCCTCCTCGACAATCTCCGACGACGGCGTTGCCTTATCGTCCTTGATCGAGGCTCGCTGCTTCGCGATCCACGCGTCGCTCATGAGCAAGTCGGTGGGGTTCTTCACGAAGTCCGGATCGCCCAGGCGCGCGTTCCGCGCGGCGAACGCACGGCGCATCGCCTCGACCTCGAAGTGCACCTCCTTCGGCGAATGCCACGGCAGCTTCGGCAGATCGTACGACTCGAGGATGCGGCAGATCATTCCGAGGGTAACGCCGCCGGACGACGGCGGCGGCATCGCGACGATGTGATTGCCGCGGTACGTGAAGTCGAGCGGCGTGCGCCACTTCGCGCGGTAGCCGGCGAGATCGGCGAGCGTGAGAAGGCCGTCGTGGGCGCTCATCTCGGCGGCGATGAGATCCGCCGTGGGCCCTTCGTAAAACCCTGCCGGGCCGAGGGATGCGATCCGCTTCAGCACCACGGCGAGGTCGGGGTTCTTCCACGTGGAGCCGACCGGCGGAGCCGCCCCGCCGGGAAGAAAGAGCGCCGCCGTCGCGGGGAAGCCCTTGAAGCGATCGGCCATGTCGACGAGCACTTTCGAGAAGCCGTCGTCGACGACGAAGCCGGTCTCGGCGAGCTTGATGGCCGGCGCGAGAAGCTCGGCCCACGTCTTCTTCTTCGAGCCGAGCTTGGTGAACGCCTCGTACAGGCCGGCGACGCTGCCGGGCGTGCCCGAGGCGCGGTGACCTTTTTTCGAGGCGTCGGTCGGCTTGCCGTCGGGGCCGACGTAAACGTCGCGCGTCGCCTTTGCGGGCGCCGTCTCCCGGAAGTCGAGCGCGTGGGATGCGCCGTCGACACGCGCGACCATGAAGCCGCCGCCGCCGATGTTCCCCGCGGCGGGGTACACGACGGCGAGGGCGAAGGCCGTGGCGACCGCTGCGTCGACCGCGTTCCCGCCGGCTGCGAGCACGTCGAGCCCGACCTTGCTCGCGAGTGTCGCGTCGGTCGAGACCATGCCGTTCTTCCCCTCGGCGGCACCTTTGCCGGGCGCGTACGACCACCCCGCGGGGAACGCCGGGAGCGCGATGGGCGTGGCGTCGACGCTGCTCTTCGCGCTGTTCGCGCCGACGGGCGCCGCGCTTTGGGACGCTCCGCAACCGACGGCGACGAGGAGTGCAAAGGACCACGGGAGCAGGCTCTGGCGCATGGCGCCACCCTACTACACGGGCCCGTCGCGTCAGACGTTGAAGAGCGCGAGCGCAGACTCGAAAACGGTCGTCTCGATCCGCTCACGGTCCGCCTCTTCGATCCCCTCGAAGACGAACGAGACGCGCGTCGTGCCGCCCGCGCCCGCACGCGCATCGAGGGGGCGCGCCATCCCTTCGACGGGGTTGCCGCTCGGCATCCGCATCTTGAACTTGATGGGCTCGGTGGGGAGGCCGACCGACGGGACGTGCGCTGCGAAGCCTCCCACCGACAAGTCGACGGTAGGCGTGCGAAGCGGGCCCGACGGGAGGTCGAGATCCATTTGCAACGCGCGGGCGACGCGGAGCATGCGGCGCGCAGTCTCGCCCGGCTTGAGCGTGAGCTGCTGCGACGAGAGCATCGCGCGTGAGAGTTGGTCGCGCCCGGCCTCGTAAGCGGTGCGCTCGTCTTTCGAAATCTTCCCCGACTGCGCTTTCGCGTGAAGCTCGCGAAGCTGTGCGACCCATTCTTTGAGCGACATGGCTATCTCAAAGTGTAGGCCATTCCGAGCCGTGGCGCGCTGCCACGCGTGTGGCCGGCGCGTGCTTCTTCGCGGCGTCGAAGGGCGGGCCGGTGCGCGCGACCGAGGGGCGCGCCTCTTGCTCGCACGCGATGGTCGAAGCGCATCCGTGCGCACCCACCCGTAACGAACCCGACGAGGGAGGACACCTATGGCTGAGTCGAAAGAGAAACGCCTCCACGAGCTGCTCACGCACTTCAACGAGGGGATGCTCGTCACGCGCACGCCCGAAGGCGAGCTGCGGGGCCGCCCAATGATGCTCGCGAAGGTCGAGAACGACGACACGATCTGGTTTGCGACCGGGCTCCACTCGGAGAAGGCCGAAGAGATTCTCCACGAGCCCCACGTGAGCGTCGCGCTTCAAAACGGAAGCCAGTTCGTCTCGATCAGCGGCAAGGGCGAAATCACACGCGACCGCGAGAAGATCGAGGAGCTCTGGACCGAGGCGTGGAAGGTCTGGTTTCCCAAAGGGAAGACCGATCCGGAGCTTGGCCTTTTGAAGGTGAAGACCGCGCGCGGCGAGTTTTGGGACATCCAAGGCGGCAACCGCTTGAAGTTCCTCTTCGATGCGGCCAAGGCCTACGTCACCGGCACGCGCCCTGAAGCGACCGAAGACCTTCACGGCGTCGTCGCGAAGAAGAACGGCGGCGCATCGATTGCGCACTGAGCGTTGAGAGCCCAACGCGAAACGGCCGGTACCCGTGAAAGTGCCGGCCGTTTTTCATCGCGGGAGCGCGCTGCGCGAGATCGCCCGGTGCCGCGTTACAGTGAGGATTACGACGCCGTCGCGGCCGTCGCGGTGAGAGGAGCTTCGCCGCGCGCGCGGGCGCGGCGCTCGCCGATGACCTGGTTGATCTCGGCGCCCACGAGGATCGTGGCCGAGAACAGGTAGAGCGCCGTGAGGGTGACGCCGATGACGGCGAGGCCCGCTTGGTACGCGTCGCCAGTGCCGGTTTTCGCGATGTAGAGGCCGTAGCCGAAGCCAACGAGCGAGTTGAGAATCACGACGGCGAGCGCGCCCGGCACGACCGGCATGCGGCGGCGGTGCTCCTTCGAAGGAAGACCCGCCCAGTAGAGAAACGCTACGAGGCAGAACGACACGCCACCGCCCATGGCGAACCGCGCGACCTTGGAGACGATGCCCGCAGGCGCGTCCTCGACGGCGGTCATGCGGTTCTCGAGGGCATGGGAAATCCACTCAACGCCGGTGCCGAGAAGCGTGAGCACCGCGAGACCGATGGAGAGCACCACGCAGACGCCGATGGCGATCGCGCGCTTCTTCCACCAAGGGCGGGCCGTCGCGGTCTGAAGCTCGAGGGCGTCGAAGATCGAGTGAATGCCGCTCGAGGCGAGCCAGACGAACATGAGCGCGGAAATGGGCGCAACGGCTCCGCCATTCCAGGCAGCGACGCTCGCGAGCTGCTTCGACATCGCGTCGCGCGCGGCGGGGGGCATCGCCTGAAGGATAGGATCGGAGACCGAGCTGTTGTGAAGCGCGAAGCGCGCGGCGACGAGTCCGGTCACGGCGGCGATGGGAATGAGGGACAAGAAGAGCCAGAACGCCATCTCGGCGGCGAGCCCCATCGTTCGCTCTTTACCGAGACGGGCGACAAAGTCCTTGAGCACGACTTTAAGCGACGCGTTCGGGGCGGTGGCCGCGGCATGGGACACGGCGTCGGGAGCGGGGTCTGCGCTCGTTGGGGTGCTCGAGCTCCCGTGGCCCGTAGGCATGGGTTGAATGTGGGTCGTCATCGCTTTCTTCGCCACAAGCACTCGCCATGCCGCGAGCACGCGCTCGAAGGGATGCGCGGACGTGGCGCTTGCGCACGCTGTATGCAGGGGAAACGGGCGCAGGACGACACGCGCGCGAAACGCACGATTGGTGCGATTTTGCCGATCCGTTGCGGCTTGTCGCGCGCCCGCGGATGCATTCTGCTCTCACTCGATTCGAGTCAGCCCCGGGGGGGGACGGCACGAGAGGCCAAGGGGGAAGACCATGATTGCAGATGCTGAGAGCGGCGAGTTCTCGGGGCGTTTCGCCATCGATGCGACGCATCAGAGGAACGAGTCCGCGCTCCTCCGATTGGCGGCGGCGACCTCACGCTGTACCGACGCGCGCGTGCTCGCCGATGCCCTCGCGATGGGCGTCGTCAACGCGGCGCGCGCGGGCGACGTCGACGTGTTCCTCGCCGACGACGAACGGCGCGAGCTCGTGCTCGCGGCGCGCACGCGCGAGGCGCCGGGCGACGCGGCAAACGCGCCTCCGCGGGTGCGCATCGACGGGCGCGGCGTCGTGCCCATGGCAGGCCGCACGCGCAGGCTGCAGTGGCAGTCGTCAGAGACGGGCGAGGTCACCGTCGCGATCCCGCTCGTCTCGGAGCGTGGGCTCCACGGCGTGCTCGCGGTCTACGGCCACGTGCACTTCGGCGCGGACGATCTCGAGGATCTCCGCGCTCTCGCCGACATCGCCGCAGGCCACCTCGCACGGCTGGCGCTGACCGAAAACGTCCACGAGCACGAGCGGTTCGAGCGCTCCCTTCGCGCGACTGCCCGCCACTTTCGCGCGTGCTTCGACCAAACGTTTCAGCTCGCCTGGATGCTTACCGCCGACGGAACCGTCGTCGACGTCAACGCGAGCGCCCTCGAGACGACACACCGGCCGGCGCGCGCGACGTTGGGGCGACCGCTCTGGGAGGCCGCGCCTTGGGAAGACGGCGTCGACGCGCCGAGCACCCTCCGCGAGAAGGTGGCACGGGCCGCGCGAGGCGAGCGAGTGCGGTGCGAGATGGCCCTCGGCTGCGACGACCCGAAAGGGTCGAGCTCCATCGTCGACCTCTCGATCAAGCCCGTCACAGACGAGCAGGGTCACGTCGCGTTTCTGCTCGCCGAGGCGCGCGACGTAACCGCTCGCAAACGGGCAGAAGACCAGCGCGAAGCCCTCGCAGCCCAGGTCGATCACGAGCGTCAGTGGCTCCGCACCGTCATCGAGCACGCCCCCGTCGGCATTCTCCTTTTCGAGCATCCGAGCGACGGCCGCGTGATCGTGAACCCCCTCGCCGCCGAGATTCTGGGCTGTCGGCTCCCAGGCGCCCAGGCGAGCGCGCAGGAGATCGTCGGCCTGCTCGACGGCGGCATGAAGCTCGTTGAGGACGTCCTTGGCGGTGAGGTCGTGCTCGCCCGCGAGTTCCGCGTCCGGGCCGACGGCCCTTCGCCTCGCGATGTCACGCTGCTGTTGAGTGGCGCGCCGATCCGGAGCGCGCGCACCGTCGACGACGACGGCGACGGCGACGGTCGCGACCGGGGCGCGGCCGGAGGTGCGGTCACCGGTGCGGTCATCCTGTGCGAGGACATTTCGGCGCTCAAAGCGCTCGAACGCCTCCGCGAGGAGTGGACGAGCGTCATCGCGCACGACCTGCGCCAACCGCTCCACGCGATTCAGCTTCATGCGTCGCGCCTCGCGCGGGCCGAAGCACGCGAGGCGACGACCGCGGGCGACGGCAGCCATGCGGGCGACGGCACGCCGCGGTCGGGCCCCCTTCGTCACATTCTGGCGAGCACTCGCCTGCTCGAACGGATGATTTCCGAGCTCTGGGACATGGCGGCCCTCGATGCCGGGAAGCTTTCGCTCGACGTGGCTGTCACCGATGTCGCCACGACGATGCGCGTGGTGCTCGATCGCATGGAGTGCCGGATGGGCGGCCACGCTCTCCGGCTTCACGCCGTCGACGAGCCTCTGAATGTCCACGCCGACCCCGAGCGCGTCGAGCAGATCTTGTGGAATCTCATCTGCAATGCCGACAAATATGGCTTCCCCGAGACCGACATCGTGGTCCGCGTCGCGCGCGACGACGCGTGCGCGATTGTCTCCGTCACGAACGAGGGCGAAGGCATCGACGACGACGCGAAGGCGCGCATCTTCGACCGGTTCCACAGGCTCACGGCGGCGCGCAAAAATGGCCCTCGCGGTCTCGGCCTCGGCCTCTACATCAGCAGGCAGCTCACCGAAGCCCAGGGCGGGAGGATCTGGTGCGACAGCATCAAAGGCGAACGGACGACGTTCTCGTTCACGGTGCCGCTCGCGTAGCGCACCGCGCGCGCCCGGCGTCGCCATGATGGCGACGACGGCGCCCTCGCGTACCGAGGTAGGCTAGCCCCGTGGCGCGCATCGACAGCATTCTCAGCATCGTGCTTCAGCAGGGGGCCGACGAGCTCCGCATCGGGACCGACAAGGCGCCACGCATGCTCGCGGGCGGCGTGGCCAAGCGTCTCGCCCTTCCGGCCACGCCGGACGACATGCTTCGTCACCTGCTCGGTCCGCTGCTCACGCCGGAGCGCGAAGAGCAGCTCCGCGCCTTTGCGCGCGTCGAGCTCACGTACGTCGCCGAGTCGCTCGGGACCTTTGCCGTCACGCTCACGCGTCGCACGGGCGAAGCCACGATGGCCATCGACGCCGTCTTTCTGAAGGGAGCACGTAAGGGCGCTCCCCGCGACACCGGCAGTCTCGCTGCCGTCGTCTCGCCCGCGCTGGCGCCTGCGGTCGACGGCGCGCGAGGTGCGTCGCCTTCCGCGCCGCCGATCGCTCTCGACGAGGCGCCCCTCACGCACACGACCCATGCGCAGACCACCCACGCGCCGCTCACGTCGACATCGCCCGATGCCCCGCATCCCAGCGACGCCCTCGTCGCGCTCCTCGCGCAGGCCGATTCGCTCCACGCGAGCGATCTCCAT
Source organism: Myxococcales bacterium (assembly GCA_025354825.1). Taxonomy (GTDB): domain Bacteria; phylum Myxococcota_A; class Polyangia; order Polyangiales; family Polyangiaceae; genus JANXMC01. Next base: position 7,163 of record JANXMC010000733.1, read on the forward strand.
CTTCTCTCGGGGGAGCCGCCCACGGCCCGTGTCGACGGCGTTCTCATTCCCTTGGACGGCACGCCCGCCGACGCCGAGGCGCTCCTCGCGGGGTGCCTCACGCGCGCTGCCCATGCGCGCCTCGCGGCGGGCGCGTCGGCCGATCTCGCGTTCGAAGTCGACGGCGTGGGCCGTTTTCGGATGAACGTCTACCGCGCCTCCACCGGGCTCGCCGCGGCGATTCGCCTCTTCCCGCGAACGGCGCCGACCCTCGCCGAGCTTCGCCTCCCCTGGCCCATTCACGATCTCGTCGATCTCCCCCACGGGCTCGTCATCGTGAGCGGCCCCACGGGCTCGGGGAAGAGCACGACCCTCGCATCCCTCGCCTCCGAAGTGCTGCGGAAGCGCTCCTGCATCGTCCTCACGCTCGAAGACCCCATCGAGCTCACGCTCGATCCGCGCGGGCAGCGCGGTCTCGTGCGGCAACGCCAGGTGGGGCGCGACGTCCGCGACTTTCCCACCGGCCTGCGCGACGCGCTGCGGGAAGATCCCGACGTCCTCGTCATCGGCGAGATGCGCGACGCCGAGTCGATAAGCCTCGCGCTCACGGCGGCCGAGACCGGCCACCTCGTTCTCACGAGCCTCCACAGTCGAAGCTGCGCTTCGGCGGTCGACCGGATCATCGACAGCTATGCGCCGGAGCGTCATCACCAGATTCGCACGCAGTTGGCCGATTCCCTTCGCGCCGTGATCTCGCAGCGCCTGGTGCCGCGGGCGGCCGTTGCATTCGGCGGCGGCAGCCGGTCGGGTCGCGTCGTCGCCCTCGAAGTTCTGCGCGCGACGCACAACGTGGCGAGCCTCGTTCGCGAAGGGAAAACGGCGCAGCTCGCGTCGGCCATCCAGTCTGCACGGCGCGAAGGGATGGTGACCCTCGAGCGGTGCCTCGCCGACCTCTGCAAGTCGGGGGAGATCACGGCAGACGATGCCCGCGCGAACGCGAACGACCTTGCGGCGCTTGCACTCTACATGCAGTAATTCGGCGCTTCGCCAGCGCGAGGTGGAACGTGTCGTGCTTGAGGAGCCTCCCATGAACATCCACGACCCGAAGAAGTCGCCCGTCGGGGAGCCGCAGCCGCCTGCGCCTCCCGTGAACGATCCGCCGCCGTCGCCGCCAGCTCCCGACGAGGAGGTTCCGATGATCGACGACCCTCCATCGGCGGAGACGCCGCAGCCGATGATCCCGGACCACCCAGGGCCCGACGCGAATCCGATCGATCCGCGCGTTTTCTAGCGGCCCTACGCCCCCGCTCGCGCTTTACGAGGTGGCTCGACGGGACGACACTGCGCGCCATGTCGTACGCACGCATTTGCGCCCTCACAGTCTCGGCCGTCGCTCTCATCGGGGTGGCCGGTTGCGCCGAGCCGGCGGTGAAGAAGTCCGAGCCGCTCCCCCCGGCATCCGCCACCGCCGCGCTTGCCGTGCCCGCGCCGTCGCCGATGGCGACGGGGGCAACGGCCGCATCGATCGGCAAGCCCGCGCCCGAATTCACCCTGAGGGATACCGAGGGGAACGACGTGAAGCTTTCGTCCTTTCGCGGTAAAACCGTGGTGCTCGAGTGGTTCAACCCCGAGTGCCCGTTCGTGAATGCGGCCCACTCGAAGGGGTCGCTGAAGACGATGGCGTCGCAGACGACGGCCAGAGGCGTCGTGTGGCTCGCGGTGAACTCGAGCGGCGTAGGGAATCCGGGGAACGGCGTTGCGAAGAGCCTTGAGGGGAAGAGGAAGTTCGCCCTCACGCACCCGATCCTCCTCGATGAGACCGGCGAGGTCGGGCACATGTACGCCGCGACGAACACGCCTCACCTGTTCGTGATCGATGGGGCAGGCGTGCTCGTCTATCGCGGCGCCATCGACAACTCGCCGGACGCCGAAGGCGAGTCGCCTACCGGTCCGAAGCTCATCAACCACGTGCAGGCGGCGCTCGACGACCTCGACGCGAAGCGCCCCGTCGGCGTCGCCGAGACGAAGGCCTACGGCTGCTCCGTGAAGTACGCGACGAACTAGGCGGTCCAGCGAACCTGACGCCACGCGACGCGACGCCGAGCTTTTACCGCTGCATGACTTTCGCGAGGGCGAGCGCGTGGCGCACGTCCTCCAACGTGAGCCCCGCGCGCGCCGCGATTTCCGCCGTCGTCGCGCGTCGCCCCAACTCGGGCGCCAACGCGCGCGCAGCCGAAAGCACAGCGCGCAGGTGGTCGCTCGCCTTCCCCGTCGCCGTGCTCTCCACTTTTTGGCCGGCGGCTTCGAGCACCTCGATCATCGCGTCGATCTCGTCTTGCGAGACGGCGCGCGTTCCGATGGCGCTTGCGAGCTCGTCGAGCGACACGACGGCGCGCGAGTCGCGGGCTGCCGCGGACAGGAGCGCATCGACGATCGCGCGGAGCGGCTCTGCGAGCGTGGTCTGCTTCGTAGTCATCTGGGTTCGCCTTGGCGGATGCTCAGCCGACGAAGCCGCGAACGACCTTGACCAGCTCGCCGATCTCTTCGGCGCGGTTGTAGAAGTGCGGCGACACGCGGATGCGCCCACGCCGTAACGAAAGGGCGAACCGCCGCTCGGCGAGGCGCGCGGCGAGGGCGGCGACGTCGCCGTGGGGAGGCGTGAACGTGAGGATGCCGGCGCGATGCTGGGGCGCAGGCCCGGTGTCGCAGCCGAGGGCGCGAAGGCCCGCGTCCAGGTCGGTCAGAAGCTCGCCGATGCGCGCTTCGATCGTCTCGACGGAGACCTCGGTCAAGAGATCGAGGGCCGCGCCGAGGGCGTAAATCCCCGTGTACGCGGCGCTCCCCTCTTCGAACTTCGCGGCGTCCTTGCGCAGGTCGAAGTGCGCGCGGTTGAAGTCCCACGCGTTGACCATGCTTCGCCAACCGACGAGCACCGGCCGCAGCTGCGCGTTCACCCGCTCGTCGACGTAGAGAAAGCCGATGCCGGCGATCCCCATCATCCACTTGTGGCTGTCGGCGCTGAGGAAGTGGATCCCACTCCGTTTCACGTCGACGGGCGAGCAGCCGATGCTCTGAATGCCGTCGACGCAGAACAGCACGCCGGCCTTCGCGCAGACCTCGCCGATGGCGTCGAGGTCGGCACGGTAACCCGTTGCATACTGCACGGAGCTGAGGGCGACCACGCGCGTGCGCGACGTGATCGTGCTCGCGACCGCGTCGGCCGTCACGCCGCCGTCGGTTACCGGAATCTCGCGCACGAGAACGCCGCGCGACGCCACGTGCTGCCATGGGTAGACGTTCGACGGGTATTCGATCGACGTCGCGACGCAGACCTCATCGCCGCGCTCCCACGCAAGCCCCTCGGCCACCAGCCCGAGGCCGTGGCTCGTGTTGCGCACGAAGGCTATTTCGCTCCCCTTCGCGCCGATGAGCCCCGCCGCGAGCGCGCGCACGGCCTCGCCCCGCGCCTCCCAGGACGGCTCGTTGGCGATGCCGTGGTGCACGAGGTCGTCGGTCCACTGACGAATCGCCGCCGAGACGCGGAGACTCGTGGGCGAGACCCCCGCGTGGTTCATCTCGATCTTCTCGCGAAGCGCGGGGAACTCGGAGCGGTACCTATCGAGGGGCTTATGCATGCTGTCGTGGGTGCGCGATCAGGGGTCGAACGCGAGGGCCGCGCCTCACTTCACCTCGAACAGCTCGACGTCGAACACGAGCATTCCGAAGGGCATTCCCGGGCGCTTCGGCGTGTCGCCGTAGGCGAGGTTCCCCGGGATCCAGAAGCGCATTTTGTCGCCGGTCTTCATCAGCTGAAGCCCTTCGGTCCACCCCGGGATGACGCCGTTGACGGGGAACGTCGTCTTCTCGCCGCGCATCACCGAGCTGTCGAACATTTTTCCGTCCGTCGTCCACCCCGAGTAGTCGACGACGACGGTGTCGGTCGCCTTGGGCGATTTCGGACCGGGCCCCTGCTTCAGCACCTTGTAGCGAAGCCCCGACGCCGTCTTCTTCGCCGAGGCGGGGGGCGCTTTCACGTCCTCCGGCACGGCCGGCGGCTTCGGCGCGGGGGTGATGTCGAGCAGCTCGACGTCGAACGTGAGGTTGCCCGAGGGCGCGCCCGGCCGCGGGTGGTCGCCGTAGGCCATGGCCGCCGGGATCCAGAGGCGACGCTTCTCGCCCGTCACCATGAGGCCGACGCCTTCGGTCCACCCTTTGATGACCTCGTTGAGGCCGAAGGTGATCGGCTCGCCGCGCTGCACGGAGCTGTCGAACATCTCGCCGTCGGTCTTCCACCCCGTGTAGTGCACCTTCACGCGATCCGTCGGGGCCGGGTGCGTCTTGCCGGTGCCGGGCGCGATCACCTTGGACGCAAGACCCGAGGGGAGCGTCGTCGCGTCGGCGGGCGGAGCCGCGACGTCGGCCGGCGCAGGGATCTGCGGCGGCTTCGGCGGCTCGGGCATCGCGACGGCGGCCTTCGCGGCGTTCGCCGACGCCGACGGTGCGGCCTTGGGCTCTTCCTTGATGGACGAGTCTTTCATGGTGCACGCCGATGCGAACGCGGCGGTGACCGCGAGAAGCGAGAGGGGCGCGAGGAAGGTGAGTCGTCGAAGCGTCATGGGCGCGGAGTCTCGCAAATGTCGCGCGCCAACGCACGCGCGTTCCCCCCACGTAGGGAACGACGGCAGGGGTGCCACGGAGCGGCACGGATGCCTCAGCGCCCCGCGGCGTCGCCCCCTGCAGAACGGCGCGATCTCACCGCGCCGCAGACGGAACGTGCGTGGCACGCACGCTGCTAGCTCGAGGCTACTTCAACCAGCTCGAACGAAAGGCACGCGCCATGGCCAGCTCTTTTCAGACGTCGGGATACGAAGGCTCGCAGACCCAAGACGGCAACGGCGCCGAAGAGCTCGTCGCGCAGCTCCCCGCGCTCGCGCAGAAGGTCGCCGAGCAGGCGCGCCGAGTGCCCGAGCTCATCGATCACGAGCTTAAGGAGAACCCGTACCGCCTCCTCGGCATCGTTGGCGCGGTCGGCGTCGGCATCGGGATGTTGATCGGTTCGCGCGTGATGCGCGCCGTCATCATCTCCGTTGGCGGCTACGCCGTTACCGAGGCGCTTCGCGGCTACGTAGGCGATCAACTCAAGCAGGTGACAGGCGGCGGCGACGGCGCGCAGCGCCCCAACTGAGAAGGCAGGCGATGAGCGCCGCGGCGAGGGCTGCGGCGCCGAAGATCGCCGCCGGGTACGGTAGGAAAAAGAGAACCGGGTGCGGCACCGGAGGGCCCACCGGCCAGCCGAAGGCGACGACGTGGGTCAGCTCGACACCGAGAACGACCCCCGCCACGATGGTCTGGTCATAGGTGTAGCGCGCGAGATCGCGGCAGACCGCGCCGTGGAGCGCCGCGGCCATCGCGACGGCGAGCACCGAGAGGAGCGCCGCGACGCGAATGAACTCCGACTCGCCGTTCGTCGAGGTGAAGTCGAAGGTGTGGCGAATGAGCAGCCATAGAGCGACCGCGCCGCCGATCTCGAAGGTCGCAAAAACGGCCGCCACGCGCGCGTTGCGACGAGGCCGTCGCCAGAGAGCGCGCACGACGAACGCGAGCACGACGACGAGGGCGAGGCCGCCGACCATGGCGCGGCGCGACGCCGTGCGTGAATAGAACGCGTTCCACGACGGGGTCCTGGCCATCGCGACCAGGTGCTCCTCGTTCACGCGGCGAAAGCGTGCGATGACCGCGCGGCGGTCGGCGAGGTACGCGTCGCCATAGACAGCGGGGTCGAGGAGGCGGAAGACCACATCGAGGTCGTCGTCACCGGCGCGCATGTGCCTGGGAAACGGAATGGCGAGCAGCGCCGAGAGCGCGGGGCCTATCGTTCGCGAGAGCATCGTCGCAGACACGCCATCGTCGACGTGCCGCACGCCGCGCCCGGCGAAACAGGTGATCACGTGCTCGATGTCGTTCGTTCGCCCGCCGTGGCCACCCCACGGCGCGTGGCCGTGATCGGCCGTGACGACGACGAGGTCGCGATGGAGGTCGACGCCGTCGAGGAGCATCGACAGCTCGCGATCGGCGCGTGCGACCGCCGCGCCGTACTCGGGGGAAACCGCGCCGTGCATGTGCCCGGCTTCGTCGACGTAGTCGGGGTGGAAGAGCGTGAGATCACCAAGGCGAAGGAGCTGCGACGGGCCGAAATAATTTTCGGCCTCCGGTACAATCGCGAAGTCGTCGAACCCTTTTGGAAAGAGCTCGGTCCACCACGCGACGTCGCTGATCCCCGTGACGTCGAGCCCCTGCCCGCGCGCGACGCGCCAGACCGATTCGGCCGGGCACGGAAAGCTGTGGGCGTTCAAACGCACGCCCGTGCGATCTTGCTCGACCCCCGTCGAAATCGCCGCGTACACCGGCCGTGAAAGCGGAATGGGGCCCACGTCGGTCGTGAGGCACTGCCCTTCGCGGGCCATGCGCGCGAGGCTCGCCATGCCGCGTGCGGGCGCGGCGCCGAGGCCGTCGACGAGAACGAAGGCCGTGTGGCGAGGGCGAGCGGCGATGCCGTTCGCGTCGAGCGGAGGCCGTGGAACGTCGATGTTGTCGACGGCGACGAGGTCGAAGCCGCGAGGCTCGCCGAGGCGCGTGCCGTAGGTGAGACCCAAGTAGAACGTGAGCGCGATGCAGACCACGAGGCCTGCGGCGAGCACGAGAAAACGCGTCGGCTCGGGGCCCTCGGAGCGCGCGGTCATCTCTCTTTGGAATATCCGGTTTGACGAAGGGCCGCCCGCTTCGTGATAGCGTCGGTACGCCCGATGGTCACAGAGCCCTTGGCCGAGCCGCCCCTTCCGAATGCGCCCAGCGACGCGACGGCGTCACCGCCGCCTGCGGCGAATCCCGAACCGCCGAGCGCGAGCGAGCCGCCGATGGACGGTCGCCGAAAGCTGGTGCTGCTCCTCGTGATCGCAATCTCGCTCTGGCACCTCGGCGCAATCACGATCTGGATGAGCCCATCGAGCCTCGTGCGCGATCGCATCCTCCGCGTCACGCGCAAGTACACGCTCATGACGAAGTCGGATCAAAACTGGGCGATGTTCGCGCCCGAGCCGCTTTCGGTGAACCGTCGCGCGCTGATTCGCGCGGAGATCGACGGTGGCGAAGTGCGCGAGGTCGATCTCACGGGCCCTGCGAACCGCGCGATGCGCTCGCTCACGTCCTTTGCGCGTGTCGGCAAAATCCTAAAGGCCCACGACCGCATCCTCGCAGGCGACGAGCCGGGCTACACGCGGGGCTTCGCCCTTCACACGTGCCAGCAGCTCTCGGATCTATGGGGCAAGCACGTTCACACCGTGACGCTCATTCGCGAGTACTCCGTTTTGAACATCGACCCGCGCACGCTCCGCACGACGCGTACGACGCCCGACCGCGCCACCATCGGTACCTATGCCTGTCTCGAGTGAGCTTCGGCGCGTCGAAGAGCGCGTGTTTCAAGCCGTCGCGAAGTGGGCCGAGCCAGGGCTCGACCTGCCCATCGCGATGTTCCGCTGGGTGCTCGGCGTCGCCGTCATCGTCGCGTATGCGCAGCTGCTCCTCGATTACGACATGTACTTCGGGCACATGGGCATGTGCCCGCGCATCGAGTGGTCGCTCATTCGCCCCGGCCGCACGTTCAGCTACTTCCTCTTCATCGAGAACGAAGCCGCGTGCAAAGCGATCGCGGTAGCCGCGCTCGTACCGATGATCACGTTCTGGGCGGGTATTTTCCCGCGCATTTCGGCACTCGCGAGCTGGTACTTCGTCGTCTCGCTCCACGACCGCTGCCCTCTGATTCTAGACGGCAGCGATTTCGTGATTCGACTGATGCTGTTCCTCTTCGTCTTCGCACGCTCCGACCGGCGGCTGTCGCCCATCGCGCCGGTGGTGAAAGCGCACCCGGGCGACTCGTTCCCAATCCGCCTGATGCAGGTGCAGCTTTGCCTGATCTACATCACGACAGGGATGCAGAAGCTGTACGGCTCGAAGTGGACCGGCGGAACGGCGCTCGCGTACACGGTGCAGCTCGACTCGTTCAGCCGCGCGAACTGGGGTTTCCTCGCGGAGAATCCGTTCTTCGTGAACGTGTCGACGTA
>JANXMC010000738.1 GCA_025354825.1 Myxococcales bacterium
CGCGGCGCTTTCGGGCAGCGACGAGTCTGGAAGGCGATCCATCCTTTCCGCGCCCTAGCGTCGCGCATTCTGCATAAAGTTTATTCATGTGATCGTCGCGATGTAGCTCCAACGTGAAATGTCGGATCGCGACGACCGTGGCCGACATGACCGCGGCACACCTTTCCCTGTGGGGGAAAACCGGGAGGACCTCGCGCGCCGCGCTATTCGGCTCGGCGAAGCTTCCGCGGCGTAAGCGCGGCCACACCGCCGGTGCGCCCGAGTGCAATGCAGGCCGCGGCGGGCCTGCGAATCAGCGCTCCCGGGGGGCGACCCGCTCGACGCGCTCGCGCACCTTGACGATGTGATCGCGCAGGCAATCTAAGAGGAGGCGGATTTTCTTAGGCGGACTCTTCGTTGGCGTCACGGCGTGAACCGGAATCAAGGGGGCCCGCCAGTCTGGCAGCACCCGAACGAGTCCACCGCTTTCTAGCTCGTCGACGGCCACCAGCTCGTCAACCAGCGCCAACCCAAGGCCTGCGCATGCGAGACGCTTCAGCATGGTGGGGTTGTTCGCCGCAGCGCGGCCCGACACGCGCACCGTCACCAGTCTCGTTCCGCTCTGCAACGTCCACTCCCGTCGAAGGTCGCCGCGTACGAGGGTGAGGCAACTGTGGCCCGCGAGATCCTCAGGCGTTGCTGGGGCTCCGTGCGTCTGGACGTACCGCGGGGAGGCAAAGACCGCTGCCCGAACGCGCGCGATAGTGCGGGTGGCGAGCGCGGAATCACGCTGGCCGCCGATGCGGATCGCAAGGTCGAACCCCTCGGTCATAAGATCCACGATGCGGGGGCTGAGATCTAACTCGAAATCCACGTCGGGATAGCGCGTCGCGTACTCCACGATCAGCGGCGTGAGAAACTGCTGACCGAAGTCTGAGGGCATCGAGACGCGGACCCTTCCGCGCGGATGCAACACCGCTGACCGAACCTCCTCTTCTACGGCGCGGGTCGCGTCCAAGATGCCGCGCGCTCCTTCTAGGTAGGTGCGCCCTAGCTCCGTGAGCGCGACTTTCCGCGACGTCCTATGCAGCAGCTGCACGCCCAGCCGGCTCTCAAGCCCGGCGATTCGCCGCGAGATGGAAGAAAGGGGCGTGCCGGTGGCCTTCGATGCCGCGCTGAAGCTCTTCGTCTGAGCCACCGCGATGAACAATCGCATGTCCTCGAAGAGATCCATGACGGGAAGCTACCACTCTCACGTTCCGCTTGATCGTTCCGAAAATTGAGAAGCAGGTTCTCGCTCTCCGCGGCTGGTGCGCGCGCGTCGAACCGGACATCGTCGCGACGCTCAATCCACAGCGACAGGAGAACCTTCCATGACCACCAATCTCAAAGAGCGCCTCACCACCAAGACCGCCGCAATCGTCCTCGTCGATCACCAGACGGGCACGATTGACTGGGTTTACAGCCTTCCCAAGCAGACCGTTATCAACAGCACGCGCGTCCTCGCGCGCATGGCGGTTACCTACGACATGCCGCTTTTTCTCACCACGACGATGGAGGAGTACGTCGGCCCCACGATGCCGGATCTGGTTGCTGTGGCCGAGGATGCATTCGCAAAGCGCTTCAAGCGAGGGGGGGAGCTTTGCGCGTTCGACGACACGAAGCTCCGCGACGCGGTGAAGGCCACGGGGCGTAGCAAACTGGTTCTCGCCGGTCTCACTACGGACATTTGCCTCTTCTGGGCAGCCGACGCCGCTGTTCGCCTTGGCTACGAAGTGACCGTCGTCGCCGACGCATGCGGGACCATGACGGGCCTCGGCGATGAGACCACGTTCGCGCGGCTTCGAGGGATGGGCGTCACGGTAGCAGTCATCAACCAGGTGGTGACCGAGCTGGTGAACAACTTTGGGACGCCCGAGGGGCAGAAAGCCCAGCAGATCATGTCCGACGAGATCATCAGCAAGCTCGGAAAGTGACGCGCGGGCGATGCAAGTGACCATCGGGCGCGATAGCCCCGTCGTCACGCCGCCGCGCTCGGACTCGGACTCGGGCTCGCCGATTGCGAGGGCGCGCGTCGCACTCTGGCGCTACCACAGCGCCCCATCGCATTCACGAGCACGAGGATTCCCAGCATCATGATCACGCATGTCCATGACGTAAACGCTCTCTCTGACGAGCGGCGACGCGCTCTCGCCTACGACGTCTGGAGCGAGGTGAATCGCAACGTCTTTACCAGCGTGAGCTCGACGGAGTTTTACGAGCATTTCATCGGCAGTGAATCCGCAGTCAATAAAGTGCAGACGATGCATGGCGACGACGGCGCGATGATTGGATATCTGAACTTCAGGGTAGCCAATAAATCCGTGTCCGAGCAAGAGTATGGCGTCATTCGCGTCGTCAATTGCCTTCTGCCTGAGTACAGAGGCAAGAGCTCGACGCGCGGCTTCTTCCTCTTGGAGCTGGCCCGCTACCAATTGTCGCAGGCGTGGAGCAGAAAGCCGATCTTGCTCTTCTTCACTGCCAACTCGCCTACGAGCTTCTACAGCGTCGCTCGTTATGCGCGACGCGTTTATCCGAACCCGCATGGCGAGACGTCCGACGCTGAGAGCAATCTAATCAAGGCGGTCGCGGGTGCGTTCGGCCTCAACGTCGATGACAATTTCACGATCACCTACGACGGGCTGGAGCTTCACGAAGCGCCTCAGGACACGCTCGGTTGGAAACAGCACCCGCATTCCGCTGTCCAGTACTATCTCCAACGGTGCCCTCGCTATCGCCATGGGCAATCGCTCGCGGTCGTCGTGCCGGCGAGCGTAACGGACGTACTCTATGGGCTGGCAGGTGTCGGGTATGATCGTGCGCTGAAGAAGGTGGGGATTCGAAAGTCGGAATACCGACGCTGGGCTCGAACGGCGAGTGGGGCGCGGGACTAACAAGAGCTCGACGGGGAAGTGGTTGCGGGCGGGGTGTGAGCGAGCGAAGGCTCTAAAGCGAGCGGCCGTGAGGCTCGCGAGCTCGCCCGCCGACTGGGCGGGCTTCGCGCTCCACGGGCTAGAGCAACGCGGGTCGGCGCGCCTCCGCGAGCCGCCTGTCGATTTTCGGTAACGGATCGACGGCCGCGTCCATCCCCCGTCGAGCCCGACGACGTGGCCCATCGAGACGTGCGCCGCTCGCGCACGCACGCGCGGAGCCACGCGTGCGCCGGCTCGAAGGCCATCTCCACACCTTCTCGACAACGGACGAATTCTTATGCGAATCACGAAAACGAAACGCCTGTGGTGGCATTCCCTCTTTGGAGTCGCGACTTTGGTCGCGGCGCCCGCCTGCGCGTCGACGCCCTCCGACGACGTCACTCTCGAACAACTCGGAACGACCGAGTCTTCCGTGATCACGTTCACCGCGCCCAAGTCGTAGCAAGACTTCGTCGAGACGATGGGCGTCGCCGCGGCGGACGCGATGGCGGAGCACGTCGCCGGCTCCTTCGGGCAGTCGGTTCTCAAGATGTTCATTCCCGGCAAGGGCGAGATCAACGCCGACGAGCTCGTTGACGCCATCAACGCGGCGACCGACGCGACGGTGCGCGGCTACCTCGTCAACTACGTCGCCGCGAGGCTCCGGACCTGGCTCGGGCAAATGACCGACCTGCAAGACGCCATCGGCATCGACCCGATGAGCGCGAGGTCGATCTCGGGCTACGCGGCGTTCAACATCGGCGGCGAGATGACGGCGAACATCCAGGACGCCATCAACTTGACGGACGGCCACCCCGGCGACGCGACGGATGCTCCCGACGGCTCCGCAGCGCGCGCGGCGGCCCTGCAGCGCGCGCGGCGGCCCTGCAGCGAGACGGGCTCTTTCTCTACGTGCTCGCCGCGCAGGCGAACCTCGATCGCCTCACGCTCCTGATGCGGCGCGACAAGCAGCTGGGCATGGCCTCGGACGAGGTCACGCACCTCGGCCAGTTGAAGCGGGATCTGCCCATGTACATGACGTACGTGTCCGGTCAGCTAACGCGTGTACCTTTTACGTGGGCTTCGGAGAAGGCGGCAAGCACCAGCACCGCTCCCAGGCCCCGTACGATGACGTCGCCTACGCGCGCTGCGTCCAGCGCGACGACCTCGTCCAGGAGCGCATCCGAGCGCGGACGGCCCAGCTCGCCGTACAGTTCAAGCCCCTCGCGCGCATCCTCGCGGCGTGGTCACGCATGCACGTCGCCATCCGCGGCGCCGAGTCGAGCCCCCTGGTCGCGAGCAACGGCTACCTGTTCGGGACGCTGGTCGGTACGAGCGATCACCTCGACGCGCTGTTCAGCCCGGGGATCGACGCGAACCTTCGCAGCCAGGTCGCACGTACATTAGTGCCGTTCATCCAGAACGGCGCCCTGATCGAGGCCGGCAACGGCTGCACTCCGGGGTACACGGGGAAGCTCGCGATTCACCCCATGTTCGACGGGAAGCGCGACGGGCAGTTCCTCGACGGCGACGCGTACCAGTGCGTCCGCGACCCCGACGGCGTGGAAGAACAGCTGTTCGACTTCGGCGGTATGTATGGCCAGTTCGACGACTGGAACGGCAACGGGATGCGCGTGAACCCGATCACCGGCGCCGCGAGCTGCCCGAGCGACTTCGTCTCCATCCCGCTCCGCCGTACCGAGATGGACCGGCCCATCTACGAGTGCAGCAAGCTGCACGAACCGAACACCAGGCCCAAGTACACGTTGGGCGGCGCGTTCTCGTACTCCGCCGACTGGCACAATTACCACGATCGTGCCCAATCCGCTCGCGAACGACGCAAGCTGCTCGCCGAGTTTCAACGTGGCGACCGTCTCCGGATCGCACGGCGCGCAAGGCACGGTGACCGACCAGAGCTTCGCCTTCTGCTACCGGGAGAACCCCGAGGTCGTGCACGAGTGGAGCGGGCTCTCGTCGCCGTGCTGGTCCGCCCCGACGTCGAGCGCCCCGGCCGCGGAGCCGGCGGCGTGCCCGACCGGTTACACCGAATCACGCTACGGCGGCACGACGGCCAACTGCCCGAACTCCTCGAGCTGCCAGGCCACCAACTGGATGGATGCCGCGCACGGGAAGGAGTTCTCCCGGGGTTGCCCCTCGCAGTACCCGTGGTTGCCATTCAAAGTCCGCGAGTGCGAGAAGCTCTGATCGACCATTCCCGAATACGACGTCGTTCCGTGTGCGGTCCGCCAAGGGGGCCCGGCCGTCTCGGCGGCGTTCTGCCTTACCCATGCTGGATTGCGTGTGCGTAGGCGCCGCGGCGACCGCCGATTGCGTGGGGGGGTGAAATCGCCCGGGCAGCTGCTAGCTTCGCGCGGATGAAGCGACCGCCTACCGCCCGAAGGGACATCGCCTAAAGGCAGCGGTGCGGAAAGCGCGATGACGGAACAAGCTGGACGAGCTGCGCTGTCTGCGGAGGGGTGGACCGCGCTCCTGGCGTACTTGGGGCCCGAGCCCGCCGCGCGGTACGAGCAGATTCGTCTTCGCATCATCCGCCTCTTTCGGTGGCGAGGAGGCGGCGCGCCCGACGATCTCGCCGACGCCACGTTCGACCGCGTCGCGAAGCTGTTGGCGGAGGGCCGCGCCGGAACGCCCGACCCGGAGGCGTTCATCGTCGGGGTTGCGAGGTACGTCCTCCTCGAGGACATGAAGCGAGGACGCGGCAGCGTCCCGTTCGAGCCGGAGCGGCACGAGAGCTCCGTCCAGGCGCCACCCGATGACCCCGCGTCCACGGAGC
>JANXMC010000755.1 GCA_025354825.1 Myxococcales bacterium
GCCGCCGCCTTCTGCACCACGCCGACGAAATCACTCTCCGGCCCCTCCGCTTCTCCCCGTCCAACCAGCTTCCCCGTCGCTGCCTCGTGCACGGCGAGGCTCAAATGAAGCATCCCCGCGGTCACCGTGTACTCCCCACCGGCGACCAAATCGCTCCCCGCGTATTCACCGGCGCGCTTCAGCGGATCTCCCGTGAGGCCCATCGAGTCCACGACCCGCAAGTCACGTGTGAGGTTTGCAATCGTGTCGCCCGACACGGTTTGCACGCCGTTCATGCTCATGGCGCTCGTTACAAACTCGGCGAAGGCCGTCGAGAGCCAACCGTCATTATGCTCCCCACTCGCGTTCCTCGGCCCCAACACGGCGAGCACATGGGGCCCGGGCGCAAGCGGTTGCACCGCGGCGGCTGCGTCGTGGGCGCGTTTTCGTGAGATTCCAACCACGCCGACGACGCCCGCCAACCCCACGACCAACGTCGCGGCGGCGATGCGCAGCGGGCGCCATGAAGTCCGCACCCTCACAGTCCGCGCCGGGCGCACGCTGTCTGTGAGAGGCGCGGGCGGGAGCGACACTTCCGACGTATGCGTGGGCGCATTCCGGCGGGCCTGAATCTCCGCCGTGCCCATCGTCGCCGTCATCCCGTCGTGGCTCGCTTGGCTCGACGTCTCCCGCACAGCCCCTCGGTCGCCCGCGCTCGACCGCACGAGCACTTTTGTCAACGACGCTTCGCTTCGCCCCAGGCTCACTTCGCACGCCTGCGCGAGCGCCGCGCCCATGGCGTTCGCGCTCTCCCATCGCGTGCTCGCCGTGAACCGAAGCGCCTTGTCGATCACCTTCGCAATCGCCGCAGGAACATGAGGCGCCACCGTCTGCACAGCAGGCGCAGGGCGCGTCGCCGCGAAGACCGTGAGCTCGCCGGCCGTCTCGGCTTCGTGCACGAAGCGGCCTGATACAAGCGTGAACAGCGTCGCGCCTACAGCCCACAGATCGGTCCGGTGGTCGACCTCACGACTGCGTCCGAGGGCTTGCTCGGGCGCCATGAATGCTGGCGTTCCGACGGCGCGGCCCGATCGCGTCATCGACGCGACGTCGCTCTGCTCGAGGAGGCGCGCGATTCCGAAGTCGAGAACGAGGAGCTTCCCCTCGTTCGTGAGAAACAGATTCTCGGGTTTGATGTCGCGATGAACAACCTTCGCCGAGTGGGCTGCGGCGAGCGCGTTCAAGAGCTGAAGCCCGATGGCGACGACCTCGTCGACCGCGAGTCGCTTGCGTGCGCGCTGCCATCGGTCCCGCAACGTCTCCCCTTCGAGGAGGGGCATCACGAAGAACATGAGGCCCTCGGCAGTCACGTCGTCGTCGAGGACGGTGACGATGGCGGGGTGCTTGATGCGGTTCGCGAGGTACGCCTCGCGCCGGAACCGCTCACGCCGCGCGGCGTCGAGATCGACCCGCTCGTGGAGCACCTTCACGGCGAACCGCGAGCCCGTCCGGTGCTCGGCCTCGTAGACCGCCGCCATTCCGCCCACGCCGAGCACGCGCTTTAGGCTGTATTTCTCGGCCAGCACGGCGCCCACGCGCCCTTCGGCCCGCGCGCCGCCTAGGATCCACGTTCCGTTAGGTGCTAACGGTCCTCAGCAAGGTCCGTGCTTGAGGTCAGCGGCGAGCGCACGCCGTCATCCAGTGACGGCGCACTTTTGCGCTGTCACTGCGACAATGCGTACCTCAACCCTCACGTTCGAGAAAAGACACGTCCGCCGCGCGGGATTAACCGCAATTTCGATATCGGAACTTGCGCAGCTACGAACGGGAATCTATTCGATAGTGGTCCCAGCGCTCACGGTGGCGCGAAGGACCGCACAACTCAGTCCTATGAACCCTCGTGTGAGGGGTTGGAGTTTTTTCATGCGCGTTAAGAGCAACGTGAAGGCTGGCGTGATCGGGAACAAGCCGAGCGTGGTTGGCAACAAGCCGAGCGTGATCGGGAACAAGCCCAGCTGACGAGCACTTTCGCGCTCACAGCCGCGCCTCCTTGGTGTTCGGCTCCGAGGGTCGCGTTTGCGGATTGCACCCAGTCTCGCTCGGTGAGCAAGTCGCGCGTTCCGTGCCCAATACTGCTTTGGCGCGAGCCATGATTGAATTGGATTCGCCCATACCGCGGCGCGCTGCTTCTTGCGCGGCGGAATGTACAAGCGCTACGAGGTCTGCGGCAGGTCGGGTGGGGTCGCCAACCAGCGCGAGCGCTCCGACGGCGTCGAATCGGATGCGCAACTCCTGGGCAAGATCGGGCCGCGGGTAGGCTCGGAGAATTGCCGTCGCCTGATCGGGCTCGCCGAGCCCGCGCTTAGCGAGAGCAAGCAGCACCCTCGCTTCGAGGCAAAACGAGTAGCGCTGCAAGCCGTCGGTTGGCGCGGAGAGTTCACGCTCGGCCTCGGCAAACTCGCCATCTGCAACCAGGATCCGTGCCGCCGCTACGCGACCAGCCGTCACTAACTCTCGCGCACTGGCGTTTGCTATCCTGCTGGCTTCCGTCGCGGCTGACCGCGCTGATGTCAACTCTCCTCGATTGAACTGAACGTGGGAGAACTCTTCAAGCGCGAGGACAAGTTCGCCGGCGTCTTGAAATGTTCGTTGCAGATCCAACGCGCGCGTCGCGAGCGCGTATGCGAGTCCGTTGTCGCCCCGGACCCGGGCGATCGACGCACGCACTCGAAGCTCGATTGCCCGCTTGGCACTCTTCTCGGACTGCGCGTTCATCTCCTCGGCACGCGCCAAGAAACTGTCCGCCCTCTCGAGGTCACCAAGCGCCACGCAGAGGGATGCTGCCGTCGTTAGAAAATCTTCGACTTCTGAGGTCGCGCCTGATTTTTTCGCGAGCATCACCGCGCGTTCGTAGCCAGCAAGAGCTTCCGAGAGTTCTCCCGTGTCGTATGCAAAGTTGGCTCGCATCACGCCGACGTAATTCTCGCGATGACTGTCCCCGACTGACCTGTATAAGCTGGCGGCCACTTCGAGTGCATCCATCGCCTCGGAGCGTGCGCCGAGATCCCACTGCGCGATCGCCTCAAACATTCTCGCATCGGCAAGGATGGATATGGCGCCTCGTGCCTGCGCTTTTTGGGCCGCCGCGCGCGCGGCGTGCAGAGATTTGAGGTCGTCGTTCTGCCACATCGAAATCGATGCCTCCCAACGGTCAATACGCGGATCCGTTTCCGCCGCACTGCTGAGGGGCCGAATTGCATCGAGGGTCTTTCTCGCATCGCTGAAGCGTTTACTGCTGACCTGCGCGGAGACGAGTAAGAATCGATAATCCACACTCATCGGCGCCATCGTCGAGAGCGCTTTGTACCTATCAATCGCCGTCGTCGCGTCACTCACCTGCATCGCATAGAGCCCCTCGCTGAGCAGACGCTGCTCTCGCGATAGACCCTTGCTCAATTCAACGGCGAGCTTCCCCTCGGCCTCCGCCTTCGTCCCATCTCCCAAGTCACTTGCGACCTGCGCAAGCGCCGCGTGCGTCAACGCATGCTTCCCATCGAGCTTCGCCGCCTCCTCAAAGTGCACGCGTGCGCCTTCGAGCTCGTACGCTCTCCGTCGCTCCACACCGCCCGTATACGCGCGCGCCGCTTCCACGTTCGCCGGCAGCGCCGCGCGCACGTTCGTCTGGTCGACCGACGTGAGCGGCGTGAGGTTCATCGCCTGTCGCAGCTGCGTCGACGCCTTCTGCGCCACGCCCGCGAAGTCGCTCGCGGCGCCCTCGCTCTCGCCCACCGCGACGGTGTTCCCGCTCGCGACGTCGCGCACGACCATCGCGACTCGCAGCTTGCCCCCCGTCACCGAGTAGCTACCGCTCGCGACCAAATCCGCGCCCGAGTGCGCACCGACGCGCTTCAGCATCTCGCCGGTCAACCCCGTCGGATCACCGACCCTCAGGTCCCTAGTCAAATTGGCGACGTTCTCACCTGACACGGTCTGCATCCCGTTCACGCCGAGGGCGCTCGTGAGGAGCTCTCCGAATGCAACCGACAGCCACTCGTCACCGGACTCACCGGTCGCGTTCTTCG
>JANXMC010000758.1 GCA_025354825.1 Myxococcales bacterium
CCAAGCCCTTCATCTTCGAAGGCCGTCAGCGCGCACGCCGCGCCGAGCAGGGCCTCGCGGCTCTCTCCGAGCACGTCGACACGCTCATCACCATCCCGAACCAGAAGCTGGTTCTCATGGGCGACGACGACCTCACGTTCATCGACGCCTGCCGCAAGGCCGACGAGGTTCTTTACCAAGCGGTGAAGGGCATCAGCGATCTCATCACGCAGTCGGGGATCGTCAACGTCGACTTCGCCGACGTGAAGACGGTCATGAGCAACATGGGCCGCGCGCTCATGGGCACCGGCATCGCCAAGGGTCAGAACCGCGCGCGTCTCGCAGCCGAAATGGCCGTCGCATCGCCCCTGCTGGACGACATCTCCGTCGAAGGCGCCACGGGCGTCCTCATCAACATCGTCGGCGGTCCCGACTTGAAGATGCGCGAAATTCAGGAGGCCGCGTCGCTCGTTCAGGAGCAGGCCCACGAAGACGCGAACATCATCTTCGGCGCCAGCATCGACGAGACCTTGGGCGACAACGTCAAGGTCACGGTCATCGCGACGGGCTTCGATCCGGTCGCGCACCAGGCCGCCCACGAGGCGAGCCGCCAGACGGCCATTCCGCAGACGATCCCGTCGGCCCAGCCGCGCAGCCTTACCTCACAGCTCCCGTCGCAGCTCGCCGGCCTCTCGGGCATGCCGAGCCAGCGCCCCGCCGTTGAGCAGCACCAGCAGCGTTACGCCGCGCAGCACGAGCCCGTGCCGGCGATGTCGACGCGCCGCACGACGGCCGCGCCCTACGAGACGCGCACGCAGCACGCGCAGCCTTCGCAGCACGCACAGCAGACGCGTCTTCCGCACACGGCACCGCCTGCCTCGCGCGAGCGTGAGCGTGCGCCGTCGCAGTCGTTTCCGTCGGGCCTCGACGTCGACTGGGACGTCCCGGCGTTTCAACGCAAGGGGCAGTGAGCTCGCGCGCGTAGCGCTCTCGCGCCTCTCCTGACTCGCGACTCGTGATGCGCCTCGCATCGCACGCCGCCCTCGCCGCACCTCCCGGCGAGGGCGTTCGTTTGTCGGGTCGAAAAAGGGTAGCTCCAAAAAAGCGTCGTCTGGTGTCCGGTTCGCTCGTCGCCCGTTCGTCCTTGGTGTCGAATCGGGCGAACGCTTCGCGATGAAGCCGCCCCCCATTTCACGAGGAGCTTTCCCATGTCCAAGTTCATGTACGTGTTTCGTGGCGGTGCGATCGCGACGACGGGCCTCTCGCCGACGGAGGTTCAGGCGCACCTGAAGAAGTGGTACGACTGGATGGGCGCGTTGGCGAAGGCCGGCCAGACGCACCCCGGCGGCGGCCGGCTGATGGGCGAGGGGATGATGGTTCGTGGACACGACCGCACGACCACCGACGGCCCCTACGCGGAGTCGAAAGACCTCATCACGGGGAACCTCATCATCGAGGCGGCGTCTCTCGCTGCCGCGACCGAGATTGCCCAGGGCTGCCCCATCTTCGAGTTCGACGGCTCGGTGGAAGTGCGTCCAATCCACGAGATGTGAACGTGCGCGAACCCGCGCCGCGTCCTGCCGAGATCGCGGGGGATCTTTTCCGCCGTGAGTCGGCGCGCCTCGTCGCGGCGCTCACCCGCGTCCTCGGTCCCACGAATCTGCCGCTCGTCGAGGACGTCGTCCAAGACGCCCTCGTCAGTGCGTTGTCCGCGTGGCAGCTCGGCGCGCCAAACGACCCGCGCGCGTGGATCATCCGAACCGCGAAAAACAGGGCGATCGACGTAATTCGCCGCCAACGCAGGCACACAGCGCTCTTCGCCCCCGGGGCCGACGACGCGCCCGACGAGGGGGCGCTCGCGCGCTCGCTCGACCACGCCCTCGAAGGGGCGGAGGTCGACGCGAGCCAGCTCGCGATGATGTTCTCGATCTGCCACGACGACCTCTCCGCGGACACCCACGTGACGCTCATCCTGCGGTTCCTCTGCGGGCTCGGCTCGCGCGAGATCGCGCGCGCGTTTCTCGTCGACGTGCCGACCATCGACCGCCGTCTGCACCGCGGCCGCGAGCGCCTCCAGTCGCTCGGCCGGCTCTACGACGTCGAGGCCGACGACGACGTCCGCGCGCGCCTTCCGTCGGTGCTCCGCGCGCTGTACTTGCTGTTCAACGAAGGATTTCATGGGACGGACGCCGAGAACCCGCTTCAAGCCGCGCTCTGCGACGAAGCGATGCGTCTCGTGGCCCTCTTGCAGTCGCGCGCGAGCACCGCGTCTCCCGAGGTGCACGCGCTCGCCGCGCTGTTCGCGTTCCTGGGCGCTCGCCTCGAAACGCGCATGGGCGACGACGGCATCTTTGTCCCGCTCGCCGAACAGGACCGAGCCCGGTGGAATCGCGCGCTCCTCGACCACGGCGTCGTCTGCCTCGGAATGGCGGCGACCGGGCCGGAGCTGTCGCGGTGGCACATCGAAGCCGGAATCGCCTGCGAGCACGCGCTCGCGACGTCCGTCGAGGCGACACGATGGGCGCAAATCGTCACGCTGTACGACGCGCTCTACGCCCTTCTGCCCGGCCCGGTCGTCGCGCTCAACCGCGCGCTCGCCGTCGCCGAGCTCGAAGGCGAAGCCGCCGGACTTCGCGCGCTCGACGCCGTGCGAGGCGACGCACGCCTCGTCAGCTATCCGTTCTACTGGGCGGCCTTCGCCGACCTCGCGCGGCGCCGCGGTGACGTGGCCGAAGCCGTCGCGCACTACGAGAGCGCCGCCCGCGTTTCGCGAAGCCGCGCCGAGCGTGTGGCGTACGAGCGGCAGGTCGCGAAGCTCGTACGTCGCGGCGGTTGAGGGCGACTAGTCGACGCGCTCGACGCTCACGCCCAGTAGCGCCGCTTCGCGGAGCACGGTCGACTGCCCTTCGTGCCGCGACGCAAAGAGCAGCGTGCCCGTCGCGCGCATCCACGCGAGCGCGGTCTCGCGATCGACCGAGCCGACGAAGCGCACGTCGACGTCGCCTCTCCGCGCGACCGCGAGCTTCTCGAGCCGCGCGCGCTCCGGCCCGTCGCCGACGACGACGAGGACCACGCGCGAACCGCCAGTTTTTCCGAGGAAGGTGGCGTGCTCCACGATAGCCTCCACGCGTTTGCCTGCGACCAATCGGCCTACGGCAACGAACGCGCGCCCCGCCGAGAGAGTCGCGCGAAGCTCGTCGGCGTGCCTCGTGAGAAGCCCGTCGTCCGGCATCTCGATGGGTGATTCCGCCACCACCGCGATCACCTCCAGGTCGCGTCGCTGCCGGGCCGTGAGCCCTTCGAGCAGCTCGTCGCGCAGCGTCGCTGATACGAAGCGCCACACGCTCGCGCGTCGAACGAGCCGCGCCACGATGAGCGCGCGCGCCGCGTTTGGCGCCCTCGTGAGCAGTCGAACATCGCCACCGTGGGAGACGATCTCTACGGGCGCATCGATGGCCGTCGCGATCGGAAATGCCGACGGCACCGCCCAATGCGCGACCACACGATCGAGCTTCGACGCCCGATCGCATGCGACGAGCGCGCGCCGCGCCTTTGCGACCCACGCGCCCGCGGCGACCGCGCGCCATGGCGCTTCGGCCACGCGCGCCGCGACGCCTGGCCATCCGAACGCCGCGCCGCCGTCGATCGCCACGACGCGCACGCCGTCGTTCACCTTTGGCCGACGGGGGAGGGGCGCGATCACGGTCACCTGGTCCCCCGCCGCGACCCGCGCGCGTGCTTCGGCCCGCACGAAGTGACCCGACGGATCGCCCTCGTCCTTTGGGTAGCTTGTCGTGACGAAGGCGAAGCGCACGCCCCGAAGCTAACGCACGTGCGTCCTTACGCCGCCGGCCGCACGAGCAGCTGCTCCCTCGCGACATCCCACGTGAGCTTCACCGCGCGGCGAATCGCCGTGCGCTTACTATTTTTCTGGACGAGCTCCCCCATTGCGGCCTCGACGTCGCGAATCGTAGGTGCCGGGTGACGCAGCGGGCCAAGTTCGCGGGCAATCGCGACGAAACGCAACGGGATGTGGCGACCTCGACGAGATGCTAAGGAAGCCACCATGACGACGCCCGCCCGCTCGCTCAAAATCCGCGGACGCATTCTCTATCTCACGGATGATCAGGCGCTTCTCGCGGCGCAGCTCAAAGGCGAGAACCTCGTCTACGACCCCGCGCGGCCGCTCATGGGGAGCATCAGCACGGACGAAATCACGCCGGGCTGGGTTTGCTACTATTACGACGAGACGCTCGCTCGGTACTGCATGGTCGGCCTTCGTGGCGGCGCGGTCGAGAAGGACGCGATCAAGAACGGCGGCTTCGACGTCATCGTCAGCGGCACGTCAAAAGGGTGCGGCTCGAGCCGCGAGACGGCGCCCTACAGCGAGCTCAAGGCGGGCGTGAAGCTCGTCATCGCGAAGAACATCGAGAAGATCTACGGCCAAAATTCGCAGAACATCGGTCTGCTGACGACGACCGACTTCGGGATTCTCGAGCGCATCATCAAGGGCGAAGAGATTGAGATGGAGGCCTTCACGAAGGGTCTCGATCCGATCAGCGCGAGCATCGTCCTTCACGGCGGCCTCTTCGCGTACAACCGCGCGCGCCTCGCCGGCACCGTCGCGCCGCCTGCGATCACCACGGCTTCCCGTCCGATGAACCTCTGCGAGAAGATCCTCGCGGCCCACGCCATCGTCGACGCGCGCGAAGGGAAGCTCGGGGTGAACGGCGTCACGCCCGGCGACGCGTTCTTCGCACGGACCGACGTTCGCTTTTCGCACGAGTACGTCACGCCGATGGCCGACGCGCTCTTCCGCGCCGACATGGGCGACGACGCGAAGCTCACCGACCCCGAGTCGATTTGGGCGTTCCGCGACCACCTCACGTTCCTCGATCTCGTCATGCCCAAGAAGCACATCGAGATGGGGCTCAAAGAGCAGGCGCAGTCCCTCGCCACGGTGCAAGAGGGGTTCAGCAAGCGCCACGGAATCAAGCTCTATGGCGAGGTCCATCGCGATGGCCATCTCGTGGGCAGCGAAGCGATCTGCCACAACAAAGTCATCGAAGAGATCGCGCTGCCGGGCCAGCTCGTCATCGGCACCGACTCACACACGTGCATGGCGGGCGCCCTCGGCTGCTTCGCCTTTGGCGTGGGCTCGACCGACATGGCCAACGCGTGGTTCACCAAAGACGTGCGGGTGACGGTGCCGGAAACGGCGAAGTTCGTTCTCCACGGTGCGATGCGCGAAGGCGTCTGCGCGAAAGACGTGATGCTCCACATCCTCAGCCAGCCGTTCTTCAAGACGGGGCAGGGGATTGGCAAGGTCCTCGAGTTCACGGGCGAGGGCGTTCGCGCGATGTCCCTCGACGAGCGCGCCACGCTTACCAACATGGCCGTCGAAGCGGGCGGCTTCACAGGCATCATCGAAGCCGACGAGGTCGTCGTCGATTACCTCGTCGCGCAGCGCGGTCTCAAGGCCGACGACGTGCGCGCGAGCATCGTGCGCGCCGACGAGGGGGCAAGCTACGTCGCGACCTTCGACGTCGACCTCGCGGCGATTGCGCCGATGGTCGCGACCCCGGGCGATCCGCGCAACGGCATCCCGCTGTCGACACTGAAGGCTTCCAACGGCGGCGCGGACGTCGCAATTCAAATCGCGTACGGCGGCTCGTGCACCGGCGGCAAGAAGGCCGACATGGACATGTACGCCGCCGTGCTCGAGGACGCGGTGAAGAAGGGGAAGCGCGTCGCCGACGGCGTGCACCTGTACATCCAGTTCGGCTCCCAAGACATTCGCCGCTATGCCGAGGCGAAGGGGTACCTCGACATTTTCGCCAAAGCCGGCGCCGAGCTGGTCGACCCGTCCTGCGGCGCCTGCATCAAGGCGGGGCCCGGCGTGAGCGACTCGCCTGACCAGATCACGGTGAGTGCTATAAACCGCAACTTCCCGGGCCGAAGCGGCCCCGGAAAAGTGTACCTTGCAAGCCCCCTCGTCGTGGCCGCCAGCGCCATCGCAGGGAAAATCGTGGGACCGGCGGAGATCTGACGGATGACGCGCGCGACTGACCATGGGACTTCCTACCGAATCGCCCCCAACGCCTTCGTAACGCTCGACTACACGCTTCACGACGAAGCCGGCGAGCTGCTCGACGCCAGCGAAGGCGACGACGGCGAGCCGATTAAATACGTCCACGGCTACGGAATGCTCGTGCCGGGGCTCGAGTCGGCCCTCATCGGCCTCAAGGTCGGCGAGGTCAAAAAGGTCGTCGTTCCCAGCGACGAAGGCTTCGGTGAGTACGACGACGAGCTCCTTCTCGAAGTCGAACGGGGCGAGTTTCCCAACCCCGAGGCCGTGGCCGTTGGCGACGAATTCGTGGCCGAATCGCCCGAAGGCGACGCCGTTCCAATGCGCGTCGTCGAAGTGACCGACAGCGCCGTCATCGTCGACGCGAACCACCCGCTCGCCGGAATCGCGCTCCACTACGCGGTCACCGTGCGCGACGTCCGCCCGGCCACTGAAGAGGAAATCCGGTCGGCCGCCGCCGAGCTCGAACAGCTCGAAGGGGGCGAAGGGGCCGAAAATGGCGGCCCCCAGAAAGCGGCCGGCGGCGAAGACGTGGTTACCATCGGCAACAAGCCGAAGCTGCCGAACTGACGCCGCGCCCGTTTTGGCATAGACCCCAGTCGTGAGCTGCCCGGGCGTACTCGCCTCGGTAGGTGCTGCACGGCGGTATTCGAGAGGAAATCATCATGTCGACCAAGAAGATCGAGAGCTTTGACTGGGATATCCGCGTTCGAGAACGCAACCTGAAGCAGGAGAAGCTCACCCCGAAAGACGTCGAGAAGCACCTCGCGGCCCTCCCGGATCTCCTCGAGACGACCGACGCCGTCACCTACGCGCAGCCCGCCCTCGGCGGCCGCGAAGACTGAGTGGACGTTCCGTGAGCTCCGCGCCGACCGCGACCTCGCCAGCGGATGATGCGTCGAAAGCCCTCGCCGACGACGCGCTCCCGTCCATCGACTTCACGACGTTCGTCCTTTCGCTGAGCCACTCGGCGCTCATGCACCTGGGCGAAACGCCGCACCCCGAGACGAACGCCCTCGAGCAAGACTTGGCGCTTGCCCGCCAGACGATCGACCTCATCGGCCTTATCGAGGAGAAGACGAAGGGGAATCTCACCGGCGACGAGGAGCGGCTCATCGGGCAACTCTTGTTCGATTTGCGCGTGCACTTCGTCGAGCACACGAAAAAGGAAGAGAAGAAGTAAAAATGCCGTCGAGGGCGCGCTGGGCGCGAGGACAACGCGTTTGCGTCGCCCTCGCAGTTTGCGTGGGCGCAACGTTCACCGTGGGGTGCAAGGCCTCCCGCGAAGGCGGCGCCTCCACGGCCGACCCGGCTACGCTCCCGTCGGGCGCCGTTCCTGTAGGCTCTGAGGTGCCGGTAGCGACGCCCCCCGTACGCCCCGCGGCTACCGCGCCGGCTTTGACGCAAGCGCCGGCGGCAGGGCCCGACCTCACGAAAAGCACGCCTCTGAGCTTCGCGCCCATCGCGCGCGCGGCCGATCCGAGCGTCGTGACGATCAGCACCGTCGGCGAAGAGGTCGAAGCCCCCGGGCTGTTCCAAGGTCGCGGCCGCAGGCGCGAGCTAAAAGGGCTCGGAACGGGCTTCCTCGTAGACCGCGACGGGACCATCCTCACGAACAACCACGTCATTGAAGGGGCAGACACGATCACCGTAAAGCTCGCCGACGACCGCGAGCTCCCGGCAAAGATCGTTGGCCGCGACCCAAGCACCGACATCGCCGTCGTCAAAATCGACACGAAAGAGCTCTCGGCGCTCCCCCTCGGCGACTCCGACCGGATGGATGTGGGCGACTGGGTCGTCGCCATCGGCAACCCGTTCGGCCTGTCGCACACCGTCAGCGCGGGGATCGTGAGCGCAAAAGGGCGCACGAAGGACGACGTGCCCCTCGACCCGACCGGCTACTACGACTTCATCCAGACCGACGCGTCGATCAACCCCGGCAACTCCGGCGGTCCGCTGTTGAACTTGCGGGGCGAGGTCGTGGGCATCAACTCGGCGATCCGCGGCGGCGGCGCCCAGGGCATCGGCTTCGCGATTCCCATCAACATGGTGAAGCAGCTCCTGCCCATGTTGCTGCGCGACGGGCACGTCACGCGGAGCGCCCTCGGCATCAAGATTCGCGACGTCCGCGAGCTCGCTCTCGAAGACCGCTCGCTGCTCAAGCTGCAGGACGACAAAGGCACCCTCATCGCCTACGTCGGGCCTGGCGGAGCCGCCGACAAAGCCGGGCTCGCGCCGGGCGACGTGATTCTCGCGTTCGACGGCCAGGCCGTCGATAGGGGCACCCACCTGCAGTGGCTCGCGAGCACCGCCGGCGTCGGCCGCACCGTGACGCTCCGCGTTTCGCGGGAGGGGAAGGTGTTCGACATCAAGGTCACCCTCGGGCAGCTCTCCGACGGCTCCGCCCCCGCACCTCGTCGCCAAGGTGCGCGCGATCCGCAGGTCGCGCCGCGGGCCCACGGCAACCCGTGACGATCACGCGGTCTCGCCGCACGCACGCCGCGCTTCGGCCGCGCGCTCGGTAGCGAATCGTACTACCCTCGATCGGCGAATGTCGTCTGCGAGGCCAGCATCCCCAGCGGCGGCGCCGGGCCCGCGCCCGAGCGCCGAACACGTGCTCCCCTTGAATAACGCCCCTCCCGCCGCGTCCAATCTGAAGTTGGCGCGTGCCAAGGAAGCGGAGGAAGATCGTGGTCTCATCGCAAGGGCCCAGGCGGGCGACAAGGCGGCGTTCAGGCTGCTCGTCGAGCGCCATCAGCGCCGAGCATTTGCGATCGCGCTCTCCCTCGTTCGCGACGAGAACGACGCCAACGAGCTCGTGCAAGACGCATTTTTACGCGTCTACAAGAGCCTGCCCACCTTTCAAGGCGGGTCGAGCTTCTTCACGTGGCTTTACCGAATCATCACCAATCTTAGCATCGACCTTCACCGCAAACCTGGTCGCCACACGACCGATATCGACGACAGCCGACTCGATCTCGACGAATCCCAAGAGTCCGACTTTCCGCTCATGGCGCGCATCGAAGGCGCCGACCCGGCGGAGCTCGTACGGCGCCGTGAAATCGGGGCGCGGCTGCAAGTCGCTCTCGACGCGCTGCCCACCTATCACCGCGCGGTCATCGTGATGCGTGAGATCGAGGGCCTGAGCTACGAAGAAATGGCTCAGGCCATGGGAGTTTCCAAAGGGACCATCATGAGCCGCCTGTTTCACGCCCGTCAAAAGCTCCAGAAAGCGCTTTCCGACTGCTACGACGAGCAGGTCGGCGCGGGCGCGCGTCTGGCGTCTTCGGACGGTGCCGAGCGCGATTCTGCGAACGAAAAAAGCAACGACGCCGACCGCGACGAGAGCGACGAGGGCGAACAATGAGCTCCACGCTTTCCCACGACGTTTTGCTCGAGCTGATGGCCTACGCCGACGGCGAGCTCGACGACGACGCGCGCGCGCGCATCGAAGGGGTCCTGCGTGAGAGCGACGAGGCCCGCGCCGTCGTCGCCGCGATGGATCCGCTCGGCGAGTTCGTCCGCACGTCCGCGGAGACCGGCGCCCAGGCCGCCGACGGGATTGCCAACGCCGTCATGGCGCGCATCGAAGCCGACAGCGCCCACGACGTGATCGCGACCACCCGCGCAGCAAACGACGCCGGCGGGGGCGAGCTCGAACGGGCTCGCGCCCGACGCGCGGCGCGTAACCGCGTGTTCGCCGCGGCCGCCGCCGTCGCAGCCCTCGCCGCGGGCTACTTCGTGATGGCGCGCCCCGCCGCGCCCAACGGCGAGGCGGTCGCCGTCGAGACGCCGTCCACGCCAACCGCGAGCGCTGCTCTTCCGCGCGAAGCTCCTTCCACGGCAACCGTCGCCGTCCTCGACACCCCCCAAACGGCGGGCGTCGAGGTCGAGCACGTCGACGCGCCCAACAACGACGTTTCCGTCATCTACGTTCCCGCGGTCGCCACCCCCGACGTCAACGCGTCGAGCGTCGTCATTTGGATCAACGACGACAAAGTCGCCGGAGGCCTCTGAACCATGTCCCATCGTAAGCTTCCGGCCGCCTGTAGCGTCGCCGACGTTCCCGGTGGCCTCTCACGCCGTCGCTTCGCCGCGCTCCTCGTGGGCGGTGCAGGCGCCGCCGTCACCGGCCTCGCCCGTTCACGCAACGCGTTCGCGCAGGCGCCGTCGACGGTGAGCGCGCTCATCATGGTGATGCACGCCACGCAGGCCGACGGTGGCGGGTCGATCGACCCCGGCATCGGCGACATGCCGCAGCTGAAGAAGCCGCCGTTCAGCGCGTACAACACGTACAAGCTGCTCGATAAGAAAGTCCTCCCGCTCGAGAAGGGGAAGCCCGTCACCCACGGCCTCATCACGGGGCGCACGGTGCAGGTCACGCTTCTCGACGTCACCCCCGACCACCGCTTCCACGTGGGCGCAGCGATCAACCAGCCCGGCGGCCAGGCGTTTTTAAAGCTGCTCGAAGTCAACGCCTCGGCCAACGAGCCGTTCTTCGTCGCAGGCCAAAGCTACCAGGGCGGCACGCTCGTTCTCGGAATCACGATTAAGCCCTAATTCGTAGTGGCCATTCAGGGCGAGCTGTCTGCGTGTTCAGCGGAAAGCGCAATATCGCCCGGTTTTTAGCCCCATTTTCGAGCCCGTGGTAACTCTCGCCTCGATGAATTCGCGTGAGGCGAAAGCTCCCCTTTCCGTTCAAATGCCGGGCCCCCACGACGACCGCCCGTCGTGGATCAAGGTCGGCGTCATTGCAGCCATTGGCTTCGTCGTGGGCGTGGCGTGGCCTCGCGTCGTGGGCGTGAGGCTCGGTCCCAACGCGCCGGGCGAATCGTCGACAACGACGGCGGCCGCCCCGCGCGCGAGCGACGCGAACGACCCAACGGCGCCTGTCGCGTCGTCGGCGGCGCGCGCCGGTGCGTCGGCTGCGCCTGCGGCCGTCGTGGCAGGCGGCCTCGCAACGGGCACCGCGAGCGCCCCCGCCCCTTCGGCCCCCACGCCGACGTCGCAGATCTCGTTCATCAAGCCGGCGGTCGTCTCGTGCCGCATGGAAGACGGCGAGATCGCGAAAGGCGCCACGTGCGGCGCGCTCCCCGGTTTCGACGCCATCGCGCTCCCCAAGCTTCGCAAGCTGTCGCAATGCGCGACGGCCGACGGCGCGCTCGGCAAGCTCGGCGTCGCCTTCACGGTCGACTTCAACACGAACAAAATCACGGCAAGCATCGCGCGCGGCTCGACGGTGGACAATCAGGACACATTTCTAATGTGCGTCCAATCGAGCTTTCAATCGGTCTCCCTCGCGGCCATCGACCACGCGCATTCCCGCTACGCGCTCAACTACGCCGTCAGCTTCACGCCGCGCCCGGGCGCGCCCGCGGTTGCCGCGAACAAGCCCGGTGCGGGCGCGCGTAACGTGCCGCCCCCCGCAGTGGCGCCGCTCGGCACCGCGCCTGCGGCTCCCGGCGCGCCGCCGGTACCCGTCGCTGCGGCCCCGGCGTTGGCCAACGGCGCAACGGCGCAAGTGATGTGGGAGGTCGCGATCGTGCGCGACGCGCCCCGCACTGGCGCCGTCGTCGCGCGCTTGCAGCGCGGCGCCCAGGTGCAAGTCGGCCGCGGCCAAGAAGGCTGGTTTCACGTGAACTACGGCGCGGGCTTCGCGACCGAAGGCTGGGTCTACCGCGGGTCGATCGGCCGCTGATTTCTCGGCCTGCGCGGCGTGGCGGCGACCGCCCTCGCGCTCACCCTTCGTCGCCGCGCGTGTCGAACGGCGCCGTTTTTGGGCGCCCCTGATCGTCGACGCCGAGGAGCTCTTCGACGCGCTTTTGCGCCGAGTCGAGGCGCGTCTGCGAGGCGCGCGAGAGTTTCACCCCCTCCTCGAAAAGGCGCAGCGACTCTTCGAGCGGGAGATCGCCGCGCTCCAACGTCTGCACGATTTCGCTGAGGCGGCGAATCGACTCTTCGAACGTGGGGGCCGAGGTTCCGGCGGCTGGCTTTGCGGCGTCACTCATGGCGCGGGAGCCTCGTACGACGTGAGGCGCGGCGCAAGGATCAGACGCGCCTCCCCCGGCGGCGTGCGGGGCGCGAGGGCGAAGCCGTCGTCGTCGAAGACGATGGGATTCGCGAAGCCGTCGCTCCCCAAGAGCGATCCGGCGAGCGGCGGGAGGCGCCCTTCGCCGTCGACGGTGCCAACGCGCACGAGCGCGACCTCCATCGGCCCGAGGCGCGGGTTTGCAGGCGGACGTCCTTCGACGACGCGGCTCGCGGCTTCGCGGGTCGTGCGGTCGGAGTCGAAGTGCGCCGCGAGCTTCAACGTCGCAATTCGCTCGGGCGCGCGGTCGCCGACGCGATCGGCGAGCGCCGCGACGACGGCGCGCCGCACGTTGACGTCGACTTCGTAGCGGTAGGCCGCGGCGAGCCTGCCGATGGCGTCGGGCGCATGGCTCTTGCCGAGACCGCGCGCGACGTGGGCACGGACAACGGCGTCGCGCGAGGCGAAAAGAGCCGCAACGCGGGGGCGCGTCTCGTCGTCGACGCGCGCCGCGAGGGCGAAGGCCGCGAGGGGCGCGTCGGGGCCGCCGGCTTCGATGCGCTCGACGAGGAGCCGCGTCGTGACGACGCCGTCGAGCTCGCGCGGGCCGAGGGTGCGCGCGACGGCGCCCTCGAGAGCAGGCGCGAGCACCGCGCGGGTGAGAGCGTCGGGCTCGACGGCGAAGCGCGCGAGGAGCGCCGGTGTGTCGGCGCCATCGAGCGCGCGCGCGGCCATGGCGGCGGCGCGACGGACGCGTGCGTCGCTGTCTGCCAGTGCGGTCACGACGGGGAGCGCGCCGAGAGCCACGCGTACGAACACGCCGAGCGGGCGGTCGCGCGGCTGCCGGCTCGTGGCGAGGTCGACCGCGGCGCGATCGAGCACGGCGCTGCGCTCACCGCGTACGAGCGCGCGAATCACGTAGGCGCGAAGCGCCAGCGTTCGACCCCCGGGCGTGGCCACCATCGCTTCGAGCACGCCCCGCGTGCCGGCGTTGGGCGACCGCCCGAGCGCGCTCACGACGTCGGCGGCGAGCATCGGATCGACCGCCAGCTCCTTGAGCGCGGTCAGCGCGTCGTCCGACGTCTGATGCCCCAATGCGACCACCGCGGCGGCACGCATCTCGACGTCGCTCGACGCCACCGCACGCGCCGCGAGCGCCTTCACGACGCCGTCCGACTGCGTGCGCTCGGCGAGGCGCGCGCCTGCGAGCGCCGTCCCATCTTGCGCAAGAAGCAGCGCTTCGACGGCCCTTCCTGCGTCCGCGGCGTCCAACGCGACCAGCGCCTCCGTCGCCGCTACCCGTACGCGCGGATCGGTATCGCCGACGAAGCCGCGGGCGATCTCGACGGCGCGCGAGTCGCGAAAATCGGCGAGGGCGAGGAGCGCCGCGGCACGCGTTTGCGCATCGGGCGAGTGCGTTGCGCCGCGGACGGCGTCGACGACGCGGAGGTCGCCCACCTCGCCGAAAAGGCGCAAAAGCGGCGGCGAGAGCGGCCCCGTCGCGAGCTGCGGCATGTCCGACGGGCGCGTGAGGGCGAGGGCGAAGACCGCCGCGACTTGCGCCGGGCCGGCCACGCGCGCGGCGCTGACGAGCGGATCGAGCCCCGGCTTGAAGGACGTTTCTCCGAGGGCAATGGCGGCGACCTTTCGCGCCATCAACGCGCGCGCGGCCTGCTCGGCATCGTCGGGAATTTCGCGCGGGCCCCGAGGCCCTTGCCGCGGCGCGGGCGGAAGCACCGGAGGCGCGGTCAGAATGGCCGCGAGCGCGCTGCGGGCGGGCCCCTGGTCGACGAACATCGCGAGAGCGCGCGTGAGATCGAGAAGCGCGCGTGCATCGGCGCGTATCTCGCCCGTAGTCGCCGTGCGTGCGAGAAGCGCGACGGCTTCGGGCGATCCGATGGCGGCCGCGCGTGCGATCCCGCGGAGGCGATCGTCGAGGCTCGACGACGCAAGAAGCCGCACGGCGGCGTCGAGCCCAAAGCGTCCGCGAAGGGATCGCGAGGTGTCGGTCTCGGGCGAGTGCGCTGCCGCCTGCGTCGGTTGCGGTGGCTGCGGAGCGGGGATGGGCGATCGCGGCGGCCGCGCGATTTGCGCCGACGCGTTCGGCGCGCGGGGGGTGAGGCCGAGAACGAGAGCGAGGCCGAACGCGAGCTTCGCCGCGGCGACGTCGCGCGGCCTCGTCACTTTGCGGGCCCGGCCCCGAGCACCAAGAAGCCGATGCCCAAGGCCGCGAAGGGCTGCGCGCGGACGGCATCCCACGCGACGGTCTCGGCGACGCCGTCACGATGGCTGTAGAGTGCAAGCTCTCGCACGACGGCGAAGGCGCGCGCGAGGGCGCGAGATTGCGCGACGTCGCTCTTGCTCGCGCCGGCGCCAG
The DNA here is from genome assembly GCA_025354825.1 of Myxococcales bacterium. GTDB lineage: Bacteria > Myxococcota_A > Polyangia > Polyangiales > Polyangiaceae > JANXMC01. Next base: position 14,473 of record JANXMC010000758.1, read on the forward strand.
CGTCTGGGCGCGCGCCGATGGCGAGGGTCACATTCGGATATTTGCCGAGCTCGACGGCGAGCGCGCGCAACATGACGAGGCTCGCTTTGTCGACGGACGGACCGTCAGGCGGGCCGACGAAAACGAGCGACTGCGCGAGCTTCACGCTGGGCGCGGCGCCCGTGACGTCGAGGACGACGAGCGCTTTGCCGCCGGGGTCCGGGCATCCGTCGTTGTCGTCGACGCCGTTGAAAACCTCGGCCTTGTCCGGGCACGCGTCGACGCCGTTTTCGAACGTGTCGCCATCCCGATCGGGGTTGGGGCAGCCGTTCAACGCCGGGACGCTCGACGCGTCGCCCGCGGTGTCGGGGCACGCGTCGGCCGCGTCGAGAACGCCGTCGCCGTCGCGATCGACGCGCGCAGCTTCCGGCGCCGCGCTCGGCAGTGCGGCGCTGGGCCCGCTCGCCGCGCCACCTGCGCCAGGGCACCCGTTCGTCTTTTTGTCCTCCGACGGCTCGCCGGCCACGCGCGGGCATGCGTCTTCGTCGTCCGTCACGCCGTCTTCGTCGTTGTCGATGTCGGGGCAGCCGTCGGAGTCTTCGAAGCCGTCGCGGTCTTCCGGGATCTCGGGGCACTGATCGAGATCGTCGGGCACGCCGTCGTGGTCGGCGTCGTGGTTGCGAGGCGCCCAGCCGAAGGCGACGACGCCGCGCACGTTGGGGACGCCGATCGCCGTGTTGAGGCCGATGTCGACGCCGGCGAGGACGAAGCTGTCGCGGAAATGACCGAGCTCGACGCGATCGGACAGCGCCAGGAGCACCGGCGAGAGGCTTGCGCTTCCGGGATCCCCTGTGCCGAACGGCCCTACGGGACCTGCGGGAAGCGCGCCGCGCACGGCAATTTCCCACGTTTGGCGATGGTCGCCGTCGACGTCGACCATCTTCTTCAGGATGCCCGGGCGGAGGCGAATGCCGAAGGTCCACGGGATCTCTCCGCCCAGCGTGGTTCCGTTAAAGGTCGGCGCGAGGAGCGGGCGGTCTTCGCCGCGAAGCTTGTAACCGACGCTCGCCTGAACGCCGGCGACGAGCAAATCGTAGTCGACGAGAACGCGCGCCGACGCGGTGACGGACCCTTCGCCGAGGAAGCTCGCGCGGCTCCCCGTCGGCAGCGTGACCACGGCCAGCGCGCCGACGCCGAAACCGCCTTGATCATTCGCAACGAGCGTCGCCTTTCCGTGGAGCGCGACGTCGCCGATGGCCGTCGAGGGCGCGACCCCCGTCGTGCTCGTCTGCCCGGGCAGCGGCGCCGCGCCCGTTTGGTAAAGCGCCATCGGAAGGCTCACGCCGAAGAACGATCGCGCGCCGAGGCCGACGCCGGCCGTGAGGTCGAGGGCGAGCTGGTGCTCGACGGGGCGGTACGTGACGCCGGTGGTGCGGTCCGTCACGCGCACGGGCTGATTCGCATAGGCGAGCCAAGCCCCAGCGTTGAAGCTCCAGGCCGTCGGCGTGGTCACCGGCTCGAGTACGAGCTGCGCACGCGGATCGACCGAGGGGCGGAACGATCGCAAATCGACCGACGGCCGCTCTTGCGCGCGCGACGCAGGCGACCAGGTGAGCGCGGCGAAGGCCACGCATCCGGCAAAGGCTACGGGCGCGCGGCACGCCGCAGGCAGGTGTCGCTTCAGGCGCGGGAGACCCATGGATCCGACGAGACTAATCGCGGGCACCGCCCGTTGACGAGCGGTGCCTTTGCGGGAGGTGGCCGGCGCGCCGAGGTTAGCGCTCGGGGCTTGCTACTCGGCGTCGGTGCCGGTGCGCGGCTCGGCGTGAACCGCGCGCACCGCATGCACGCCGGTGGTCGTCGACGTCGTCACGGCAGACGGCCTACGCACTGAGGTCGCCACGGGGAGCTCGTGGGCCATACGCACGCGTTTCGCTTCGAGATACCCGGCGGAATAGGCGTTCGGCTCGATGATGACGGGGGTTCGCCCGACCACCTCGACGCTGAGCGCCCGCAGCTTCTGTACCTTGTCCGGGTTGTTCGTCATGAGCCGGATGCTCTTGATTCCCAGGTGGTTCAGCATGTCCGGGACCACGTCGTAACGCCTCGCGTCGTCGGGGAGACCGAGGAGGCGGTTGGCGTCGACCGTGTCGTGGCCGTTCGCTTGAAGCGCGTACGCGCGGATTTTATTGGCGAGGCCGATGCCGCGACCTTCTTGCCGCAGGTAGAGAACCGCGCCGGCGCCGCGGCGTGCGATCTCCGCCAGCGCGGCGTCCAGCTGCTCTTTGCAGTCGCACTTGAGCGAGCCGAAAATCTCGCTGGTGACGCATTCGGAGTGCACGCGGACGGGCACACCGACTTTGCCGGCGACGTCGCCGTACACGAGCGCGACGTGCTCTTTCGCGCCGTCGTTGCCGAAGGACGACGACGCATCTTCGGGCGCTCGGAAAACGTGGGTCTTGAAGTGACCGAACTTCGTGGGTAAATCGGTCGAAGCTAGCCACTCAGCATGAGGCCGGATCACCCGATGGGGGACGTGCATCTCAATAGACTCCTTTTCTGATCCTTCGCGGGCTCGAAGAGGCCGGCGACCCTTAGGAAGGCGGCCGGGCCCCGAGCGAGGGTGAACTTAAGGACGAACTGCGGCTTCGTCAAAAGCACAAGCGTCTCTGCACGTACCTCAACGCCCCTTATCCGCAAGAGCCGCTCATGACCGATCCGCGTCGCGTGCACGCGGGCAGTTCCTAGAGCGCGACGCCGGTGAGCTCTTCGAGGGACGCGTACCGTTTGACGGGAACCGGAACGCTCGACAGCGACTGAAAGCCCGAACCGCCGACGATGATTCGGGTTTTCGCCGCGGTTGCGGCGCTCGCGAGCACCGCTAGGTCGCCGCGGAGGTTCTCGGCGTTGGCGCAAGCCGAAGCGCTCAAGGCGAGGACGGCCGGCGGGTCGCCCGCGATCATGAGCGCCAGATCGCCCGCCGGGACGTTCGCGCCGACCATCGCCGTTCGGTAGCCTTCGCAGGACAAAATAAGCCCGACCATGCGCACGGGGATGTCGTGGTACTCGTCGCCGAGGCAAGCGCACAGAGCTCGCCCCCGGTCGGCGCGCGACGTCCGTTCGACGAGCGGCCGCACGCGGGCGAGCATGTCGATGACGGCGTTCGACGCGATGTGCTCCTGCGCCGGGCTGAGTCGCCCCGCAGCCCACCCCGCGCCGATATCGTGCAGCGCCGGGCCGATCACCCGGTCGAACGTGTGGGCGAGCGTCATCCCCTTGAGGCGCTGGTTGGCGACGAGCGAGACGAGGCCGTCGACATCGGCGGCGAGCGCAAGGGCGCGGGCCTCCCGCTGCTCGGCGGAGAGCTCGCCCGTCGGCGCCGCGATGACGGGCTCGGGTGGAACGCCGTCTCCTTCCTGCTGATCAGCTAAGAACGCCTTCACGTCGCGCAGGCGAAATTTGCGGTGACCGCCCGGTGTTCGAAAACAGCGAAGCGTGCCGGCATCGGCCCACCGTTTGACGGTGGCCTCGCTCACGCCGAGTACTTCTGCAACCGATCGCGTCGAGAGAATGTCCATGGGGGCTCCGGAGGCGTCGCGCAGGGGCGCGGTGCCGACCAAGCGTACGATGAACGGTTTGAGCGAGTCGGTCTCGCCATGAACGATTTATGAGCGAATATTAACCTTTCGCTCGCCGCTCGCCGCTCGCCGCTCGCCGCTCGCCGCTCGCCGCTCGCCGCTCGCCGCTCGAGGCGTGGGCGCTAAGCGGCGCGGCGGCACAAACGCGTGAGCATGTCCTCTAAAATGGCGTCGGCAGGGCGCCTGGAGCTTTTGAGCGATATGTCCGTTTCGGCCAGAACGAGGAGCCAGCGCTCGAGCTCCCGCGGGCGAAACGCCTTAACTTTGCTCGCGAGCTCTCGGGCCTTGTAGGGCTGGCCCGCGCGGCGGGCGGCTTCGTCGACGCTCGCACCAGCGGCCGACGCGACTTGGAACTTCGCGAGACCGCGAATCGACCAGGCGAGGGCGCCGAGTAGCGGAAGCCCGCGGTCGCGCGGATCGTAGACTTCGGCGAGGATTTTCAACGACGTTGCGAGATCGCGTTTGCTGACCGCGTCGACCAGCGCCCACGTGTCCGCCGTGCGGACGCGGACGACGCATTCGCTCACGGCGGCTTCGGTGATCGGTTGGCCGACGCCTACATAAAGCGCGAGGCGCTCGACGGCGTCGCTCACGTAGGCGAGCTCGGGCCCGGCAATTTCGGCGAGGAAGTCGGCGACCTCGGCGCCAATCGCGTTCCCGCGCTCGGACGCGCGCGCGACGATCCACGCGGCGAGCTCACGCTGGCCGAGGGGGTCGCACGAGACCAGGAACCCCTGCTTTTTCGCAGTGGCCGTGAGCTTGCGGCGGCCGTCGAGCTTCGCGGCGACGAGGACCACGCAGGTCGTCGGCACGGGATCGGCGGCATAGTGCGCCAGCTTGTCGAGGGGGGTCGCCGTGAGCTTGCTCTTCGCACCCGCGGCCTCGCTGGGCGCGTCGTCGTCGCCCGCAGCGGTTTCCCAGCGCTCTACGCTCCGCACGAGGACGAACCTTCGCTTCGCCATCATCGGGACGGTGCGTGCGGCGCCGAGGACTTTGTCGACGTCGACATCGCCCGCGGTGAACCTGTCCTCGTTGAAGTCGGCGAGGCCGCCCGCGAGGCAGAGAGAGCGAAGCTCCGCGACCATTTGATCGCGGAGAAAGCGCTCTTCACCCGACACGAGATAAACGGGGAGGAGCTCCCCGGCGCGGGCCTTCTTGAGGACGGCCTCGGGCGTCACGAGGCGCGGCGGCGACGACCCACGCCGACGAACGCGAGCGCGGCGAGACCGAGCGCCGCAAGCGGGCCGCCTTTCGACGATGCGTCGCCAGGTACCGAGCAGCCACACCCCTTCGGGCGCTCCTTCACTTCTTCCTCGGGCGTCTTGTCGAACGCCGACTGCGGCACGAACGGAGCAGCCGTTCCGGTGGCGACCACGTCTTGCGAAGCGCCGCTCGGCACGTCGTCGTTCGACTGCTTCGGCGCGGCGTTGGCGGCGTTCGGATCCTCCACCTTTTTGATCGCCGGCTCTTTCGCGTTGAAGGTGATCGACCGACGATCGACGACCGGGTTGTCGCCTTTGAGGACGAGGTTTGCCGAGCCGCCGATGTCGAGGCCGTCCGTCGTGCGGACCTGCACCTTGTACTCGCCCGACTCGTAGCCGCGCGCGCGCGTGAGGCCGAAGTCGAACCGCGTGCCTTTGAAGATCTTCCCGCTGCCGTCGGCGAAGTCGACGTCGAGGCTCTCGACGCTTGGATTCTGCCCACTCAACACCGTGCGATTGAGCACCGGCTCTTTGTGGTTATCGATGAGCGCGCGCTCGAAGACGGCGGTCTTCGTGAAGAGAAACTTGAGCGGGACGTGCGGCATCGACGGGGCCTTGGGGAGCTCCAACGTCACGAAGACGTGCCACGCGCCGGAGACCTCGGTCACCTCGGTGCTCTTCAACTTGAACGTCCCCGCGGCGTGGGCGGGGAGCGCCACGGTGGCGAGGCCCAAGACGCACAGCGCGCCAAACGCGAACGCCGAGCGCCTTCCGGTGCTGAGCGCGGTGCCCGACGCGTGACTGAGACTCTTTGCGGCCTCTGAACCTTCGCGGAGTTTTCGCTTCATCTTGGGCGGGCACGCTACAATAACGGCAGGTCAGCGACAAACTCGCCATTGCCTGAATCGCCGGGTATTCGGCCTGTCGCGTGTCGTCGTGAGATTGAACCTACACATGCCTCGTGACCAGGCTTCGATAAGCCCACCTCCGTGCTCGTCGCCCACTGCGACGCCGCCGCGACTTTTGCCGTGTTCGCTCACGGGACGACGCGTTGACACGCGTCTTCACGGCGGGCAGACTGTCTTTTCAGGGATCTCAGCGCTCAAAATACTGAGCCGGGGAGCATCAACGAATGGCTGATCGCGCTTCAGCGGCGTTGTCGAAATCGACAGGGGCCCCCGACCCCCTCATCGGTCGCAGCATCAACGAGCGGTTCAAGGTCACGGCGCTGATCGCGCGTGGCGGTATGGGGAAAGTGTACCGAGCGGAGCAGGCTCCACTCGGGCGGCTCTGCGCGATCAAAGTGCTCAACCCGAACTACGCGGGCGAGCACGATCCGGAGTTCCACAAGCGGTTCTTCCTCGAGGCGAGCATCGCATCGAAGCTGACGCACCCCAACACCGTCACGATCTTCGATTACGGCCGGACCGACGACGACGTTTACTATATGGCGATGGAGTACCTCGAGGGGCATACGCTCCATCGAGCCATCCGCGAGGCGGCGTACTTCCCCGAAGAGCGCGCCGCCCACATCGCGCGCCAGATTTGCCGCGCGCTTCGTGAGGCCCACTCGCTCGGCGTCATCCACCGCGATCTCAAGCCCGCGAACATCTTTCTCGTCGTCCACGGCGACGAGAGCGATTTCGTGAAGGTGCTCGACTTCGGCTTGGTGAAGAACGTCAGCGACACAAAGACCGAAGAGCTCACGCAGACGGGCCTCTTCATGGGCTCGCCGAAGTACATGGCGCCCGAGCAGATCCGCGGCGACCGCGTCGACGCGCGCACGGACATCTATGCGCTTGGCGTGATCATGTACGAGATGATCACGGGCAAGGTGCCGTTCGACCGGCCCAACAGCGTGAACATCCTCATGGCGCACGTGAACGAAGAAGTTCCGCCCATGCGCGTGATGAATCCGAACTGTCAGCTCACGCCAGAGATCGAGAACACCGTCATGCGCTGCATGGCGAAGGATCCCGATCAACGATTCCGCTCGATGGACGAAGTGCTCGCAGCGCTCAAGCGCGTGGGCGGCGGCGCCCTCACGGCGACCGTGAGCGGCATGGGCACGGGCGAATACCGCACGATGAGCACATCGGGCGGCCACTCGACCGGCTCGGCGTCGGGCGCGAACCAGGCGCTCAGCGGCAGCAACGCGGCGTACCTCTCGCCGAGCCAATCCGGCGCGGGTACGGTGCCGCCTGGCTTGGTCTCCGGCTCCGAGACGGCGTCGCTCATGCAGCAGGCGCAGGCGCGCGGCTCGAAGGGCGTGCTGCTCGCGTCGGTGATCGGCGCGCTCGCGATGGTGGGAATCATCGCCGTCATCGCGATGAAGCCGTCGCAAACCAACGCGATTGCAGCGCCGACGCCGTCGACGGCGGCGGTCACACCGGCCACCGGGACGACGGCGCAGAGCGCGCAAACGGCAACCTCACCGGTCTCGGCCAGCGGCGCCGGATCGTCCCTCGTGAAGGTCCGCTTAAACAGCGAGCCCGATGGCGCGAGCGTCAAAGAGGAAGGGGTCGAAATCTGTACGTCGACACCTTGCGACGTGACCTACCGCGGCTCGGAAGCCGACCCCACCAAAGAGCACAAGCTGCTGTTCTCGAAGCAGGGGTACAAGGTCGAGACGAAGGCCGTGAAGGTCGGCGACAGCCCCGTCGCCGTGAAGCTGTCGAAGGCGCCTGCGGCCTGGTCGCCCCCTCCGCAAGCGGCCCCGAAGGAAGACAAGGGGAACGCGCCTCCGGGCTACAAGGTCGACATCCCGTACTGATCCGCGAGGGCGCGTGTCGAGGGGCGCGCGCGAGCTAGCGGATTGAAACGGAGACGAGGTTCGCGAATGGGGGACGAAACTTCATCGCGAGAGACGCGGAGGCCAGGGCAGGATCGCCTGATTGGCCGCGTCCTCGCGACGAGGTTCGAGCTTCTCGAGCTGCTCACGCGCGGCGCGATGGGGAAGATCTACCGCGCGCATCAGACCGATCTCGGCCGCGAGTGCGCGATCAAGGTTCTCGACATTCGCTACGTTCCGGACGCGTCGGAGGAGTTCACCGCGCGCTTTTTCCGTGAAGCGAGCTTGGCCGCGAAGCTGTCGCATCCGAACGTCGTCACCGTCTTCGACTACGGCCGCACGGAAGACGACGTTTATTTCATCGCGATGGAGCTTCTCCGCGGCAAGACGCTGGCGAAGCTCTTGAACCAAGAGCGGCGCTTGCCGTGGCAGCGCGCCATCGACATCGCGACGCAGCTTTGCCGCGGCCTTCGCGTGGCCCACGGCGAAGACGTCGTGCATCGCGACCTCAAGCCCGCGAACATTTTCCTCGTCGACACGGGCGACGGCGAGCTTGTGAAGATTGTCGACTTCGGCCTCGCGAAGGTGATGAACCCCGACGCGAAGGAAGAGCAGCTCACGCAGATTGGTGCGTTCATGGGCTCGGCCCGGTATGCGTGCCCCGAGCAGATTCGCGGGACGGACATCGACGGGCGCGCCGACATCTACGCGGTGGGGATCATCCTCTACGAAATGATCACGGGGCAGGTGCCGTTCGATGGGCCCAACGAAGCCGCGGTGCTCGTTGCGCATATGCGGGCGCAGCCGAAACGGTTTCACGAAGTCGCGCCCGACGTCGACGTGCCCGAGGAGCTCGAACGGGTTATTTTCAAGGCCTTCGCGCACAAACGTGAAGACCGCTTCGCGAGCGCCGCCGAGCTTCTCCAAGCGCTCAAATCGGCGTCGGGTCTGTCGGCGCTTCTCGTGACGGCGAACAACGGTCTTCCGCGCGCCAAGCCCGTGAGCGAAACCACCACCGGCAGCGGGTTCACGCTCGCGCCCTTCGAAGCGACGGCGAACCTTCCGCGCCTCAGCGCGCGACCTACGCCGAAGCGCGTGCTCTGGTTCGGTGGTGGCGCGCTCGCCATGACCTTGCTCATCGCATCGGTGCTCGTCGTGCGGTGTGCCGCAGGGCCGAGCTCGGCGGCATCGGAGGAAGACGAAACTTCGGGCCACGTTGCGGTGACCGTGTCGGGCGGGGCGTGCAAGGTCGCCGTCGACGGCGTGGCGCAAGGGGCATCGCCCGTCGCGCCCGTGGCCGTACATCCGGGAATGCATACCGTCACGTGCACGCGCACCGACGGACGCGTGCTCTCGACGCAGGTGCGTGTCGACGCCCGCGAGAGCGCCAGCGCGCGCTTCGTGGGGGACTGAGCGCGACGCGCCCGAGCGGCCGCAGACGCACGCGGCGTGGTACAACGAAGCACGTCATGAGCCCCTTCACCGCGGTCCTCACGGTTCTCGGCGATGCGCCCGCCCCAGAGGACGTTCGCGCGCGCGGCACGGTGCTCGTCATTGGCAACTTCGACGGCGTCCACCGCGGGCACCAGGCCGTCTTGCGCGAGGCCGTCGCCGAGGCGCGCGGGCGCGGTCTCGTCCCGGCCGTGCTCACGTTCGATCCGCACCCCGCGGGCGTGCTCGGGCGCGAGGCGCCGCCTCTCCTCACGACCCTCGAGCGGCGCGCCGAGCTTATCGGCGCGTTCGGCGTCGAGCGCGTTTTCGTGCGGCACTTCGACCGCGCCTTCGCGGCGTGCACGCCCGAAGCGTTCGCGCGGTCGCTCCTCGTCGAAGCGCTCTCCGCACGCGTCGTGGTCGTCGGCGACAACTTTCGATTCGGCGTAAAACGGAGCGGCGATCTCGCGAGCCTGCGAGAGCTCGGCGCGTCCCTCGGCTTCGAAGCGCGCCCCCATGCGATGGCCCACGACAGCGCCGGCGCCTACTCGAGCACGCGGGCCCGCGAGGCGATTCGCGCGGGCGATCTCGACACGGCCGACCTCGTTCTCGGGCGCCCTCATGCACTCTCCGGCGTCGTCGTCCACGGTGCAAAACGCGGCCGCACGATCGGCTTCCCCACGGCGAACCTCGGCGACGTCCCCGAGCTACTGCCTCCCGACGGCGTCTATGCCGTCGATGTCGACGAGTTGGGCGTCGGCGCCGAGAGATCGCCGAGCGGAGCGCTGCCCCTCGGCGACGGCGTGATGAACATCGGCGTGCGCCCCACCGTCGGCGGCGACCCGCGCCGGAGCATCGAGGTGCACCTGCTGCGCGACCTCGGCCGCGAGATTTACGACGCGAGGCTCCGCGTGCACCTCGTTGCGCGCCTTCGCGCCGAACAGCGGTTCGACGGGCTCGACGCGCTGAAGGCGCAGATTAACCTCGATGTCGACAACGCCCGCGCACGCCTCGCGGCGTGGCACGCGCGCGAGCTGTAAGCGCGGGGAGGACACGCGACATGAGCCTTCACGACGACGACAACGAACGCGACGAGCGGGACGCCGCGGAACCGCCGCGCGGAACCCGAGGCTTCTTCGGGCGTGCGCGCGATCTCCTCGCACGCGTCGTCGAGCGCGGGCTTCACCTCCCCGACGCCGCCGAGCGCATTCGAGCCGCCGTCTTCGAGCCGCCGCCGCCGCCGCGAAATCACGGCCCGCTCGCGACGGTGACGCTCGCGGAGATCTACCTCGCACAAGGGCATCGCCAGAAAGCCATCGCGACCCTCGAACGGGTCCTCGAGCGCGAGCCCGATCGCGACGACGCGCGGGCACTTCTCGCACGCCTCGAAGGTGCACCCGAAGAAGCCGCCGTTCCGATGATGGAGCCCGAGGGGGACGAGTCGCGCGTGCCGCCGCCGCCGTCGCCCGAAGAGATCGCCTCCGCCGAGGCGA
>JANXMC010000810.1 GCA_025354825.1 Myxococcales bacterium
CCCGCCGCCGTGCCGGTCGCCGCGCCCGTGGTCGCGCCCGCCGCCGTGCCGGTCGCCGCGCCCCCTCCGCCCGGCGGCGCCGCGCCCGCTGCAACGCCCGTGGAGCCTCTAAAACAAGCCGATTCCGCGTCTGGCGAGAGCAGCAAGTACACCGGCCTCTACGGCAACTTTTCCCTCGTCGCGGAGTTCGGCGTGGGCGGCACGAGCGGCCTTTACGACGCGTGCATGACCCACCAAACGTGCGACCACACAACCCCCGTGGGCGGAGGCATGGCGCTCCGAATCGGCTACAACTTCGATATCTTGGGAGTCGAGGTCGCCGGTATGTTCATGAGCGAATACCGCAGCGAAACGATGAACGCGACGGGCACCGATGCTCTCAGCCGCGCCAATCCCTCCGACCCGATTGGCCCGAGCAGCGACACGAAGCGCAGCGAAAATCTGTACCTCGTCGGCTACCACGCGTTCCTCGGAGCTGGCCCGCGCATCACGAGCAAAGGGCAAGCGGCTCGCTTCACGTTCGCCGTTACCCCCGGCGTCGCCTTTCGCAACTACGTCATGGGGCGCACGGTCGATCTCGGCCTCCCCGTACTGCCGCCCACGGTCTACACTGACTCGGCGCACGACAACGCGTTCGGCATGCTCATGGACGGCGGCGTCATGTTCGGCAGCACGCCAGGCACCAAGCTCACGATCGGCCTCCTTGCGTGGATCGACTTCGCGAGCAACGTCACCACCGCCGGCGGAAGCAACATCACAGGCAACATTCCGGGGGTCCCCGGCGTACCGATCACACGGCCGATGTACCCGGTGACGAACGCGACCAACGTTTACATTGGGCCTAGCCTCGGCGTGAGCTTCGGGCACTGACCGACTCTTCTCCCCGCGTCCCCGACTCCCCGTAAATTCCCTTCTTGGGAGTGCGCTGCCAGATCGCGTGCCCACCGCGCGCCGGCCGACTACGCTGCCGCGCATCATGGTTTCGAAGGATTCGAAGTCTGCTTCGCCCGCTCCCCCCGACGACGTTCGCACGCGCCATGCGGAGCTCGCGCGGGCCCTCGATGCACACAATTATCGGTATTACGTTCTCGACGATCCGAGCGTGACCGATGCGCAGTTCGACGCGCTGCTCAATGAGCTGAAGGGGCTCGAGGCGACGCATCCGGCGCTGGTCACGCCCGACTCGCCGACGCAGCGTGTGGCGGGGGAGATTCGCTCGGGCACGGTGAAGGTGAAGCACCGCGTGCGGATGTTCTCGCTCGACAACGCCTATGGGGCGGAGGACATGGGCGAGTTTTTCCGCCGCGTGAAAGACGGACTGCCCGACAGCGAGACGCCGCGCTTCGTCATCGAGCCGAAGCTCGACGGCGCGAGCATCGAGGTCGTCTACGAAGACGGGCGCATCTCCGTGGCGAGCACACGGGGCGACGGCGAGACGGGTGAAGACATTACGGCGAACATACGTACAATCCGCAATATACCGCTAACGATTACCCACTTGGGGCGGCTCACGCTTCGGGGTGAAGTCGTCATTTACAAGAAAGATCTCGAGACGTTCAACGCCGAGCGCGCCACGCAGGAGCTCGAGCCGTTCGCGAACCCGCGCAACGCGGCGGCCGGCTCGCTTCGCATGATGGACTCGAACGAGGTCGCACGAAGGCCGCTGCGGGCGATTTTCTACCAGCTCGTCGAAGGGCCCGAGCTTCATAAAAGCCACTCGGAGAGCATCGCGTGGCTCGCTGCGATTCAGCTGCCGACCCACCGTCGCGAAGTGATGGGCGGCGACGGCGACGTGCTTGCGGCCATCGACGCCATCGACGCGGCGCGGGCCGGCTACCCCTACGAGACCGACGGCGCGGTGGTGAAGGTCGACACATACAGGCACCAAGACGTGCTCGGCTTCACATCGAAGTTTCCGAAGTGGGCAGTCGCGTACAAGTTCAAAGCAGAGCGCATTGCGACCCGTATTCGCGAAATCACGGTGCAAGTCGGGCGCACCGGCGCGCTCACGCCCGTTGCGAATTTAGACCCCGTGGAGCTTGCCGGAACGACGGTGTCGCGGGCGTCGCTCCACAATGGCGATCAGATCGCCGAGCTCGACGTGCGCCTGGGCGATCTCGTGTTCATCGAGAAGGCGGGCGAGATCATTCCGCAGGTCGTGGGCGTCGACACGGCGGCGCGCACCGGCGACGAGCGTCTGTTCGAGATGCCGAAGACGTGCCCGTCGTGCGGGACGGCGACGGCTCGAAGCAAGCGTGACGAGGCGAAGCCGGAGCTCGGCGACGAGGTCGTGCTCCGCTGCCCGAACCGCACGTGCCCCGCGCAGGTTAAGGGGCAAATTTTCTACTTCGCCCGCCGATTCGCGATGGACGTCGACCGCCTCGGCGCGGTGCTCGTGGAGCAGATGGTCGATCGAAAGCTCGTGTTGGACGTGGCGGATCTCTACACGCTCACGGCGCCGCAGATCATCGAGCTCGAACGAATGGGCGACAAGAGCGCGCAGAACGTCGTCGAGTCGATCGCGCGATCGAAGGCGCGCACGCTCGACCGCCTGCTTTGCGGACTCGGCATTCCGCAAGTGGGCCAGGTGGCAGCGAAGCAGCTCGCCGAAGAGGCTCGTACGCTGAAGGAGATGCTCGAGTGGAACGAAGAGGAGACGCGCGCCCACGTGGCGTCGATTCGCGGGTACGGCCCGAAGATGGTCGACAGCGTCGTGCTTTTCCTGTTCGACAAGGGGCAGCGCTCGCTCATGGAGAAGCTGCGCGATCTCGGCGTGAGCGCGCCGCAGCCGCGCGCCGAAGTGGCCACGACGGGGCCGCTTCTGGGCGTGAAAGTCTGCGTGACGGGCGTATTGTCGCGCAAACGGGAAGACGTACACGCCGAGATTCGCGCGGCGGGCGGCGAGGTTCACGACGGCGTCAAGAAGGACACGAACTACCTCGTGGCCGGAGAAAAAACCGGCAAATCCAAGCTTGATCAGGCCAAAAAATTCGGCACGAAGGTCATCACCGAGACCGAGCTTTCGGCGCTGCTAAACCCGTGAGCCCCGCGCCGCCGCCGTCGGGGTATCCTTCGACGCCATGGTGGTGGTCATCGTCATTGGGCTGATGCTGCTCCTGGGCGGCATCGTCGTCCTCCTCAGCAACATCGGGAATATGAAGCGGCGCGCGCGCATCATCGCGACGCCCACGTCGGCCGTCGCGCACGCGAGCGGAAACGGTGCCGTCGAGATCAAGGGGCGCATCGTCCCGAGCGATCAGGGCGTGATTCACGCGCCGTTCAGTGGGCGCCACGCGGTGGTCGTGCGCGTCACCGTCGAAGAGCAGCGGAGCAACGGGAAGAACACCTACTGGCACACGCTCTTTTGTGAGACCGACAGCCGCCTCTTCTTCATCGACGACGGCTCTGGGCAGGCGGCGCGCGTCGTCCCCTCGAACGCCAACGTGATTCTCGACAAGCAGCAAATCGCCAATTCGGGAACGTTCAAAGACGCACCCCCGCACCTCGTCGAGTTCCTCGCATCGCGCGGCCAGAAGACGACGTCGTGGCTCGGCTTCAACAAGAGCATGCGGTACCAAGAAGAGGTGTTGGCCGCAGGCGACCCTATCTACGCCATCGGCCCCTCGCGCCGCGACGCCGGCCCGCCCGTAAACGAGGGCTACCGCGTCGCCCCTTCGAGCGAGCTCGTGCTCTTCCACGCGGGCAAGGGCGACGGCGAGCTCATCATCACGAACAAGACCGAAGAAGAGCTGGTCTCGAAGCTCTATTGGGGATTCGTCGCCGGAGCGATCACGGCCGGCGTCGGCACGGTCATGTGCGTGGTCACCGCGTTGGCGATGTTGATGAAGGGGTGAGACCGCAAGCCCGCTTACCGCGGGCTTTTCTTCGCGGGGATCACCATCGGGCGCGCTTCGGTCGGCGGCGGCATCGACGACTGGGAGCCCAGGCGCTCGCGGGCTTCGCGCAGACGCTCTTCGAGATTGTCGTCCATCTTTACGGTGTCGTCGGCGCTCTGCAGCGTGCCCGTGCCGCCACCCGCGCCTTGCCCCGCGAGGGTGCGCTTCGGCTTCGCTTTGCTGAACAGCTGCGTGCGGTCGTTGTCGCCGTCGTCGTCGTCCATGTCGAACAGCGCCGGCACGCTCATCGGCCGCGGCGGAGGCGGCGGCGGCGGCGGCGGGATCGACTTGGACCTTGGGAACGGCGGCGGGGGGACCAACTTGGACCGCGACGTCGACGGCCTCGCAGGCGGCGGCGGAATCGACGGCGGGCGCTGGTGCGGGGGGCGCGGCGGCGGCGCGAACTGCGGCGGATCCTGGGGGATCGTGTCGCTGACGAGATTGGCGCGCGCCCCTTCGAGCTCGGCGTCGAACTCGGGCCCACGTCGTTGCGTCGTATCGGCGTCGAACGTTTCGTGAATGCGATTGAAGCTCGGCGGGCGAACGAGGGTGTCGTTGCGCGAGATCGTGTCCGTCGCCGGAGTCGGCGTCGGCGGGCGTGGATCGACAGCCCGGGGCGCCGGAACGGGAGCCTCGGGAACGCGGACGGCCGCACGTGTCTCTTGCCGCGCGTAGGCATGGGTCGACACCTGCGTCTCGTCGTCGTCGAGGGAAAGACCGATGTGCTTCGCGGCGCTTTCCCGCAGCCTCTCCATCACGCGGCGCTCGCCCGCGTCGAGCTTGTTCACGTCCATCATCGGGACCTGCTCGCCCGACAGCGGCGTGTCGGCCGCGAACGTAATCGGAATCTCGAGGGAGCTCGGCGTGTCATCCGAAAGGAAATCGGGGACGCCCGCCCGCGCGCGCGCTTCGTCGCGCTCGCGCTCACCGGCCTCGCTCCGCGACGGCTGGACGGCCCCGCGGCGATCGCCGATACGCCGGTCTTGCCGCACGGGTCGCGGCGCATCCCGCGGCGCGGGGACGGTGTTCGGCACCTTGCTTCGACGCTCGCCCGCGCTCGTCATTTGCGCCGCCGGCTGACGGCGATCGCGCAGCGCCTGGAGATCCTTCTGGAAGTCCATGGACGACGCGTAACGGTCTTCCCGTGAGCGCGCCATCGACTTCAAAATAACGCTGTCGAAGCCGATCGGGAGCGCCGGGCGGAGATCGCGCGCGGGCTTTGGATCGGTCGTGAGAATCTGCATGAGGAGCGCGTTGTAGTTCGCGGCCTGAAACGGCCTTCGCCCCGTGAGCGCCTCGTACAAAATGATGCCGCACGCCCAGAGATCGACCCGCGCGTCGAGGTTGCGATCGCCGCGCGCCTGCTCGGGCGACATGTAATAGGGCGTCCCCATCACCATGCCCGTGCGTGTGAGATCGAGGTCGTCCTCCCGATCGCCCGAGAGGACCGGGTGAATCATTTTGGAGACGCCGAAGTCGAGAATCTTGGCAATCGGCGGGCACCCCACGCGGCGTGTGAGAAAGATGTTCTCGGGTTTGATATCGCGATGAATGACGCCGCGCTCGTGGGCGGCGACGAGCCCAGAGAGCACCTGCGTGAGCACCTCGATGACGTCGTCGAACGGAAGGCCGCCTTCGCTCGCGATGCGATCGGCGAGGGTCTCTCCGACGAGCTTCTCCATGACGAGGTACGGGCTGCCGTCGTCGAGGGTGCCGAAGTCGTAGACCTCGCAAATGTTCGGGTGGCCGATGGCGCCGGCCGATCGCGCTTCTTGGTGGAAACGCTTTACGGCGTCCTTCTTCCGCGCCTGGCTCGGGTGGAGAATCTTCACGGCCACGGAGCGGCCGATGGCGAGATTCTCGGCCTCGTACACCGTGCCCATTCCGCCTTCGCCGAGGATCGATCGAACGCGGTATTTGGCGTTCACGACGCGGCCGACGAGCTCGCGTTTCTTGTTGTTCTGGCTCGCCGCGAACGAGACCGCGGGGGCGGGCGGCGTGGCCGGCTTCAGGATCACGGGCACGGGCGGCGGCGCCGGAATGTTCGCGCCGCGCCCCATGGGAGCTGCGCGCGGGAACGAGCTCGAGCCGCGGCTGCGCGCCATCGGCTTGCCCGTGATGGGGCAGGCGACCTGCATCACGTCGTGCGGAAGACCGCAGTGCTGGCAGCGTATGAAGCGCTGGCTCATGAGAGCGTGAGATGGGAGGAGGTCGTGGGCGCCACTCGAAATTCCGCACGGCGTTACGAGGGGGCCTCGTCACCGCGTTGAGTAGAGAGAGTAAGCGCAGCCAACGAAGCCGGCAACGGACGCCCGCGCGACGTCGCGGCCATGTTTCGTGACGCCAAGCGCCCACACTGTTTTCGCGCCGCGCCTGCGGAAATCGGCCGGAAAATGCGAGGTCCCGCGGGATGGCATAGCGACTGCTGATGTGTGGCCATGGCGGCCCCGAGCGGAAATCCATCGGTCCAACCGCGTCGGGCACGCGCTATGCGGGCTCGGGTCGACGCCGTTGCCGCCGTAGGCCTCGCCCTCGCGTGCGGCGCTCTCGTCGCGGGCAATCACGGCTTCGACCTCGGCGTCGTCGTGGTCACGGGGGCGTTTACGGTGTCGCTCCTGTCGCGCGCGCGAGCGCTCAGCGTCGTCGCCGTCGTCGCGACGATCGCCGCGTTCGGTGTCGGCGCCGCTCGCGGCAGCGCCCTCGTGAACCGCCACGACCACGCCCGCGACCTCGCCCTCGACGCGCTCCCCCACCCGTCCCGATGCACTGGCCGCGGCCACGTGGCGAGCTCGCCCGTCCGATCCCACGGCGTCCTCCGCTTCGACGTCACGACCGAGGGCGCGCTCACGTGCGACGACGGCTCGGCCCCTGCGCTCGCCACCGTGGGCCTCTACGCGGCGGACGACGTGATCACGTCGGACCTCGCGCCCCAGGCTCACGTCGCGCGGGGCGACGAGGTTTCGTTCATTGCGCAAATCGCGCCGCCGCAGCGCTTTTGGAACGAGGCGACGGGCGACCCGCGCCCCGGTGAGGCACGTCGCGGCGCCCTCGCGTCGGGGGGCGCCCTCTCGGTCGACGTACGCGCCAAGGCCCACGGCGTCCTCGCCGCGATCGACGCCGCACGCACGGAAACACGCGCTCGCATCGAAGCGACGTTCCCCGAAGACACGGCTCCTATGGCGCGCGCGCTCGTTCTCGGCGAGGCCGACCTCGACGCCGGCGACGACGACGCATTCCGATCGAGCGGCTTGAGCCACCTGCTCGCCGTCAGCGGCATGCACCTCGTGCTCGTCGTCGTGACCGTCATCGGCGCCCTCCGCGCGCTTCTCGTGCGCATCCCGATGCTCGCCGCGCGGGGCGACGTAGGGCGCCTCGTCGCCGCCCTCGGGATCCCCTTCACGTGGGCCTATGCCGACTTCGCGGGGGGGAGCGGCTCGGCGGTGCGCGCCGCGTGGATGCTAAGCGCGGTGCTTCTCGCCCGCACGTTGGGCCTCCGCAGCGACGGCCCGCGAGCCCTCGGCCTCTCCATCTTCGCCATGGCGGCGTTCGACCCCCTCGCCATCTTCGATGTGTCGTTCGTCCTTTCGGCGGGGGCCACGGGCGGCCTTCTCGCCCTCGCCCGCCCGCTCACCGCATGGGTCGAAGCGCGCGTCCCGGCACGGCTCGACGTCGTCGCGAAGCACCTCACGCGCCCCATCGCGACGACCCTCGCGGCGACGCTTCCCTGCGCGCCGATCCTCGCAGGGTTCGCGCCGTCGCTCCCTCTCGGCGGCGTCCTCGCGAACCTCGTCGCCGTCCCCGTGGGCGAGCTCGCGGCGTTGCCGCTGTGCCTGCTCCACGGCGTGCTTGCGCCGTTCCCCGCGGCCGAACGCGGCTGCGCCCTCGCCGGTGCAGGCGCCCTCGCCCTGGTACGCGCCATCGCCCGCGGCTTCGCGTCGGCGACGCTCCTCGCGATTCCGGTCCCTCAGCCGACGGTCACGCAGTGGGCGATTATGATCGTCGCGACGGCCGTCGTCGTCGCCCTCGGGAGCCACCCCAGCGCGACGCGCACGGCCGCCCTTCGGCGCCACGCCGTCGTCGTCGCCACCTTCGCCCTCGTCGCGAGCGAGCTGCTCGTACGCCATCGCGGCTCGCCCACCGGGGTGCTCCGCGCGACATTCTTGGACGTCGGCCAGGGCGACTCGGCCCTCGTCGATCTCCCCGACGGCTCGGCGCTGCTCATTGACGGCGGCGGCCTCGTCGGCAGCGCAACGGACACGGGCTCGCGCGTCGTCGCACCTGCGTTTCGCGCGCGGAGGCGCGGGGCGCTCGCGGCCGTGATCCTCTCCCACCCGCATCCGGATCACTTCCTTGGCCTCGCCTCGGGGCTCGCAAGCGTCCGCTTCGACGCCCTTTGGGACACGGGGCAGGGCGAGCACGAAGGGGCCGCCGGCGCCTACGCCGACCTCCTTGCCCTCGCCCGCAAACGCGGCGTGCCCGTCCTTCGCCCCGACACTTTGTGTGGATCGCACACCATCGGCGGTGCCCTGGTGCAGCTCCTCGCGCCGTGCCCCGGCCCTCACGACGATCGCGGCGCCAACGACAACTCGTTCGTCCTTCGCATCACCTTCGGCCACCGCAGCTTTCTCTTCGTCGGCGACGCCGAGGGCGAAGAGGAGCGCGAGCTTCTCGAACGCGACGCGCGCGAGCCCGGCCTGCTGCGCGCCGACGTGCTCAAGGTTGGCCACCACGGAAGCCGCACGTCGTCGTCGCCCGCGTTCCTCGCCGCCGTCGATCCAGACGTCGCCGTCATCTCGTGCGGCGTGCGAAACCGATTCGGCCACCCCAACCCGGTAGCCCTCGCCGCCCTCGCGAAGACGCGCGCCCACGTCTTCCGCACCGACCACGACGGGTCCGTCGTCGTCACGAGCGACGGCGACGGCCTCGACGTGACCCCCCTCGCCCGTCGTTGACGACGCGTCGGGGGCCATCTAAACGCGGGACCATGAGCGAGCGAATCAGCGTCATGATTACGGCCGAACAGATTGCCGCCCGCGTTCGCGAGCTCGGCGCCCAAATCACGAAGGACTATAAAGACCGGTCCCTCGTCCTCGTCGGCGTCCTCAAAGGGAGCTTCGTCTTCGCGGCCGACCTCGCCCGCGCCATCGACCTTCCGCTGCGCATCGATTTCCTCGGCGTGCGCTCCTACGGCGAAGGGACGGAGTCGAGCGGCGTCGTTCAGATTACCCACGATCTCTCGAAACCGATTTCGAACGAAGACGTCCTGTTCGTCGA
Organism: Myxococcales bacterium; assembly: GCA_025354825.1. Classification (GTDB taxonomy): domain Bacteria; phylum Myxococcota_A; class Polyangia; order Polyangiales; family Polyangiaceae; genus JANXMC01. Next base: position 9,171 of record JANXMC010000810.1, read on the forward strand.
AGACATCGTCGACACCGGGCTGACCATCGCCCACCTCGTCGATCTCTTCCGCACGCGCAACCCGCGCAGCGTGAAGGTCTGCTCGCTGCTCCACAAGCCGGCGCGCGCGAAGGTCTCGGTGAACGTCGACTATTTGGGATTCACGATCGAAGACAAATTCGTCATCGGGTACGGCCTCGACTTCGCCGAGAAATACCGAAACCTCCCGTACATCGGCGTCGTCGAGCGCGACTGATTCGCCCGACATCGCGCGCGACCCTTTGCCCGTGCTACTCGGTTAGGCCATGAGCTCCAAGCGCCTCGCCTTTCTCGAGCAGACCACGGCCAAAGGGTCCACCGATCCGTTCGCGTGGTACGGCCTCGCGCTCGAATACCGAAATCTCGAACGCTACGAAGAGTCGCTCCGCACGTTCGAAACGCTCCGCGCCTCGAATCCCGATTACGTCGCGATGTACCTGATGTGCGGCGGCCTCCTCGAGAAGATGTCCCGCAAAGACGACGCCCGCGCCTGGTACGAAGCAGGCATTGCGGCCGCCAAAGCGAAGCGGGACAGCCATGCCCAAGGGGAGCTCGAAGGGGCCCTCGCCGCGCTAGGTTGAGGGCTTTTCGGGCGCATTCGGATCTCGCCGCGCGTACGCCCGCAGGTGCTCGAGGCGCGCTTTCATGCGCTGCTCTTCTCCGCGCTCGGTCGGCTGGTAGATGACCTCGCCGACCAGCTCGTCGGGCAAGTACGTCTCCCCGGGGACAACCCCGTCCTCGTAATCGTGGGCGTATTTGTACCCGTCGCCATAGCCGTCCTGCTTCATCAGCGCCGTCGGGGCATTTCGAAGCTTCATCGGCACCTTCAGGCCGCCGTGGCTTTCGACCAGCGCCTTCGCGCGGAGCCACGCGTTCTTCACCGCGTTCGACTTGGGCGCGGCGGCCAAATACAAGCAGGCGTGGGCGAGCGGGTACATCCCCTCGGGCATTCCCATTCGCCGAAACGCGCTGTCGGCGGCGTTCACCACCATGAGCGCGCGGGGGTCGGCGTTGCCAATGTCCTCGCTCGCGAAGATGAGCATTCGACGCAGCAAAAAGAGCGGATCGTCCCCCGCCTCGAGCATGCGCATCATCCAGTAAATCGCCGCGTCCGGGTCGGAGCCGCGCATCGATTTGATGAACGCCGACGTGACGTTGTAGTGCTCCTCGCCGGCCTTGTCGTAGAGCAGCGGGGCGTGCTCGTGGGCCGCCGCCAGCGCCTCCATCGTGATCGACGTCAGCGCGCGACTGGCCGCGTCCTCGCCGAGAACCTCGAGCGACGATAGGGCACGACGGGCATCGCCCTGGGCCAACGTGGCAATCGCCTCGAGGACTCCGGCATCGGCCGATAGCTTGAGCGCCCCGAGCCCATTGAGGGGATCATGCAGTGCCCGCGTGAGAAGCGTCACGAGGAACGGCTCGGCGAGCGACTCGAGGCGAAAGACTTTGCACCGGGAGAGGAGCGCGGCGTTCACAGCGAACGACGGGTTCTCCGTCGTCGCGCCGATGATCGTGATGGATCCGTCCTCGACGTGGGGCAGGAACGCGTCCTGCTGTCCCTTGTTGAAACGATGAATCTCGTCGACGAACACGATGCTCCGCTCGCCCTTGTAAAGAAGCCGTTCCTTCGCTTCAGCGACGATCACGCGCAGGTCGGCGAGGCTCCCGAGGACGGCGCTGAAGGGCACAAAGTACGATCGCGTTTGCTCGGCGACGATGCGACCGAGCGTCGTCTTGCCGACGCCGGGCGGCCCCCAGAGGATCATCGACGGGATGCGATCGGCGGCGATGGCGCGCGCGAGAAGCTTGTTGGGGCCGAAAAGGTGCCCTTGGCCAACGTACTCGTCGAGCGTGCGGGGGCGCATTCGCTCGGCGAGGGGGACTTCGGCGCGGCGCGCGGGGTCGCGGCGTGCAGCAGCTTCGAACAGGGTGCCGCGGCTTGCGGCAGCCGGGCTCATGGCTTTCGGGCGAGACACGTCGCGAAGCGTAGTCTGCCTTTCCCGCGGCGCGCGGCTGGGTCAGGCGATTTGCGGTGCCGTGTCGAACGGGTGGTAGTCTGAGGGAGCATGAGCGGGGAAGAGGCGAGCGGAACGGCGTGGACCGACATGGTGGCGAGCCTTCGCGCCGCCGCCACGTTCGAGGAGGCGGCGCTCGTGACCCTGCGCGCCATGATGGACCTCGCCGTGGGCGCCCTCGCCGCGAGCGGGTACGGCACGACGGGAAGCGTGCTGCGCGCAATGATTCACCTTCGCCCGGCGGAGGGCTATCGGGGGCTCGCCGTCCTCGAGGCGGACCGCGAATCGCTCGTGCGCGTCGACGCGAGCGGCACACGCCTCCCCTCCGCGACGGCGTGGCAGTGGGTGGCCGAGCACCGAGTCGCCGTCTCCATCGACGTGAATCTCGGTCGGGTTCACGTCGATCGTACGGACCCGACGCGGACGATCTCGGACCGTAGGTTCAGCGAGGGCGACTTCGGCAGTCAAGAGAGCCGCCTTCGCCTGCTCGGGCGCGACGCGACCCACCTCTACGTGCTCCCCCTTCGCGGCCCTCGCAACACGATCGACGGTATGATCTCGCTCGAAGCGGACTGCCGCGCGGCGATGGGTAGGCCGCCGATTTGGAGCCAGAGCGCGGAGGTGTTCCAGCTCCTTGCCGACCTGTCGACGCCGTACCTCACGAGCTTGCCCCTCGCGCCCTCCACGGCGGCGCAGGCGGACCCGTTTCTCCCCGTCATTGGAGCGTCGGTGTCCGGGCTCATCGACATGCTGCGGGTCTTCGCGCAACAGGAAGAGCCCATCTTGATCAGCGGGCCGACCGGCGCGGGCAAGTCGCGAATCGCCCGCTGGTGCCACGAGCAGTCGTCCGTGCGGGGTCATCCCTTCGAGGTGCTCGACCTCTCGGCGATACCAGAAGACTTGCAGATGGCCGAGCTCTTCGGCTGGAAGAAGGGCGCCTTCACGGGCGCCGTAAAGGACAACGCGGGGGTGATCGCCCGAGCCCGCGGCGGCACGCTCTTCATCGACGAGATCGACAACCTGTCCACGCGCGCGCAAGCGGGACTTCTCCACGTGCTCGAAGAGAGGAGCTACCGCGTCCTCGGCGACGACGGCGCGGAGAAGTCGGCCGACGTCCGCTTCCTCATCGGGACGAACGCGACGCTCGAAGAGGCAGTCCGCCAGAAGCGCTTCCGGCAAGACCTCTATTATCGAATCAACGTCCTGCCCGTGCGCCTCCCGCCGCTCGCCGAACGCCCCGACGAAATACCGCTTTGGGCGCAGTTCATGCTCGAACGGCGGCACGCCGGGCGCGCGCCGAGCGGCCATGCGATCATCACGAAGGCGGCGCAGGCGCTCCTCACGCGCCAACCGTGGCCGGGCAATCTAAGGCAGCTCGACAACATCGTGCGGCGTGCCTACGCGGTGGCGGTCATGGGCGCAGGCGCGGGCGCTCCGAACGACCTCACGATCGACGCCGACCACGTACGCAAGGCACTCGCCTACGAGCACGCGCCGACGACGGAAGGCTCGGCGACGATGGATGCGATGCTCGCCGCCGCGACCGCGTTCGTGAACGATGCCGAAGCGCGGGCCGCTTCCGGCGGCGTGCTCGATCTCGACTGGGCCGACGCGTTCAAGGGGTTCGTCCTCGGCGTTGCCACCGAGAAGCTCGGAGGCAATCGCGACGACGCGTTTCGACTCCTCGGGCGCGAGAAGCTCGTTGCCAATCGCAATCACCACAAAGTTTGGAAACGCGAGCTTGAGAGAGCCGAGCAGCTCGGCACGGCTCTCGGCCACGGGTCGCCATTTCCGTTCGCCAAGCTCCTCGTCGACACGGACGGCCCCGCACCCCCGAAAGACCCGGATTCGACCACGTAGCAGCGCGGCCAATCCCTTAGAGGCGCTTCGGCGCCGGCCGCACGTACCGCGGCTTTGCAACGACGCGGGGCACGAAGAGCGACATCTTCTGCTCGAACACGAGCAGGTCGTCCGCTTGACCAACGGCGAGCTCCGCCGACGGATTCTCCGGCCGCACGTTCTCGCGCCCGGGCTCGCTCGTGTCGATGGTCAGGCGGAAAGGCTCGTCGGGCTCCACATGGAGCAATACGTGGGCAGCGCCCGAAGCGTCTGTCCTCGCGAGCGTCTTTCCTAAATAGACAATTGGCAGATCAGCGCCGTCTTCGAGCCGTACGCTCACGACGACGGTTCGTTTGGTGGGCACGCACGTGACGTCGTAGACGGGGCGATTCGCTTTCTCGAAGCCACGTCGCAATGACACGAGGAGCGGTGTCGACGGCGACTGGTACTCCTTTGGGCACCTAACGACGTGAGGCTGACGATCACCCTCGTGCCCCCGCGTGACGAGCGACGCGTGCCCTTCCGCGTCCGTCCGAACGGTGCCCGCGCTCGAGACGATCTCGGCGCCAACGATGGGCCGACCGTCGTCCGACTGGACATGCACGGCGAACTCGAACGCGAGGACGGGCTGTTCGCCGAGGATGCGCGAGCACCCTGCGAGCACGCCGAGCGACGACGCGGCGATCAAGAGGAAGAAGGGAGTCGTTCTTTGGATTCGGGCGTTCATGGGCAGCTCGCCATTGAGGAATGGGGACACGCCCGAACGGCTACGCAGCCTCTATGCCAGCACGCCGCGCGCGCGGCCCGCGCACGACGTGGCGTGCCACGAGACCGAGGGGCCTATCGCTAGCCCGATGCGGCGGGCGGTCACGAACGCGGGCGCGTCCGCCGCGAACGCGCGGGGCTCTGGCAAGGGACGCGACCGGCTCGTGCGACGCCGAGATACGCGGGGGGCAAGCCAAGAAACGCGCGCGGCACAGCGGCTGCAGTGGAGGTCCTCGAGGCCAGGAGGCGCTTCGTCGATGAGAGAGCTTTCACCCCCCGCACCCGCCCCCGCCCGTCGCGCCTCTCGGCCCGCAACCCTCCTGCGCGACACTCGAGGAGGGGTCGCAGTCGAATACATCGTTATCGTCGGAACTGTCGCGCTATTTGCCATTCCCGCGTCGGTCGCAGTCGGCAAGGCGCTCGTCGAATCGTTCGGTATCACACGCGAGATGCTGTTCTTTCCCGTGCCCTGACGGGACGGGGCAATCCACGTTTCATGCACATACCACCCACGCAAACGCAAACGAGAAGAAGGCCTATCCAATGAACATCTCAAAGCGCATTCGCAACTCCCGCCTTGTCCGCGACACCCGTGGCGCGAACATGGTCGAGTACATCGTCCTCGTCGGGCTCGTGGCCCTTATCTGCATTGCGGCGTTCAAGCTCTTCGGGGGGAGCATTACCCAGAAGATCACGGACCAGGCGACGACGGTCGGGGGCATCAACTCCGCCCCCGGCGGGTGACGGACGAATGCACGAGAGCTTCTGACGCGCCGCCCGCGTGCCCCTTCCCCGACGGGAGGGGCACGCGACGCGCTCCCGCCAACCTGCGCTAGGCCACGAGGTCACAGATGATTTCATTCCTCATCGCCGCCGTCGCCGTCGCTGCGATCGCGGCGGTCTTCGATCTTCGCACGGGCCACATCCCCAACTGGCTCACGCTCGGCGGTCTCGCGCTCGCGTACGCGGCCCACGCCGTTCTGGGCTTCGCGGCCGGAGGCTCTTCCGGTGCCCTCAGCGCGGTCCTCGGCGCTCTCGCCGGAATGATCATTTGCGGCCTCGTGCCCGCCATTCTCTTCGCGCTCGGAGGAATGGGAGGCGGTGACCTGAAGCTCTTCGCCGCGATCGGCGCGGCATGCCACGTCACCCGCGGCCTCGAGGCCGAGACGTACAGCTTCATCGCCGCTCTGCTCCTCGCTCCCGCCTACCTCGCGTGGAAGGGGACACTCTTTCGTACGCTGACGAACACGGTGACGCTCGTCGTGAATCCGTTCCGCGCGAAGGCGGCACGCAAGGCGCTTCCGAGCGAGCTGATGTCGTGGTTCCGACTCGCACCCGCCATCTTCATCGGCTGCGCGATCTCGCTTGCGAGCCACGCGCTCCACTTCTGAGGGCGACCCACGGCCGCATCGGCGTCGCCATCAGCTCGGCTTCGTATCGCTCCTCTCAATCCCCTCCCGTCACCGCCCCCTCCGCACCTCTTCGCCGCGCCCCGTGGACCAACTGGCCCGCGCCGCCGGAGGTGCGTCCGGAAAGAAAACCCTCGATGAAGCTAAAGCCTGCCACAGCCGGATTCGCCGCCGCGGTGCTCGGCGGCGCTCTGTTCTTCGTCTACACGCGGAGGTTCGAGGTCGAGACGGCCGGCGGCGACCGCATCGACATCCTCGTCGCGTCGCAGCGAATCGAACGCGGCACGCCCATCGCGGAGAGCGCGCTCACCACGCGGGCCATCCCGCAGGCCTACGTGGACGACCGCGCCGTTCGCGCCTCGGATCGCGACAAGATCGTCGGCCTCAAAGCCGCCGAAGGGATGAGCGTGTCGCAGAGCGTGCTCTGGTCGGACGTGGTGACCACTCGGGACGACAAGCGCGATCTGTCGTCGCTCGTTCAGCCCGGCTACCGCGCCGTAACGGCGCCGTTCACAGCGAACCCGACGTTCATGATGATCCACCCGGGGGACTTCGTCGACGTGCTGAGCGTGGTTCACCGCGACGGGAGCGAGGTGCGCGACTCCATCGTACTCCTCCAGCGTGTGCTCGTCCTCGCGATCGGCACCGAGACGTCGAACGTACGCGGAGCCGACAAGGCGAAGGGTGCGGCGACGCCGAGCGCGCCGATCCTGACCTTGAGCCTGAACCTGCCCGAAGCGCAGCTCCTCTCGCTCGCCGCACAGCGGGGAGCTCTCTCGGTGGCGCTGCGCAATCCGAACGATCAGCGGGTCGCCGAGAACATCGCGGATCTCGACACCCGCGCGCTCGACGAGCCGGCGCAGCGAGATCGCGTCCGGAGCATCCGGCGTCACGACACGACAGCGTCCGCATCCCGAGCCCCCGTGAAGATGGAGATTCAAGGCCAGTGAAACTCGACCGACGTCACCTCGGGCTCTGCCTCGCGACCGCACTGGCGTGCCTCGCCGACACCGCGGTGGCACGAGGTCGCACCGCGGGCGAGGCCGACGCGGGCGGCGACGCGAGCGCCGACGAGATCAACCTCGCCGTCGCGGAGACGCGCACGATTCAGGCTCGGAACGTTAAGAACTACTCCGAGGGCGCGCCCGGGATCATGGACGTGAAGCTCACGTCGGACAACAACCAGTTCGTGATCACGGCACGCAAGCCGGGCACGACGTCGCTCCTGCTCATTCACAACGACGGCTCACAGCAGACGTTCACCGTTAACGTGTTCGCGCGGTCGCCGCAGACGGTCGAGAAAGAGCTTCGCCAGCTTCTCGAGGGGCTGCCGAATATCCGCATCCGCCGGATCGGAGCGCGCCACGTCATCGACGGCTCGGTGACGGACGACTCCGAGAGGCTCCGTGTCGACCACGTCGCGAAGCTCTACCCGGGTCAGGTCGAGTCCATGGTCGTCGTCGGCGGCGCGGGACCTACCGGTGGCGATGGCGCGCTGAGCAAGACCCTCGTGCGCATCGACTTCTACTTCGTGCAGCTCGACACGAGCTCGGGCTATGCCGTCGGTCTCGGTTGGCCAAAGTCCATAGGCGGTCCGAACGCCATCGCAACCGGCACGCTCGATCTGATCACGAAGGACGTGACCGGCGCCATCACGGTGAACCAGCCGCTTCCCCAGCTCGATCTCGCCGCGTCGCACGGTTGGGGAAAGGTGTTGAAGCACGCGACCGTGATCACGAGCAGCGGCGCCGAAGCAAAGTTTCAGAGCGGCGGTGAGCAGAACTTCGCCGTCACGGGAGGACTCAGCAACGCGATTCAAAAGCTCCCCTACGGAATCGACGTGACGGTCGTTCCGCAGTTCGATCCGACGCGGCGGGATCTTCAACTTCGGGTCAACGCCGACGTCGCAGACCTCACAGAAGCCGGGCCCGGGACGGCGATACCGGGGCGTCAGACGTCGAAAGTCCAGACGCTGGTCGCGATGAAGCTCGGTCAGTCGCTCGCCATCTCGGGCATCCGTTCGATCTCCCAGCAGCACAGCGTCAACGGGCTCCCACTCCTCAGTCAGATCCCGGTTCTCGGGCTGCTCTTCGGGAGCCACGCGAGCTCGGTGCACGAGACCGAGGGTGCGATCTACATCGTGCCTAGTGTGATCGAGAACGTCGCCCCCTCGTCGATGGAGCTCATCGACGGCGCGGTGAAGCGATTCGACGACTTCAATGGAAACATGAAGAAGTCGTCGCTTTACGACGAGCGCCCGCCAAGCGCGAAGCGCTGAACGCCACATCTTTACGTCATCCACGACAGGGGCGTTGGCCATGGATATCGAAATAAATATTCGCAGTGATCGAAGCGGACCGCGGAGCGTCGTCGTCGCGTGCACGGGCGAGCTCACGTTCGGCCGCCATCCAAGCTCGTCGGTCTGCCTTGACGACCACAGCGTGTCGCGCACCCACGCGCGTGTGAGCGTTCGTGATGGGTCGATCCATATCGAGGATCTCTCGACGAATGGGACGCTCGCGGGAGAGCTGCTCCTTCAGAAGACGATGGCCGAAGTCCCCTTCGACACTGCGCTTCGGATGGGCGACTTCACAGTCTCGCTCGCGCCCTTTCGCGCCGCCGCGCCAGCCACCGCGCCCGCACGGGTGCCGCTGCCGGCGCCGCCGCCGTTCCTCGCGCCGCGCACGCGCCTCGCGAACACCGCGACGGCGATGGTCGCGGCGAGCGCCACGGTTGCGAACGCTCCGCGCCTCACGCTGGTGCGTCCCTCCGCCGACGCTCCTGCCCTCCCGCGCGCCACCGCCGAGGCGCAGAGACGCGCGGACATCGAGCTGCGCCGCGAGGCGCACCGCCGCCTCCTCGAGAACCTCGATCTAGCTACAATCGATTCATCGAAGTTCGATGACCCGTCGCTGAGGCCCAAGGTCGTCAGCGCGCTGCGCAAGGTTGTGAAGTCCCTCGAGACGCGCATCCCCGAAGGGACGGATCGGGACGCGCTCATCGGCGAGCTCGTCGACGAAGCGCTCGGCCTCGGACCTCTCGAGAAGTTCCTCGCCGACCCGACGGTGAACGAGATCATGGTCGTCGATCCGGAGACGATCTACGTCGAGCAGCGCGGCCGACTCTCGCTCGCCGACGCGCGCTTCACCGACGACGAGCGCGTGCGCGCCGTCATCGAGCGCATCGTGACGCCACTGGGTCGCCGCATCGACGAGTCGTCGCCGCTGGTCGACGCGCGCCTTCGCGACGGCTCGCGCGTGAACGCCGTCATCAAGCCGCTCGCCCTAAAGGGGGCGTGCATCACGATCCGGAAGTTCGCGCAGACGCGCCTCACCCTCGAGAAGCTCACGGAGTTCGACGCGCTCACCCCGCAGATGGGTCGGTTTCTCACGCGCTCGGTGATTGCCAAAAAGAACATCGTCATCGCCGGCGGCACCGGGAGCGGCAAGACGACGCTGCTCAACGTACTGTCGGGGGCGATTCCCGATCACGAGCGCATCGTCACCATCGAAGACGCCGCCGAGCTGCAACTGAGCCAGCGCCACGTGGTCTCACTCGAGACGCGGCCGCCCAATATGGAGGGGAAAGGCGAATACACGATTCGCGATCTCGTGAAGAACGCGCTGCGCATGCGGCCCGACCGCATCGTGGTGGGTGAGTGCCGAGGCGGTGAGGCGCTCGACATGCTCCAGGCCATGAACACGGGTCACGACGGCTCGCTCACGACCACGCACGCCAACTCGCCGCGGGAAGCAATCTCGCGCCTCGAGACGCTCTGCCTGATGGCCGGGCTCGATCTCCCCGTGCGCGCGATCCGTGAGCAGATCGCCGGCGCGGTCCACGTGCTCCTCCAGCAGACACGCCTTTCCGACGGCAGCCGCAAGATCACCAAGATTAGTGAGATCGTAGGGATCGACGACAACGGCGACGTCGAGATCGTCCCCCTGTTCGAGTTCGTTCGGACGGGAACGACGCGCGAAGGGAAGGTCATCGGCGAGTTTCGCTCGACGGGCTTCATCCCGACGTTCATCAGCGACTTTATCGTGATGGGGCTCATCGCGCCCGGCGAGCCGTACCTATGAGCCCGCCCGACATCACCGCGGCCTGCCGCGTGGGCGTCGGCGTCGCGTGTACCGTCGGGCCGTACGTCGTTGCCCGCGGCTTCGCACGGGCGGGGACCTACCCGGGGCGTGAGCTCGTGGGCCGCTACACGAGTTACCTCGATCGAACGCTCAAGCTCCTGTTCATCAAGACGCCCGCGCGCAAGATCGTCCGCATCCAGGCCGTCGTGTTCGCGCTCGGCCTGGCCGCGCTCGTCGTCACGCGCGAGTCCGTCGCCGTGGTCGTCTCCATCGTTGCCCTCGCGTTCCCGTCCGTCCACTACGCGGCCGAACGTTCGAAGCGGCGTGCGAGCTTCGATCTCCAGGCGGACGGCTTCATTCTCGCGCTGGCGAACTCTCTCAAGGCCGTGCCGAGCATCGGCGCCGCGCTTCAAGGGATCATGCCGGTGCTCAACGGCCCGATGAAGCAGGAGATGGGAGTCGTCCTCAGCGAGCTTCGTCTCGGCAATACGATCGACCAAGCGCTCGTCAACGCGAGCGCCCGCGCGGAGAGCGTCCCGTTCGACTCGGCCGTCTCGGCGCTCCTCGTGGGACGGCAGGTCGGCGGCAACTTGCCAAAGATTCTCGAGTCGACCGCAACGAGCATTCGCGAGATGAACCGCCTGGCGGGCAATCTGCGCTCGAAAACGGCCGAGTCGCGCGCGCAGCTGTGGGTGCTCGCGATCTTCCCCATCGGGATCATCTTTGCCTTCCGGCTGATGAAACCGGATTATTTCACGCCGCTCCAGACGACGGATCTCGGGCACCTCTGCGCGGGCGTCGCTGTCGTGCTGTGGGCGATGGCACTGCTCCTCGCGCGCAAGATCTCGCAGGTCGACCTATGACGACAATCACGCCGGCTCTCATCGCGCTCCGTGTAGGCGCGGGCGCTATCCTCGCGGCGAGCGCATTTTGCATCGCCCACGCCATGGCGAGCGCGCCGACGGGCGAGCCGGTGCGCATGGGCCTCCGCGGGTTGAAGCGTCAACGTGCCCTCGCCGAGAACGCGATCTTCGCGCAGGTCGAGCCGATGATGCGGTGGACCGGGCGCCGCCTGCGTGGGCTCATTTCCGAGGGTCAGGCTGCGGCGCTCGACAAGCAGATAACCCTCGCGGGCGACTACCTAGGCCTCGTGCCCGAGGAGGTGGTCGGCATGGGCGTGCTCACGACGCTTCTCGGGACCGTGGTCGGCGCCATCGGCGGGCGCATGGCCGGCGTCGAAGATCTCGCGATGATGATCGGCTTCGGCTTCGGCGCGATCTACCCGTCGCTCTCCATTGGCGGGCAGGTGACGGCGCGCCTTCATTCCATCGGGCGCAGGCTCCCGCAGATCATCGACATCCTCGCCCTCGCCGTCGGCGCGGGGCTCGATTTTCCCGGCGCGATTCGCCAGGTTGTCGAGAAGGCAGGGAGCGCCAAAGACCCGCTCATCGAAGAGCTGTCGCTCGTGCTGCAGTCGCTCCAGATCGGCCGAACACGGCGCGACGCACTCGAAGAGCTCGCGCGGCGCGCGGCGTGCCGCGGCGTTCTCGACTTCACGGGCGCTGTCATCCAGGCGGAGCTTCGAGGGACGCCGATTGCGGCCGTCCTCGCCATACAGGCCGACGTGTCGCGCCAGCAGCGATCGACGAACGCGGAGGAGGCCGCGGCCAAGGCGAACGTCAAGCTCATCATCCCCCTCGCGCTCATCTTCCTCTGCGTACTGCTCCTCGTGATTGCGCCCATCGCGCTCGGCCTCCGGTCCGGCCTGACCTGACCTGAGCGCGCCTCTCACCTCCCACTCGCGAAGAGGTCCCCGTGAACGTCGTCCAGCTCGAAGTCACCTTCCCCGACGGACGCATCGAGACCGTCTTCGTCGACGCCGAGCGCATCCTCATCGGAAGCGGCGCTCACTGCGACGTACGCCTGCCGGGGGAGCTTGCGGCCCACGAGCACATCGCCATCGAAATCCTCGGCGAGACCGTTCGCGTCGAGGCGCTCTCGTTCGAGCCCGCACCCACGCTCGACGGCAATGTGGTCCGCCGTGCGGCGCTCGTGCCGGGGTCGATCCTTGGAATCGGAGCGCTCGAAATCCGCGTAACGCCGTCCGCGGTCGTTGGGGACGCAGAGCGCGTGCGGAAGGAACGCGCCGCAAGCGGGAGCGCGGTCGTTCGAATGGCCATGGTCGCCGTCGTGGCGTTGGGGGCGCTCGGCGTGATTTTCTTCAATTCGAGGGCCGCGGCGTCGGCCCCCATCGCGCCGCCCGAGCTTTTCGCCGACACGGCCGCGACGTGCGCCACGAACGACGCGGCGCAGGCCCGGTCGCTTTCTCTCGAGAAGCGCGTCGCAGCGGATGGAAAGCGCGAACGCTACCCGTTCTATGTCGAGGAGGGGGTCGAGGCCGTAAGCCTCTACGAACAGGCTTCGGCGTGCTTCCGAACCATCGGCGACATCGGCGCATCCGACGAGCTCGCGGCCGTGGCACGACAGCTGCGTAAGGAAGTGACCGACGACGCTCGAACGCGCCGCCTCCGCCTCGAACGTGCGCTCATCACGGGCGACCGAGAGGTGGGCGCCCGCGAGGTCGTCGCGCTCCGTGCACTCTACACGGGAAAGCGCGGCCCCTACGTTGAATGGATCAGCGCCGTCGCGCGAAAGCTCGACGTCGACAAGGAGCAGAAATGACGAGCCTCCCACCCCCGAGTCGCCGAGCGAGCATGGGGCGCATCACCGTCACCTTGGCGCTCGTCGCGGCGAGTGCGGCGCTTTCCGGCTGCGGCGCCACCGCAACGCAATCGCTGAAAGCCAACGCACAGATCGTCCAGCGGGAGAGCACGCCCGAGCTCCTCACGACGCGCGGGGACGCCTACGCGGCCGTTGGCGATACCACGCGCGCCGAGCAGTACTTCGCAGCGGCGCTCTCTGTCGGCGGCGACGCGTCCGTGCTGACCCGACGGCTCATTCGCGTGTGCGTCGCCGACCAGCGCTTCCACGTCGCGCTGCTCTATGCAGAAAACCACCTACGCCGCGATCCCGACGACCATCCGGTGCGCTTCGCGCTCGCGACGATCCTCGCGGGCATCGGCGAAACCGACCGCGCGCAGCAGCACTTGGAGCTCTTGGAGATCGCGGCGCCGCAGGACGCCGACGTGCACTTCGCGCTCGCCGTGCTCCTCCACGAAGGGGGCCACGACGCACTCCGCGCCGATAAAGAATTTCGGCTCTATTTGCACTATGCACCCGGGGGCGTGAACGCTGCGCAGGCCCACGCGAGCCTGCTTCGGTTCAAGGGGATAAAGCGATGATTCCCAGAGAAGTCTACGAGGAGACGCTGCTCGCTTACTTCGCGCCGATTCGGCCGTATCTCGACGACCCCGCCGTGAGCGAAGTGATGATTAACGGGCCGTCGAACATCTACGTCGAGCGCAAAGGAAAGATCGAGCGCGTCGACGCGAAGTTTGCCACGCGCGAAGCGTTGATGTCGGCGGTACGAAACCTATCGCAGTTCGTGGGCAAGACCGTCGACGAGCTCAATCCGATTTTGGAAGGGAGGCTCCCCGACGGCTCCCGCGTCGAAGCGATTCTCCCGCCGGCGAGTCCGGACGGGCCGAGCGTCGCCATCCGCAGGTTCGCCAAGGACACGTTGACGATCGACAAGCTCGTTAGGTTCGACGCGATGACCGACGTGGTCGCGAGGGCCCTCGAGGCGTTCGTGATCTCGAAGATCAACATCTTGATCGCGGGAGGTACGGGGAGCGGCAAGACGTCGATGCTCAACGCGCTGTCGGGGTTCGTCCCGCCCGACGAGCGCGTGCTCGTCATCGAAGACTCGCGCGAGGTGCAGCTCCAGCGCGAGCACGCCGTGCAGCTCGAAGCGCGCCCCGCCGACCCCCGTGGGCGCGGCGCCGTCTCCATTCGTGATCTGTTCCGCGCAACCCTTCGGATGCGGCCCGACCGCGTGATCGTCGGCGAGATTCGCGGCGGCGAGGCGCTCGACATCTTGCAGGCCATGACGAGTGGCCACGGCGGATGCATGGGCACGCTCCACGCGACCTACCCGCGCGACACGCTCACGCGCCTCGAGACAATGGCCATGATGAGCGACGTCGACCTACCGCTCTCGGCGCTGCGTATCCAGATAGGCTCCGGAGTGCAGTGCATCGTCCAGGTCTCTAGGCTTCAGGACGGCACACGCAAGGTGACCCACGTGAGCGAGGTTGCCGGCTACGACCTCGTCACGCAGAGCTACGTCGTTCGCGACATTTTCCTTCGCGAGTACGACGGGCTCGACGAACGCGGGAACGTCATGAGCCGCATCGTCGCGACGGGGCTGCTGCCGACCTTCGCACCGCAGCTCCGCGAGCACGGTGTCGACGTCCCCGCCGAAGTGCTCGACGCGGCGGAACGCCTATCCCGAGAGACGGCGACGCCGACAGCCACGACCGGGGGGGGCCGCCATGCGTGAAGAGGGTGCACGGGCGATGCGGACGGCCGATGGCGACGCGCGCGGACGGTCGCGCGCGAACGAGATCTCGCTGCGTCTCATGGCCGGTGAGTCGAGCGATTGCGCGCTCGTGCTCCGCGCAGGGCTGCCCGTCGCCCCCATCAGCGTCGGTCTCGGCGCGCGGTGGCGCATAGACGCGCGTGGGGTAGCGCCCCTCCACTTTTTCATTTGCTTCGACGGCGACGAGCTCTTCGCGGCCGCGGCGCTCGGGGTCCCAAAAGTGATGGTGGGAACGAAGCGCCTGCCGACGCGGTGGGTACGACTGCCAAGTACGGGCGATATCGCATTTGGGGAAGCGCGTATTCTCATATGCGCCGCCAGCGCGTCGTCGCAGAGCGTGGCACTCGACGCGACGCGTCCGCGACCAGGCGGCCTCGAGGCGACGGTGGCGACGGTGGCAACTGATTTTCGCTCCTTCGCCTCCGAGGAGACGGACGAGGCGATGACCCTCGTCGCATTGGTGCCCGACGCGATCCGCGCCTCGGCTTCTGAGGACGAAGAGGACTGCCACGCGCGCGCGGACGACGTCCACGCCTACGTGGGCCCGAACGCCCGTACGCCCGACGATGCGTGGGAAGGTGTCACCCCTGTGTCGGGAAGCGAGGGGTACACGTTCACCTCGCTTGGGGACGACCCACCGGACCACTCCGACGTCACGATGATCAATCCGCTCGCAGACGTGCTTCGTGCCTCGCTGCCACCCCCCATCGCAGCCAAGGACGCAGCGCCCGAGCCCGCCGCGGCGCCAAGCGAGCCGACGGAGCCACAGGTGGTGCCGTCGCCTCCCAGCCCGCCATTGGCGCTCGGCCCGAAGAGCGCGAGCCTCCCCGCGCGCTGGTCACGCGTTTCGATCGCTCGAAAAGCGTGCGTCGTCGCCCTTCCGGTCGCGCTCATCGCCGCGGCAGCCGCGTTGCTCCCGCCGCGCGGCGTGAAGGCCGCGCCACCCACGCAGTCGCACGCGAAGGCGCTTCCGCTCCCGAGCGCGCACGCCGGAGCGACCGCCGCAAAGCCGAATGGGCGCGCCGAGGTGCCCGCGTCCGCGGCGCCTTCCGGATACGCGGTCGAGGAAGCGGCGGCACGCCTGCGGGCGCGAAACGATTCGACCGCAAACGGCAAGACACTCGCGCGACGCGCGACCGATGCCGTCTCCGCCGGCGCATTTGTCGAGGCTGGATTCCTGTATGACCGACTCGCATCTGGGAGCCCAGGCCCAGAAGGCGACGTGTACCGCGAGGGCGCACGCATCGCGCGCCGTAAGGGGCTGCGCGCCCCCTGACCTCCCACGTGCTCGTTTTCCCGCGACGCAGGACAGCACGGCCCCGATGGCTTCGAGCGTTCCCATGCTCAGCGTCAGAGACTATGATCCAATGTGATTGTCTCGTCGTTTCGTCGTAGGGACCGCGAGCGGGGGTCGCGAGAACGCGCCAGAGTGAGAGCTGCGCGGGGGAGAGCGGGATGTACGTCGCTCATGAGAGGGATCCCGCGAACTGTCGAAGAGTCGCACGCCGACTTGGGGAAGAATGATTTGGCAGAGCGCGAATTGATCGAGTCGCTCAAACCCGGCGACATCGTCGCAGGCAAGTACCTGCTCGAGCACGTCATCGGGCGCGGCGGTATTGGCGTCATCGCGTCTGCTCAGCACCTGGTTCTGCGGCAACGCGTCGCCCTCAAGTTCCTGCGCCCCGAGCTTTCGCGACAGCCCGACGTCGTTCTGCGGTTTTTGCGCGAGGCGCAGGCGGTGGCGCAGATTCGCGGCGAGCACGTGGCGCGCATCATGGACGCCGGCACCATCGAGACGGGCGAAGCGTTCTTCGTGATGGAGTATCTCGAGGGGCGCGACCTCGCCGCCGTTCTCCTCGAAGATGGCCCGCTCACCGTCGAGGACGCGGTCGACTACGTCGTTCAGGCATGCGAGGCGTTGGCCGAAGCGCACGCGCTCGGAATCGTGCACCGCGATCTCAAGCCGGCGAACCTGTTTCTGACGCGCGCCCCGGACGGGAGCCCGTTCGTGAAGGTGCTCGACTTCGGGCTCTCCAAGTTGGCCGAGGTCGTCGCAAGCGAGTCGCTCACCGAGCTCACCGCCGATCATCACATTTTGGGGTCGCCCCATTTCATGTCGCCGGAGCAGATGCGATCCGCGCG
The DNA here is from genome assembly GCA_025354825.1 of Myxococcales bacterium. Taxonomy (GTDB): domain Bacteria; phylum Myxococcota_A; class Polyangia; order Polyangiales; family Polyangiaceae; genus JANXMC01. The sequence continues at coordinate 25,942 of JANXMC010000810.1, forward strand.
CGACGCCGACGCGAGGAGCGACGTGTGGGCCCTCGGCGCCGTGCTCTATACGCTGCTCGCGGGACGCGTGCCGTTCGACGGGAAGTACCTCACGGAGATCTGCGCGGCGGTCCTCGACGGTCGCGTACCGAGCCTGTGCGATTTGCGACCCGACGTATCCGAGGAGCTCAACGCCGTCGTGGCGCGCTGCCTCCGTACGCAGCGCGAGGATCGCTTCGAATCCATCGCGTGCCTGGCGCTCGCCCTGGCGCGCTGCGGAGCACCGCACGTTTACGGTCGGGCCGAGCGAATCAGCCGTGTGCTCGTGGCGGGGCGAAGCCTGGAGACGCGGGGCGACGAGCCGGAGCGCGCCCCGCTGACACCGCGGAGCATGGAGGACGGCAGCGTGACCCGGCAGCACACGCCGTCCAGCGAGCTGCTCGCCGATGCCGCGGACTCGCCTCGGACGACTGCGTCGACGCCCACCATTCCCCTCAGGCCGAGCAGCGCGGGCCTCGGCGTGGCGACGCCGCGGGCTCCGATCACCCCCGCACCGACTCACCCATCGGCGAGTGATCTCCCGACTCTCCCCTTCCGGAGCCTCGAAGAGGACGACCTCGACGAGGACGACACGGCGTTCATGACGCCCCACACGGTCGCGGAGTTGGACGCGATGGCCGGCCACCCGACGGTCGCGCGGGAGGCGACGCCCAGCCCCGGGCGACCGCCGTGGTCGAAGTCGGCCGACTCATTTTCCCAGGCCGACATTGCCAAAGGGCAGCAGGTCGCCGGCGCGACCGACCCTGACGAGGACGCGATTACGATTCAGGCGCGGCCCGACCTGAATGCCGACGATTCGGCGATGCTCGACGCCGAGCCGCCGGCCCCGGTCTTCGTCGCGTCGTCGGGCCCCACGAGCGGCGGGCCCATCGCGAGCTCCTTGTTCGCGGGCGCGGGGACCCCGGCGACGCAGGCGCGCGGCTCGGCTCGTTGGCGCGTCGCGCTCGGCGCGTTCACAGTCTCGGTCGTCGTGGGCACGGCGGCGCTGAGCACGAGCCGTTACGCGACCACGAGTCGGGCGAGCGCGCCCGCGGAAGCAACAGTCGATCTCCCCCTTTCGGAGCCGGCGCCCGTCTTGCCGTCGCCTGACGTGGCGGTAGGCGCGCAGCCGCCGTCGCTCCTCGCCCCCGCGTCCGAAGCCGCGCCCCAGGCAGCTTCGGCCGAGGCCCCGCAAGCGCTCGACGGCGGCGCGCCGAAAGCACGGGAACGCGGCCGCGGCTCCACGATTTTACCCATGCCACAGGGCGGCATCCGCGCGCCCGCCCACGCGGTGAAGACGGGCCACGACGGTTAGCGCGGCCACCGCGACGCCATCATTTCTTCGTCGTCTCCGAGAGCTCCGCTTCGAGCTTTGCGATCTCGCCGTCGAGGTTCGCCGCGGTGATCGCCGACTCGGCAGCCTGCTCGTAGTCCTCCTCGGTCGGGATGACGGTGCTCGCGTCGACGGCGACGCTCTCAGGTTCGGCGCTCCCGTTGTGGCACGCCGACAGAGAGCTCACACCCGCGCCGAGGGCCAAGGCGACGAGGGAGCGATACAGCGCGGGGCTCTTGGCGTTCATGGCGTCACCTTCGCGCTCTCGCTCTGCGTCTCGAGCGCGCCGATGACGGCTCGATGCCGATCCATCTCGCGCGTCAGGAGGCCCAACAGCCGCGTCCGAACCGCGTAGGGGCGCCCCTCGGCGACGGAGAGGGCGCCCGCGCGCCGCAGCCGCGCGACCCTCGACGTGTGCGTGACCATCTCCTCGTCGAAGCCCGCCACGCCGTTCAAGCTTTGGTACTTCGTCTCGGCCTCACGCAGGTGCTTCGCGCGGCGCGCGTTACGGGTTTCCCGTAGCTCGTCGAGCTTCTTTGCATACTGCAACTGCACCGGCGTGCTCGCACCGAGTGCCGCGGCAGGCGCCGCCCCCGCGTTCGGCTCTCCGCCGTGTTCGTGCGTCGCCGAGCGCGCCGTCGCGGTGTGTCCTAGATACCCAAGTACGACGACGAGCGGTACGGCGACCGCCGCCGTGATTCGCACCTTCCTCGAGAGCAGTCTTCGGATCATTTTGCCTCCTCGCTTTCCTCGTGAGTTGCCTTTGCACGCCCCGGGCCACGCGCATTCACGCGAATCGCATAGGCGATCTCGTCGTGAAGACGCCGCGAGGGCGCGGCGCGCGTCCGTCGTGGAAGCGGCCGCGTTCGTGCCGCGCGCCGCAGGGACGCCGAGCTTAGTTCTTCGCGTGACGTCGATTCATCTCGTAGGTGCGCCAGCGCGGGTCGTCGAAGATCGCCGCTTGGGGGATTTCGCCGCTGGGCCCCCAGAACCGGACGCGGTCTTGCGTGCCGGGCTCGTTTCGGTGGCGGTAAAGCCAGCGAATCTCGCTCGACGTGACGCTCAAACCAAACTTCGACTTCTTATCCGTCGCGTTCTCGACGAACGTGTCGAGGGTCGCGCCGTCACCGATGATGAAGTGAACGGACCCCGCCGTTTGAGTGAGCTGGAACGCGAGCCCCGCTTTGCTCGTGTGGTGCCAGTAGACCTGTCGACCCAACGTGGCGCCAGGCACGTTGGGATTGGTCGACTGGGCCGAGCGATTTGCCTCGTTGGCGACATCGTACTTCGGGTGGTCCTTTACGTAATCGCGATATGCTTTCGCGCGCGACGCATCGTCGGCATTGCCCCACGAAAGCTCGTCGATCTCTTGGTCTGCGTAGTAATCGTCGAGCCGCGCTTTGTCGGTATTGAGCGCGGGCCACGCCGCACTGTTGAGCGCATCGTGGGTAATGAAGCGCCGATTGGGCGGGACGACCTCCGGGGCGATACCGAGCTTGTCGGCGATGCCGCGAGCGCTATCGAGCTCCCTGAGCGCATCGGTTCGCGGACCTTCGGGGCGCCCGGCCTCGAAGCGGGGGATGGTCCCGTTGCCGTACACCACGTCGTTCGGCTGGAAGGCCGTGGAGAAGTCGGTGTAGCAGGGGCGGGCGCCGCAGGGCCCGTTGCCGGCGGCGGGCGCGTCGCGCGTCGCATCGGGGTGCCAGACGGTATCGAGCTCGATCTTTGCAATCACCTGCGCGGCCGCGGGGCCGCTCAGTTTCGCGATCGCATCCTCGAGCTGGGGGTCGGCCGCGCCCTGAACCCAGCTCTCGATGCGCGCGTTGGTGGCAGCCGTCTGCTCGGGCGAGGGCGGTGTCGACGGCGCACCCGTGAGCGCGACGCGCGCGACATCGCGGAGAGCCTGCGCGTAGGCCTCGGTGTGCTCGTCGAGCGCGCCGCGCGACGACGAAGGCGCCGCGCCGAGCTGGGTGAGGTTCGCGCGCCACGTGGCCGCGGCATCGGCGAGATTTTCGGGCGTCACCTCTTTGACGGCCGAGAGCCAGCTCTCCGCAACCACGCGCGCGGTGTCGGGCGCCGTTGACGAAGCGGCGCGATCGGGCGTGATGTCCTTCGAGCGGGTGATCTGGTTCGAGAGCGAATGCTAGACGAGGTAGTACTTCATGTCACCCGACGCGGCGTCGCGCTGCCCGTACACGAAACCCGCCGTGGGGGCGTCTCCCGTCCAGCCGTAGTCCTCTGGCCGGACGATGACGGCGTTGCCAGGGTTCGCCGGGTCGATGCCCTGGCGGCTAAGTTGGCGGTCGACATAGGCCCGCGCGCGCTCGGCCGGCTCCCGGTCGCTCGGGGGGACATTGATGTGGATGAGCACGTCGGGCGCGCCGGGTTTCACGGCGACGGTGCACCCCGTGAGGTTGTCCGTGAGAACCAGGGTCGCGTCCGCGTCGACCTTCCCCGCGACCGTTCCGCCATGGGGGACGCTGACGAACTGCGCCGCGACGACCCCGGGCTTCTTCGAATCGAGCGGGCTAACGGCGGCGATGGGCGAGCGGCCGCCGGAGTTCATCGCCTGCTTGGTGTCGACGTGGACGAACGTGAGCCCATTCGGATTACCGAATTTCGTCAACTTGGGATTGGCGAGCTTGTCGGACGCGGGGACGTCGATGACCTTGCCGCCCGCGAAGGTATCTCGGATAGGGCCTGCGGGAAGCGCGCCGACGCCGGGTTGCCAGGGGAGCCCCGCGCAGGTGTTGTGCACCCATGCGGCCGCGCGCCCCGCGAAGTACGTGTGCGTCCCTTCGACTTCGAGATTGTAGACGAGCGCCTGCGCCGCGATCGCGTCGACGCGCGAGACCGAGAGCTCGGAGCCCCTGGCGTCGAGCAGGCGCTCGCCCACGGAGAGGCTGCCGGCCGTCGCCCACCCGCGATCGAGCGTCCAGTACGGGTGCTCGGGCGTCGAGCGAATGACGTCGGCCTCGCCCCTCGGCGTGGTCACCTCGACGTCGACGAGTGACGATCCGAGCCGCACGAACACGCGGGTAACGGGGCGCTCCAGCGTCTCGCCCGTCGTATCGTCTCGGGACAGAACGACGTCGCCCGCATGCACGTCTTCGATCGCCCGCGCGCCGCTCGTCGTCGCCACCGGTGTTCCCGAGACGAAGCACGACGTCCCGGCGCCGCACCCCGGCCCCGTGCAAAAGGGTGAATCCTTTGCCGGTACCTTCGACGTGTCGCGGGGAACCGTTGGAGAGTTGTCCGCCGTGCGGGTACTGGCCTGGGAGGTTTGGGAAAGCCTCGAATCCGGTGGCGTCTGCGCGGCCGGTGTGGTCGGTGACGTCCGGGCGATCGGTGGCGTCTGGGAGGTCCGCGGCGTCTGCGCTGTGTTCGGCGTCGTCGTGGCGGGAAGGGTCGCAAGCGTGCCCGGCGTGCCTGGCGAGCCTGGCGTGCCTGGCGTGCCCGGCGTGCCCGGCGTGCTTGCGCCACGTGTCGCGTGACTGTCCGCCGGGGGCGGCCCGCCGTGCTCGTCCTTGCCGTGGCCGCTCAAGTGGTCTGCGATCTCGCGGTCATGCTGCCCGCCGGCGACGTTGTTCACGTGTACGTACGCGACCGCTTCGGCGATCTCGGCCGCCGTGGGGCCACCTCGCTGCGAGTCGTCGCCGTCGAGCTTCGCGGTCTGCTCCGGCTCCTTCCGCAGCGCCGCGGCAACGGCCCCGTCGAACTTCACAAACGCCGCGCCCGCCGCGAGTGCGACGACGCCGACGATGACGAGATACTCGGTCATCGTGGCGCCGCGCGTATCGCGAATGAGAGGGTCGACGGGCGCGGTGGAGACGCACTTCCGGAGCGAGCAAAAGCGGAGTCGTGTCATCGCAGCACCGTCCTTATTCCGGTCTCCCGGAGCGCACGCCCATCGCGGGCGGGTCGTTGGCGAGTAGAGAGATTGAGCGCTCTGCAGCGCATATGCCGTGCACGAAACAGCGAGTTTCTCGGGCATCCGGCCGCTGGGTCGGCGTGTCTGCGTTTGGCCCGGGCGCACCGCGCGTCCCTGACGAACGCGCGCGGCCTTCGAGTCAAGGCCCGCCCGTCCCGCTGGCGACGAGCATCTGGATGACGAGCAGGTGGCGCGTCTGCTCGCGCGTCATGAGGCGCGCTATCCGCTTCTTCGCATCCGACCGCAGCTCGGAGGAGGCCACGGCGCGAAGGCGCTGCAAACGGGCGAGCCGCTCTTCGTGCGCCTGCATCTCGGACACGAACGGCTGCGTGCCGACGACGGCGTGGTACTTCTCGCGGTACTCTTCGAGCCGCGCCCTCCGTCGCTCGTCGCGCGTCGTACGTTGCGCGACGACGTCCTCGGCGAGCTTCGCCCGCGCGAGGGCGATGACACTCTCCTCCGACGGCGGCGCCTCGGGCGGCGGCGTGCGGTCGACCCGAGGCCCTCGGGTCGTAGGCGCACCGCCGTCCGCCAAGCCACGGCGCTCATGCCGCGTGTGCGGGCGAGGCTGGGCGTAGGCCAGGGGGACAGGCCGCAACATCGTCAAGCCTACCAGCGCCGCCGCCGCGAGGGCCGTAAGCGCCACGAAGCGCGGGCGCCTCCGGACGTAACACCGAGTGCTCATTTCCCCTTGCGGTTGCATCCCCCGAGCCACGTGTGCGCGCCGAGACGCGCGCGGTAGTGGGCTTGGTTTTCGCGGCCCAGACGCGTCGCGAGCCGCGTCCCCCTCGTGCGCGAGGGACGCGCGCGCGTTCCCACGAGACGCGCGAGGGGGTGCGCCGAACGGAACGTCCGAGCCGTCGTAGCCTTGCTCAGCGCGCAAATCACGTGGCGCCAGGCTTGGCGCGACCGATGCAATCGGCTCGGTCACCATGCCCTCCCCTCACACCCGTCGTCGCGGTCGCCGAAGCCTTCACGACGACACCCGGGGGGCGGCCTACGTCGAGTTTCTCATCGCATTCCTGCCTGTTTTCATCACATTCCTCGCGCTCTGGCAGCTCGGACTTTTGTGCGTGGCCAAGCTTGCCGTCCAACACGCGGCCGTATGTGCCGCGCGCGCCGGAGCGGTGGCGATCGCCGAGCCTCAGGACGCTATGCATTCGCTGAGCGATGGCCCCCGCGGGATCGCTCAAGACGCGGCGGCCATGGCCGCGTCCCCCCTCATCAACGGCGGGCTGATCTCACAAATGTGGGTTCAATTCCCCGACGGCGCAGGCGGTTCGTCCGAGAAGACGTCGTACACACCCTCCGAATCGGGGAGGCCACCGATGGTGCGCGTCCGCGTCACCGCGGAGTTCATTTGCACCGTCGTACCGGTGGGCGTCTTCGTATGTGGGCTCGCGAAACCGGAGAGTAACATCGCCGGCGTTGGAGGCGGCGGTGCTACGCGCGCGCTCATCTCGGCGGAGGCTTCGTACCCCTACCAAGGGGCTCGCTATACCTACAAACCGAGGGGCTCGTGAGATGACATCCATACCTCTCCCGAAAGACAAGCGTGCGTCGCTCGGAGACGACCGAGGCGCGGTCGTCGTGATCGGGCTCGTGCTGTGCGTGCTTCTGGTAGGAATTCTTTGGTACGTGATCGGCGTGGGCAATGCGCTTGCATCGCGCGAGCGCGCCCAAGAAGCCGCCGACGCGGTTGCCTTCAGCACCGCGGTGGGTCAGGCGCGCGGCATGAACACGCTCGTTCTCATCAATTTGATCCTCTCGGTCGTGACCTCTATTCGCTTCGTCATCATGGTCATCTGGACAGCGCTCATCGCGCTCGAGGCCATTCTCACAGTTTGCGTCGCAACGCTCATCGGCGCTCCCATTTGCGGTGGTCCGTTGGCCTTGGTGACGGCCGCCCTAAGCTTCGTCACGCCCATCAAAGTCGCGCAGCAACCCGTGATCAGCGCCGCGATGTCGGGCCTCGGCATGGTCGCGGAGCACGTGACCATGTACGGCGAGGCCGTCGCCACCGTTACCCCGAAGTTCGTTGCCCGTGGGTACGAGCCCGTCGTCACCCGAGACGGCGCCATCGTCGATCCCGCGGAGGCGCTGCCGGCGGAAGAGGACATCACAGGAAGCAAGCTTTGCGGGCAGGCGGTGGAGGTCTTCCAAGATCTCGTTAAGGCGCTCTTCGATAGGATCGGCCTCGGCCCCATCGGATCGGTCATCGGAAAGCTCTTGGGCATTGCCAAGAAGCTCTTCAAAAACCCTGTCAGCGCGCTCTTTTTCTGTGGTCTGGGGGGGAACCCTCCAGAAATCGATTTGCCGCCGGAAGTAAGCAACGAAGTCGAGACCAAATGCGCGCTGTCCGACGAGTGTGTCGCCATCGCCGACGCGAAGCGTGAGCTAAAGCGCGCCTGTGAAGATCGCTGCTATCAGCTCCTCACGGGCGGCACGGTAGACGCCGCCAACGAGCTCGCAGGCGACGCCGCGGAGAAGGCAAACCACGCGCTCGGCGTCGACCCGCCCGCCAATCGGCGCGTGCGCCCCGCCAATCTCTATGGGCAAGACGAGTGGATCAACGGCGAGTCGTCCGCCCAATACGTATCGTTCCTCAGCCTGAATCTCGACGAGGCGGCGAAGATCGGCACGAAGGGGGTCGAGGCCGGAGGGTTCGGCGAAGCGAAGGTGAAGGACGTCTCGAAGGACTTCACAGTCGCATTCGCCCAAGCCGAAATGTACTACGATTGCGACGGAGCGTGGCACGACGACCAGTGCAACGGTGGCGACGACGCGCTTTGGAATTTCCGCTGGCGCGCGCGCTTGAGGCTCGTGAACGCCGAGGCCGACGGCAACCTCGCTCGCTCGGGCGGGCGGTCCGCCCCAGGCCTCCAGAGCGATATCGACAAGACCGTCCAAGGCTTCTCGGCAAAGGTCCGATCGCACTGGACGGGCGCGGGGTCGAAGGTGCTGCAGGATATCCAATCGTTGGTGGCGCATTGATGGCGCCGCCGACGAAGAGCGCCTATCGCGCGACGGCACGGGCGCGCCATCGGGCGCGCGAACGAGGGGCGATCTTCGTAGAGGCGCTGATCGTGATCGCCGCGTTCATCCTTCTCTTCATGGGGATTATCTTCGCCGTAACCTACTATTCGCTAAGGCTCCAGGCGCTCCGGAGCGCGCGCACCGCCGGCGCCGCGCTGGCCTTCTACGGTTGCGATCGCGGGATGAATGCGGGCGACGTTCTCTCGGCGAACGACTTGAAGGGGATCGAGCTCGGCAATGCGGATATGGCGCCACTCACCGCGTTCAAGCCCGACATGCAGAGCGCGTCCACCGAAGCAAATGCATCTATCGACGACGTCGCCTCTCGAACGGCGCCGCTCTTTCCGAAGGCTGTGATCCTCCGCGCCCAGGGGGCCGTGAGTGTCCATGGAGGGGCGGGGGACTTCGTCTTGAGTGGAAATGCCAAGTCGACGACCTACATCCTATGTAACGACGAGTCGAAAGAGGGGAACGTCATCGACATCATTCCCATCACGGGAAAGTTCACGTTCTTTTGACACCTCACAGTGGGAGACCGAGATGACGCGCAAGACATGGAATCCTCTCGGGGCGATCCGCACCCAGTCGGGACGCGCGCTTCGGGGAGCCGTCCGCGTGCTCGCCTACGTCGCGTGCGTGCTCACAGTCGCCGGCGCCGTCACCGTGCGCGCCGCGTGGGGAGCCGTGAGCGAGAAGACGATGTCCGTCGGCCGCGACCTTGCCGCGCTCAACGACGTCCTCGGAACGACCAAGACGCTGCTGCTCAACGGCCAAGAAGTGCACGTCTCGACGGCGGTGCTCCACGTCGGGGTGAACGAAGCGCTCGATCGCTTCCAGGCCGTCTGCGACGAGCATCCGAGCGGCTTGTCGCGCGCTCTCGACGAGGCCACCGAAGCGGGGACGCCCGAGGGGAAGAAACCGAAGGCCGACAAGCGCAAGCATCTCGATGTCCTCCGCACGACGGACGACGATCAAGGGTTCGTTCTCTGCTTGGTCGACCGGAAGAATGCGTCGTGGTCGACCTCCCAACGCATGGAAGAGTTCGTGAAGACGCATGACGTCTCCGTCTTCGGCGACTCGTTGTACGCCTTCGCAAGAAAGACCCCCGACGGCAGCACCCACGTCATCACCACGTGGACGTCGGGCCGCTTCATGGCGTTCGATCTCTTCCCCGCCACGGGGGACGCGCCCGGCAACGACTCGGCGTTGACCCCTCGCCCAATCGGGGCGCGCCGTATCCTGTCCGCCGTCGCGTCGGGGGCGCCCTACGGCATTCGCGTTTACGAATCGACAGAGTCGATGGATCACGTCTTCGACGCCTTCGACGCGGACATGGCCGCCCGCGGCTGGACACGGGGAAAGGCTGCGTCGATTCACAACGACGGCCGCGTCTTTCTCAACGCGAATGGCGTCCTCATCGAGGCCTTCGCGAGGACGTGGGAAGGCAAGACCATCTTTTCATCCGTGGAAATGGGGCAGACCGCACCGCAGGCCATCACGACGCCCTGACCCATGGCCGTTGCGGCGCCGGAACGGTCTAGTGGTTGCGGCCGCGCACGTTGTTCGGCACACCTCGATGTCGACCATGGGATCCCGGCCAACGACTCCGTCCGATGACGAAACCGTCAAAAAGCTCGACGTGCGAACGTTGCAGTTGGACGACGGCGACGGCTACCAGCTCGTCGTATCGACGAGGGAAGGTGTGTCGGTCGTGGCGCTCACGCCGGGGCGTTCCTTCACGATCGGCCGCGGGGCCGAGTGCGACGTCGTCTCGGCCGACCCGACTCTTTCCCGGGAGCACGCGCGGATCCACGTGGGCGAGGTGCTTTCGCTCGAGGATCTCGGCAGCACGAACGGCACGCGCATCGCTGGCAAACGTCTCGAGCCGGGCTCGCCCTTTCACCTAAGGGAGAGCACGCCCTTCGAAGCGGGGAGCGTGTCATGCGTGATTCTGCGCGCACACGTACCCTCGAGCGCGAGCGCTCGAGGCTTGCGCAGCGACGACGATGACGACGGGCCGGTCCTCGAAGACGCCGCGATGCGACGCGTCTTTTCCCATCTCGACGTGCTGGGCCCCGCCTCGCTGAACATTCTCGTCCTCGGCGAGACCGGAACGGGGAAGGAGGTCTTCGCCGTGATGCTCCACCGTGCGTCTTCCCGCGCGACGAAGCCGTTCGTGCAGCTGAACTGCGCGGCCCTCTCGGAATCGATCCTCGAGTCCGAGCTCTTCGGCTATGAGCGCGGGGCTTTCACGGGCGCGGTGCAGGCGAAGGCGGGCCTCTTCGAAGCCGCGGACGGCGGAATGTTGATGCTCGACGAGCTCGGCGACATGCCGCCCGCGATGCAGGCCAAGCTCCTTCGCGTCCTCGAAACCGGCGACGTCATGCGCGTCGGCGCCGTAAAAGCCCGAAAGGTCGACGTGCGAATCGTCGCGGCGACCCACAAAGATCTGCGCCAAGAGGTCGCCGCGGGGCGCTTCCGCGCCGATCTCTTCTTTCGGTTGAACGGGATGTCCATCCTGCTTCCGCCGCTGCGCGATCGCCCGGCGGATCTCCGGCCGCTCGCGGAGCGCTTCGCACGGGCGGCGGCCTCGAAGCTGGGCCGCCCGGCGCCGGCGCTCTCCGACGCCGCGGCCGCGCGACTCGCCTCCCATGGCTGGCCGGGCAATGTGCGCGAGCTTCGCAACGTCATCGAGCGCGCCGTCGTCATGGCGAAAGGCAACGTGCTCACGCCGCTCGATCTCGTCATCGACGGGCTCGAGGTGCAAGCGGCACGGGCGCCCGACGACGCGCGCGTCAGCACCGCGAACACCAGCACAAGCACCGCGGCGGTCGTACCGCCATCACCGCTATCACCGCCATCACCACCACCCTCCGCGCCGCAGCCTCCGGCGTCGTTGAGGGACGCGCTCGACGGCGTCGAATACGATCGGATCGTCGGCGCGCTGAAAGAGGCGGGAGGCAACCAGAGTCGTGCCGCGGCGCTCCTCGGCATCTCGCGGTACGCGCTCATGGCGCGCATGGATCGCTACAAAATCGTACGACCCCGAAAGCCGTGAGCCGCGCTGGCACCGGCTAGAACTGCCCCGACACGACGACGCCGCCGACCGTTGGCGAGACCCCGAGCGTACGTGCATGCCCGCTGGTCGCGGGCGCTGGGCGGAGCGTGAAGTACGTCGCAGCTCCCAGGCTAACGACGGTGAGGGCCCCGACGATGTCGGTCGCGAGCGCCAACGAGGTCGCCCGCGTCTTCAACACATCCCGCTCGGACTGCGGCGTTCCGTAGGTGACCCGGCTCGCCGCGAGGCTCTTCGCGCTGTCGAGCGCGAGATAGCCAAGCACGCCGGTCCCCACGCCTAGCGCGCCCGTCGTCGCCCACAGCGCGATGGCCCGCGTGTTGGTCGGGCGGCGCGCCGCTTCTGCGGCGACCGACGCCGTCACTGGGTCCACGGGTCGAACGAGGGTCACGGAAACGGTCGATTCGTCGCCGCCCGCGAGGACGATGGTGCGAAACTCGGTTGCATAGCCCGGGCTCGCGACCGAGACCCGCTGCTCGCCTGCGTCGACGAGGACGCCGTCGCTCATCGGCGCGCGCGCAACGACCCTGCCGCCGATGCTGACCTCTGCGCCCGGTACGTTCACGGCGACGTGAACGCGTCCAATTCGAGAACGGAGCGACTCGAGGTCGCGTTCGACGGCCGCACGGCGATCCGGAGGGATATCGTCTCCCCCCTCGCGCAAATACCGCTCGAGCGTGACCGCGGCACGCGCGTGCATACGCAGCTGCTGCTGCACCTGGCCGATATTGTAGAGTACACGATAAAGTGGAACGAGCTCGTGGGCGCGCTCGAACTGCAAGAGCGCGAGCTGGAGATCGCCCTCTCGGTACATCACAAGGCCGCGATCGAACCGCTCCTTCGCCTCTCGCCGTTGGGCGTCGGTCGGCGCGAGCGGCATCGTCACCTGCGTCGTCGGCGCGGCCGTTTTCTCGCCCGACGTCTGCGCAGAGGCGGGCCTCGTCACGAGGAGCGGCATCAACAGGGCGACCACGAGCGCGAGGGCGGCGCGTGGCGCGGGCGGTCCCACACGTTGGGGCGTCATCCCAAGCTCCCTCACGGGTAGTCGAGCGAACAAGCGCCCTTGATCGGGTTGATGAGCGCCTTCGTACTCGTGTCGAACCGGTAGACGTCGGGCTGAAATTGGAATTGATTGGCCCCCTTGGTCTCGCTGACTCGGCGCGTGCAGTAGACGCTGCCCCGAAGGATCCGTGAGAACTTCGAGAGGTCGCTCGTCCATGGCCCCATGGTCCCTTGCAGCAGCACGCCTCCCGAGCCGCCGTCCGTGCGGGTCTCGCGCCTGATGGCTGTGAGCGCAGCGGTGTACGCGCCAGGCGCGGCGCTGATTGCGGCTGTTCCGGAGACCACGGCGCGCATCCCGGCGCCGATGGCGAGCGCGTCAGGAGGTCCTTGGCCGGGAGCGGCGTAGTAGGCATACGCGAGCGCGTAGGCGGTATCGTAAAAGTTCTCGAAACCGCCCTTGTAGTTGCTCGCCTTCAACTTTGGAAACGACGCGGTGGCGCGCCCCACGTACCCGTCGTAGAGCGCGTGGTCGGCCGGGCTCTCGGCGGCCACTCCTACGAAGCGCTTCTCGGAGCCCGCGGGCAGCTCGCCTAGGAACGTGCGGAGTGAGTCGTTCGGGTCGTTCCCCGGCGACACCTCGTTGCCGAGCACGTAGGTCGGCGGCGTGGCACCGGTGGGCCAGCTCGCCTCGATCGCCGGCGCGACATTCTCGAAGAACTCCTCGCGCCCCATCACCACGATCACCTGCGGTCGGGCGTCGACGATCGCGGCCGCGACGCTCGCGTAGGTATCGGGTTTCGCGGCGTCGTAGGTCTGTTCGAGGTAGCTCGCGCCGTTCTCGTAGTAGCTCTTGCCGTTAAACTGAAGCGTCGTCTTCAACGCCGCGGCGACGGCGCGGTCGGTTGGGAAAGACGACTGCACCAGCGCAAGCTTGATTGTGGCGATCGACGCGGCGGCCTTTACCCGCGCCTCCACCTGGCGAATGAGCGCCGTGAAGACGGGAGCGAGATCGCGCGCGTCGCCAATCGCGTGCCAGTAGCGCCCGTTCGCCTCACGCGAGGGGATCTCGAGGATGCTCGTCGAGTAGCCCGGGTTGAAGACGAAGAGCGACCGGGGCTGGGCCCACTTTTGATAAAACTCCACCATCTCGTTTTCGGGCAAGTGGGCAATCACCGACCGCACGCCGATTTCATCGAACAGATGGCGAGCGACCGCGTCGCGTACGTTCGGCTCGCGCCGGCAGAGGACCGCCACGAGCGGCCGGCTTGGGCCTCCACTCACGGCCCCCGGAATGCCGCCGTAGCTCGCCTGGAATTCGCGAAAAGCGAGGGCGACGCTCGCGACCGACGGGCGCTCGAGAGGGTCGGGAGAGACGAGATCGAGAATGCCGCCCACGATGATCGCGTTGTCGTCCAGCCACGGCGCCGGCGTCGCGTTCTCGTCGATGACCGCTGTGCATAGGTCGGGGACTTTGAGCTCGACGCAGTGGCTCGTGCTCCCCTCGACGCGGCATATCGCGGGTTGATCGATCGCCTTCCGCGAGCACTCGGCGTTCGATACGCACGGCGGGCCCGCATCCGGCGTAGCCGCGTCGCCAAACGTGCCGTTCCCCCCGACGCCGCCCTCACGCACGCACGTTCCGTAGCTGCACGTGCTCCCGGCAAATGCACCCTGGAGCTTCTCGCAGTCGCCGTTGGTCGAGCACTGCGCGCTGTCGAGGTTCAATACGAAACTGCAGCCGAGCCCCGCCGCGAACGTGAGGGCGAGCGTGAGGGCGAGGGCGAGGGCCAGGGGAGCGACCTGCCATCTTCGAAACGCGGTCATGTGCGTAGCCCACGTCGGCGGCGCGACGCTCGCATCCACGCGCCCGCGCACAAAGCCAGCGACGCTCCTGCGACGGCAGCGAGCGACGATTCGTGCGGCGCGCCGGGTGCGCGCTGCGAAACCGTGCACGACACTCGGAACGGGGACGGATCCGGCGCCGCGCCCGGGGGAGCGGCCCCCGCGTCCGCCGCATTGGGCTCGGCGACGCACGTCTCGCGCGACGCGAGCGAGTCGCCCGGCGGCGCGCACCGGAACGCCGAGGGGCACGCCTGCTCGTCGCCGCAGTGTTGGGCGCAGCGCCCTTCAGGGAGCGCGCACGGGATGCCGTTGCAGTCGGCGTCGGTCGCGCAGCTCGCCCCCTCGTTGGGGTGCGGCGCGCCCTCGATCCAGCGCGGGTATCCGGCGGCTGCGAAGGCTTGCTCGGTCAGCGACTCGTAGCGCGCAAGATCGACCGATGTGAGAAAGTTGTGAGCATCGAGGCATACCGAGACGTCCTGATCGGTGTTGCTCACCGCATTGCGCGAAGGAATGCCGATCACGGCGCCGGTCTCTTTCGAGTAGATCCCGCCGCCGCTGTCTCCAAAGCAAATGGCTCCTCCCGGCAGCACGAACGTGCGAGGCGTGCCGGCGACGGCGCCGCCCTCGCCGATCGCCGACGCCGGCCCCACCGAGCTGACTGTGAGATCGCTCCGCTCGAAGCGCGCGCCCGTCGAGACACCGTTGGCCCCATCTCCATAGCCGGCGACGATGACCGCTTCCCCCGCGCGCGTCTCACGCGTCGCGCGAAGGGGTGCGATGGGACCGACGAGCGGCGTGTCGAGCATGACGAACGCGAGGTCGTCGCGGCAAAAGCTCGTCGTCTCGAGACTGACGACGCGGAGCGGCCGCGCGCGGATGGCGCCGTCGGACGAAACGACGGCGAACTGCGCGCCCTCGGCGATGTACCCCTCCGAACCCGGTGGCGGCACGCCCTCGGGAGAGCACTCCGTGGGCGTATACCCGAAGACGCAGTGCTTGGCCGTGGCGATGAGATTCGGCGCCACGAGCACCGCCGAACAGCTCCTATTTCGAAGCTCGCCGCGGTCCGTGTATTCGAGTTTGACGGCGACCACGGCGTCGCGGGCGGGCCCCGAGGGCTGTCCGTTGATGATGGCGGCCGACGTGGTCGACAGGGCCTCGGAGCGAGGGTCTACGCCGCCGCACGCGCTCGCGAGCAGCAAGACGACCGCGCCCCTCGCTCGCCGTGTCGCGCGTAATCGGCGTATACCCATGATGCCTCTCGTCGCGGTTCTCAGATTAGTCGCCCTGGGGTCCGCCGTCCGCTGGGCAGTCGGCGTGCGTGAACGTGCCGGCGTCCGAGCGCACGACCGTCGCGCGCAGCGCTTCGAGCTTCGCCGCGGCCGCGCCGAGGACCGCTGTCGAGATGTACGGCTGCCCGTCGTTCTTTGCGCCGAGCCCCTTGGTGACCATGATGGCGTTGAGCGCTGTGAAGTCTTTGCTCGACACGCTCGCGAGCGCCTCGGGGGGCACGAGCGCGTAGCCGGCAACGCCCGCGTCGAAGTTTGCGTCCGGACACGCGAGGAACGCGCGGAGCCACTCTGTGCCTCGCCTGTTGAAGACCTCGGGGTCCGAGTCGCCGAAGAATCCAGCGATGCGGCAGTCGACGATGCTGTCCGGGGCGTAGGCGTTGAGCGAGAACTCGAGGAAGAAGTCCCCCACGTGATCGGCGGGAATCGTCTCGACGCCGCCGTCGGTCAAGACCCACCTACAGAGGTCGATCGCCGCCGCGTCGGCTGGTCGCCCCGCGTCACTCGCGTCCGGCGTCGCCCCCCCGTCGCGCGATGCGTCCGGCGACGAGGGGTTGGGTGACGCGTCGGCACTCGCATCGCCGCGCGAAGCGTCGGCCCCGGGCGACGAGTCTGCAGTGTCCGAACAGCCGGCGGACGCCATCGCCAACGAAGCGAGGAGTGTTGCAAGCGAGGCGAGTGAGGCCAGTGCGGCCAGGGGTCGAGCATTCTTATTCGTCATCACACGTAACCTCTCACAGACAGAGTCTGTTCGCCTGGCAGTGGCGGGAATTGTCGAACGAGCCAAACGACGACGACTTCAACATGCACGTCGCATTTGTATGGCCGGCCGGGCATCTACCCCAGCCGTCCGCCACGAACCGATCCGCCGACACGCCTGCAGCGAGGACGGGCGAGCTCCCGTCCGACGGGTCCCAACGCACGACGCGATGACCCCCTGCCGTGAGCGGATTGTCGTTCTTCTGAAGGCGATTCGTGCCGTTGTACCAGTAGTTCTGCGTGCACTCCACGGGGCCGGATTGCGCCCAGATGTAGCCCTGACCTTGGTGCTGGTCCTGAATGCTTTTCACCAACGCCGTGTCGGGACAGTACGCCGCGAACCACCACGCGTTGCACTTACTACCCGGCTGCGTCTCATGGTAGATGCGGGTTTTGTAGTGACACCCGGCGTCTCGAAGCTGCTTCTCAATCCCCGTATTCGCGAAGGTGTCGGTGGTATTCTTGTTCGGGCAGTTTTGGTACATCCACCCCCAGAGTGGCTTATTGGGGTTGCCCTCGACGGAGACGTCGCTCATGTTCGGTGCGTTCACCGGGTTGAAGGGGCAGTGCGGGAACGTGGGGACGCTCACCGCCTCGGTGCTCTGCCCTATCTCCTCTTGCTCCTCAACGGTTGCGACCTGCGCGGTACACGCGACGGTCAGGGACACCACGGCGAGAGCGGCGACGGCGAACTTTCCAAACATGTGAACCCCCTTCGGTTTTAATGTCGATTGTGGTGAATGCAATGGGCGCGCCCCGTGGCGTTGGCGGCTAGCCAGGAGCGGCTGTGCGAAAGCGCACTTCGAGTGCCCCACGACTGTGTGAAATTCCACAGCCGGGGGTGCGCGCCGCGTGACCTGCGTCATCGCTCATGGGTGAACCGAGACTGCCGCGTGCGTGTAGGCGCTCGTGCACTTCGCGCCGCAGCTCGCGGGAAAGCCGAAGGTGTACTGCCTGCCGCCGAACACGAGCTTGCCGTCCGCGTCGCGGACGCGAATTTCATACGGCGTGGGGCCGTTCGGGAGTTGGTAGGCCTGCCCCAGGTCCCCCACCATCGTGGCCGCCACCCACGCGCCGTTCACGAGCCTATCGACCCCACGAATGCCGTTCGGCAAATTCGTGACGATCACGTTCAAGTAGTAACGCGGGTCGGCGCCTTGGCCGAAGCCGACTTCGACGTCGCCCCGGTAGCTCGGCGCGGCGACGTAATTCCAAGAGATCTTCCGGTTTCCCCACGTTGCCGCCAAATCACCAACGTTCCGACCATTCTTTCGGAAATGGCCCAGCGACGCGCGAGAGAGATCGAGATGGTAGCGGTCGTCTCGGCACCACGCGTTGTTGTCCTGACACGAGTCGGCGACGAGCAGGTCGAGAGTCGCGCCGTTGGCACCGTCTGCGACGGCCCCGCCCTCACATATCTTCACGCCGGGCTTACCCGAATTGTTCTTCGTGCAATTGTCGCCGATGGTTACGCGAACCCAGCGGCCGCAGTTGCGTCCGTTGTCGAACTCACCACGCTTCTCTCCGTTCATCACGGGTCTTGGGAGACCTTGACTGTAGTCGTGGGGTGTATTCTGCACGTTGAGCGCGACGAAATTGGAAGTACCAAGCGCGCCCTGAGGCACACCACATCCTCCGTAGGGCGTGCCCAGGCCGTCGAAGTTTGACGCAAACGCTGCGTGGGTGGGTGCGGTTAGCGCTTCATCGGTTTGTACAACAGGCGATTCGCCCTCCCCCACGATGGGTGCGCCGCCGCCGTCGGCGCAGCTCACAAGGCAGGCGACGGAGAGCAGCAGAGCACAGGGTGCAGGAACCGTTCGCATGGAAGACCTCCTAGAACGAGTGGGGCTTGCCTGCGCCACGCGCAGACACCGATTCACGCAGCCGACGCAGAGCAACGATCACGCCTGGCGACGCGGAAGCGGAGAGCCCATTCCTAAAAGGGGTTGTCGCTATCGAGCTCACGCCTCCGAGGCACGGTGGGCGCCGCGGCGGGGGGGGCTGTTATCTCGCGGCGATCATCGTGGACGGTGACCGGAAGAGCGCTCGGCAAGGGCGCACGCGAGACCACGGCGGGCTTTCGCGCGAGCATCGCGCCGCGCACG
>JANXMC010000813.1 GCA_025354825.1 Myxococcales bacterium
GGGCTTCGCGTTGATGAGATCGTGCGGCATCAGCGTGTCGATCTCTTGCGACATGCTCATGCGCTCTTTGATCGCGCGCTCCATCCGCACGAGGCCGATGCGGTACTGGTTCTCCATCAGCTCACCGACCGCGCGGACGCGACGGTTGCCGAGGTGATCGATGTCGTCGACCGAGCCGCGACCGTTCTTGAGCTCGATGAGGTGACGCACCGTCTCGAGGATGTCTTGCGGCGTGAGAATTTGCGTGTCGAGCGCGGGGCGCTGGTCCTCCGGGAGGTCCCGGTAGAACTTGTAGTTCAACTTGAGGCGGCCGACCTTCGAGAGGTCGTAGCGCTCCGGGTTGAAGAACAGGTTGTGGAAGAGCGTCTTCGCGGTCTCGAGCGTGGGCGGATCACCGGGGCGGAGGCGCCGGTAGATCTCCATGATCGCGTCCTCGTTTGTCTTCACCTTCTCGGCGAGAAGCGTGTCGCGGAGGTACGAGCCGACGTTAAGACCGTCGATGAAGAGGACCTTGAACGACTCGATGCCCGCCTTGCGGAGGTTCTCGAGACGCGCGTCGGTGAGCTCTTCGTTGACCTCGAGGATGACCTCGCCGGTCTCCTTGTCGACGACGTCGTGTGCGGCGACCTTGCCGACGACTTCTTCGGGCTCGGCGGGAAGGCGATCGACCTTCGCCTCCTTGAGCTTCTTGATCGCGGCCTTGGTGTACTTCGTATTCTTTTTGACGATGACGTCGTTGCCGACCTTGATGTCACGCGTCGCGCGCTGACCCGCGAGGAGCTCATACTCCACGCTCTTCGAGAGCTTGCCGCCCTTGTCGAGGTACACCGTTTCGGTGTTGTAGAAGTAGTTGAGCAGGTCCTGCGTCGAGTAGCCGAGGGCGCGGAGGAGCACCGTCGCGTGCATCTTCCGACGGCGATCGATGCGGACGTAGATGATGTCCTTTGGGTCGAACTCGAAGTCGAGCCACGAGCCGCGATACGGGATCACGCGCGCGCTGTAGAGCACCTTGCCGCTCGAGTGGGTCTTCCCCTTATCGTGGTCGAAGAAGACGCCTGGGCTCCGGTGGAGCTGGCTCACGACGACGCGCTCGGTGCCGTTGATGATGAACGTACCGGTGTCCGTCATCAGCGGGATCTCGCCGAAGTAGACCTCCTGCTCCTTGATGTCGCGGACGATGCGCTCCCCGCCATCTCGGGTGTCGTAGATCATGAGCTGCGTCGTCACCTTGATGGGTGCCGCGTAGGTCATGCCGCGTTGGCGGCACTCTTCGACGTCGTACTTGGGCTTCTCGAGGTTGTAGCTAACGAAGACGAGCTCACTCGTCCCGTTGAAATCCTTGATCGGGAAGACGCTCCGGAAGACGGCTTGGAGGCCGACTTCTGTCCGCTCGTTCACCGGAACGGTGGACTGTAGGAACTTGTCGTACGAGGTTTTCTGGATGTCGATGAGATTCGGAACTTCGATGACACGCTGGACCTGGCCAAGGTTCTTGCGGATTCGGAAGTTCGATTGGATGACACTCGCCATCGCCGCTCCTGCTCGCTACGCGAATCGATCGCCCCCGAGCCCTGACATCGCTAACCGATGTCGATTGGGCCCGCGGCACCGGTAAGCGGTGCCGCTCTCAGCTCTCCGGCACGCGCGTTTGCCGGTGTACTGGGGCGCTTCTCACACGACTAAGAGACCCGCCTCCGGAGAGAGGTGGGGGTCAAGAAAGCATCCGATAGAAGCACCGAAAGGGACGCGCGCGACCGGGGGGTCTCCCGGCGCGCCGTCCCTCGCGGCTATCTGCTCGGCTGAAGAAAAAAGTTCGTCAATTCCGTTACTTGAGCTCGACCTTGGCGCCGGCCTCTTCGAGCTTCTTCTTCATCTCGTCGGCGTCCGCCTTCGAGACGCCTTCCTTGAGCGCCTTGGGAGCCGCCTCAACGAGGTCCTTGGCTTCCTTGAGGCCGAGGCCCGTGATCTCGCGAACGACCTTGATCACGTTGATCTTGGAAGCGCCGGCTTCCTTGAGCTCAACGGTGAACTCGGTCTGCTCTTCCTTGGCGGCCGCCGGGGCTGCCGCAGGGCCGCCGCCGCCAACCATCACGGGAGCCGAGGCCTTCACGCCCCACTTGTCTTCGAGCGTCTTGATGAGCTCAGCGATCTGGATGACGGGAAGGTTCGAGAGGAAGTCGACGACCTGCTCTTTGCTGATGTCTGCCATTTTCGATTCTCCGTACTTTCAAAAAACTGGCACCGCGCGGGCTGGCCGCGGGGTGGATGGTCAATACCAGGGGCTTGGTTACTGGCCGCCTTCGCGTTCCTTCGCTGCCAACAGGTAGACGAAGTTCTGCGTGGGAGCCTGGAGGAGGGCGACGAACTGCTGCAGCGGCGCCTGGAGCGTCGCAAGCAACATCGCGCGGAGCTCGTCTTTGCCGGGCATCGTCGCGAGCTGGTTCTCGACAGCGTGTGCGTCGAGGACCGAGCCATCGATGAGGCCAGCTTTGACTTGGAGCTTGTCGCCCGCAGCGTCCTTCTTGAACGCCTTCACGACCTTGGCGGCCGCGCTCGGGTCTTCGTAGCTCCAGGCAACGCCCGTCATGCCCGTCAGGTTCTTGCCCAGCTTGTCGCTGTACGCCGTCCCCTTGAGCGCCTGCTTGACGAGTGAGTTCTTGCAGACCTTGTAGTCCACGCCGGCCTTGCGGAACTCGACGCGGAGCTTGGTCACATTCGCGACCGTCATGCCCTTGTAATCAAGGAGCACGGCGGCGGTCATGCGGTCGAAGCGACCCTTGATCTCGCTGATCTGCGTGGTCTTGGTGTCCTTGAGCATGGCTTACGCCTCCTCGGTCCGGCCCATGAAGATCGCGGGCTCGACCTTGACGCCGGGGCCCATCGTCGAAGAGACGGTGATGCTCCGGAGATACGTTCCCTTGGCCGTCGACGGCTTCTGGCGAACAAGCGCATTGATGAGCGCCAACGCGTTGTCGGCGAGGGCGTTCTCGGCGAACGAGAGCTTGCCGATGCGGGCGTGGACGATGCCAGCCTTCTCCACGCGGTACTCGATCTTGCCGCCCTTGGCCTCGCGCACGGCGTTCCCGACGTCGAACGTGACCGTTCCGACCTTCGGGTTCGGCATGAGACCGCGGGGGCCAAGAACGCGACCGAGCTTACCGACGGCGCCCATCATATCGGGCGTCGCGATAACGCGATCGAAGTCCAAGAAGCCTTCCGAGACCTTGGCGACCATGTCGTCGCTTCCAGCGAAATCGGCGCCGGCCTCGCGGGCCTCACGCTCTTTGTCGCCTTTTGCGAAGACGAGAACACGGACGGTTTGACCCGTACCGTGGGGGAGAACGAGCGCACCACGAACCATCTGATCGGCGTGTTTTGGATTCACGCCCAGCCGGATCGCAATGTCGACCGTCTCATCGAAGTTGGCATACTTCGCCTTTTTTACTAGGGCGACCGCCTCCTCCACCGTGTACTTGCGCGCGCGATCGAACAAGTCTTCGAGCTTCGCGCGTTTCTTGGGGAGCTTCGGCATTTTCCTCCTTATCGGCTCCGTTTGGATAGCCTCCCACCGCGCCCTTTCGAGGCTGCTCGGTCTCAGGTGAGACCGAGGTGGTGGTGTCGAGGTTTCTCGCTATCGCGGGCTCGAACCATTCGAGCTCGCGAACACTTTTAGAACTTTTGCGTGCTTTCGCGTCCTGCCGGACGCCTCGTAGCACGAGTCGCGAAGATCAGCCTTCGACGACGTCGATACCCATCGAGCGCGCGGTTCCGCGCACCGTGAGAATCGCCGCGTCGAGGTCTGTCGTGTTCATGTCGCCCATCTTCTGAACGGCGAGCTCACGAACCTGCGTCGACGTGACTTTGCCGACCTTGTTCTTGTTCGGCTCCTTCGAGCCCGAACCGGGCTTCTTCGACGTCGAGAGGCCAGCGGCCTTCTTGAGAAGAACGCTGACCGGCGGGGTGCGAAGAATGAAGCTGAACGAACGATCGCTAAAGATGGTGAGCACGACCGGAATGATCATGTC
This sequence comes from Myxococcales bacterium, assembly GCA_025354825.1. GTDB lineage: Bacteria > Myxococcota_A > Polyangia > Polyangiales > Polyangiaceae > JANXMC01. Next base: position 4,026 of record JANXMC010000813.1, read on the forward strand.
GCCGCCCGCGGTGCGCGCGTTGAACTCCTTGCAGAAGCCCATGATGTTGATGCCGTGCGGGCCGAGCGCGGGGCCGACCGGGGGAGCCGGGCTCGCCTTACCGGCAACCAGCTGCAACTTGACCTGTCCTGTGACTTTCTTCATGGCGTCTTCTCGCTGCTCCTACGGGAGTTTCGCTCTTGGCGAAGTCCGTAGTGATCGCATTGGGGGTTTCGGATACTGGCTCGTGGAATCAGGCGCGCTTCTCGACTTGTGCGAAGTCGAGCTCGACCGGCGTGGCGCGCCCGAAGATCGAGACCTTGACCTTGAGCTTCTGCTTGTCGGGCTTGACCTCTTCGACCGTGCCCGAGAAGTTCGCAAACGCGCCATCGATGACGCGAATTTCGTCTCCGGCCTCGAAATTCACGCGGGGCTTGGGCTTGAC